>JBHHYI010000147.1:0-10389 GCA_046757525.1 bacterium | reverse complement strand
AAATGGCTGCAACCACTCCTATTTCTTCTGCTTCCATATTCCCAGTACCCGGCCGTCCGGATCCTCAAACAGGGACAAAGACCCGACTTCGGGGACTTCCATGCCTGCGACAAGGACCTTGCCGCCAGCTTCCTTGATCTTGGCGTGGAAGGGCTCCAGTTCCTCCACCTCGACGTAAAACGCCAGCTTGGCCGGCCATGGCCCCTGTTTTGGCGTCATGATGCCGCCGTTGATTCCTCCTTCTCCGCCGGTCTCCACGAGACGGTAGTCCATTTCCGGAATATGCCGAATCTCCCAGCCGAAGACCGTGCTGTAGAAATCCGAAATCTCTTCCGGATTCTGTGACCAAAACTCCCAGTGCACAACAGGTTGACCCATAACAATCTCCTTTCATTGAATCTGGTTAGATGACAGAAGGACTGACTCCTTACCCCCCTTTCGTGGCAATCGAGGCCACTTATTGTGGCTGAGCTGCCACAACAGGCGAGCTGTGAAGGTGAACTTCCTTCCACTTTCCGCCTTGCTTAACCAAGACTGCCGTGCGGCGATTCATGATCTGTTGTGTCTTGCCATCCGGCCCCTTTGTTGTGCCAACTACATAGCCGGTGACAACGGCCGTCTTGCCATAGACTTTTACCTCCAGATGTCTGAGTTGTAGATTGAGCTTTACGCCAGAATCGAAACTCGTTCTCAATGCTTTGGTTTCCTCATCGAGAGAATCATCCACTTGTAGTAGACTCCCGTCACCGGGAAAGGTGCTGTGTCCTTGAAAATGATGTTCTACGTGGGCAGCAGCATCGCCACTTTTAAGCGTGGCAAAATGCTCCATGGTTGCTTTTTTTATATCGTCTACGTCGCCTGCCATAGCCGCGGTGGCTAACAGGACACCCAAAACGAACAGCAGGGTCAAGTTAATCATCGTGAACTTCTTCATCTGAGACCTCCTTTTGTTAGTTAGTAGCATCTCGCCCGAAATTAAGCAATTGTTTATTTGTGACTTAAGTTAAGCTCTCAGGTTCTCCTGTGCCCATCTCTCCACCTTTGAATGGGAAAACCAGTACGTCCAGGCCATCCTCTGACCAGACCTTCCACGACTGGCAAAGGTGGATCAACAGCGCCAGGATTCTCCGACGGGTCATTGTTGACGTGGCTCCCCCTCCGGGCTGAAAGCGCCAACGCTGAAGACTACGGAAACTTAAAGGAACTGAGAAAACTCGGAATCGAAAGGAAGAAACACTCGGATGGATTCTCGGGTACCGATTCGGCTTGCGCTGAATCAGTCAATTAAATTTTTACAATATCTACAAGTTTATGCAAAATGTCAAGCAAAATTTCCAGAAAGTTCATCACTTACCCGAATAGTTCAATGGACAGCCGGAATTCTCTCCTTTTTCCCCCAGCCAATGGCGGAGGTCTGGTGGCCTGCGCCAGGCTAACGCAGCAAAATCATCCGTTTGAACTGGGCAGAAGTGCTCGTTTTCAACTCGTAGAGGTAAACGCCGCTGGAAACCGGCTCGCCTTGTTTGTTGGTGCCGTCCCAATGCGATTGAAAGTTACCCGCGCTCTGGACCTCGTCGACTAAGGTGCGTACTTCTTCGCCCAGCAGATTGTAGATTTTCAGGCTCACCCGGCCTGGCTCCACCAGGCTATATCGGATATTCGTGTTGGGATTGAATGGATTGGGGTAATTCTGTTTGAGTTCAAACGAGGCCACGGAAGGTACCTCCGACGGTGCCTGCACATCCGTTACCAGACTGGACAAATCCAACTTGTACATGGAACGCCCGTGCGTACCCACAACGAGAAAATGTTCGGCCTGGTGTATTTTCATGTCGTACACGGGAACCATGGGCAAACCCGTACCTAACGCTTCCCACGTCTGGCCAGTGTTGAAACTCACGAACGCCCCCACGTCTGAGCCAAGGTAGAGCACCTGCGAATCCAGAGGGTCTACGGCGAAGGCGTTCACCGGGGCATCGGGTAGGTTGCTGCTGATATCCTGCCAATCTGCACCCATGTTTGTGGTCCTGAAGACGTGCGGCTGCGGATCTTTCCATTTCAGGCCGGAGAAGGTAACATAAGCAGTATTCTCGTCTGCCGGGTCCACCACGATTCTCGTGACCCAGCGATAGGGTAAGGCGGCGGAAACCTCGGTCCAGCTTCCACCCCGATCGGAGCTGACCCAAACATGGCTGTCGTCCGTGCCAGCGTAGATCACGTTTGAGTCCGTCGGCGCCACAGCGATGGTGGTAACGGTACCCAATCTTGCCCCCGGCATGCCTTCGGTCAAATCCGGACTGATCGGCACCCAGCTTTGGGCAGCGTTTTCTGTTCGGTAAACCCGATTGGTTCCGTAATAAAGAACCTGGCTATTATTGGGGTCCATGACGACCGGCGTGGACCAATTTGTGGGCTCACTAGACACAATGCCCACCCGGGCCGGAAAAAAGGAGCCCCCACCATTGACCGATTTCACCAGACCGCCAAATTGCGACTCGGCGTAGATGACATCGGGATCGTTGGGGTCGACCAGGACGTAGAAGCCATCCCCGCCCAGGATGGTGTCCCAATCGTCCACGGTGCCCGTCACGGTACGGAGGGTACCATTGTCTTGTGTGCCGCCCAGGAGTCTTTCAGGGTTGCTATTGTCGATGCCAATCTCGTAAAACTGGGTCACCGGCAAATTGGCCACTTTGGTCCAGGTGGCACCGCCGTCGGAAGAAATGCTGATGCCACCGTCGTTGCCGTCGATCAGGTAATCCGGTTCAGAAGGATGAAATGCCAGGGCATGGTGGTCTACGTGGAGATTGCGAGAGCCTCTGGTAATCGTCCAGGTGTCCCCGCTATCGGTTGAGCGCATGAAGCCAACGTCGAGCACGAATACCCGATTGGGGTCAAATGGATCGATCCGTACCTGGCCAAAATACCAGCTAAAGCCGCCGGTGCCATTTAGAATCTCCCTATTTGGATCCGCGTTGACCCACGTGTCGCCGCTGTCGCTGGTTCTGAAAAGTCCAGAGTAATTAAGACCATCGTTGTACAACGCGTAAATGACCTGCGGACTGCTTTGGCACAAAGCCAACCCGATGCGGCCGACGTTGGTGGTTGTGGCATCGGGCAATCCATTGACCGGCCCAAGCAGCTCCCAGGTGTCGCCGCCATCCACACTCCGGTACAAACCGCTGGTGCTGCCGTACAGATGTGAATTGTTGGGCCGCCGCACGCGTTCCCACGTTGCGGCAAGCACAAAAGAGGGGTTCTGGGGATTGAGCACCAGGTCGATGACCCCGGTGGTGTCCGAAACAAACAGGACTCGCGACCAGTTGGCGCCGCCGTCCTCTGAGCGGTAGAGACCTCTTTCGGGATTGGGGCCAAAGTAGGAACCCACAGCCGCCACAAACAGGCGTCGGGAATCCACCGGATCCACCACGATGCGTCCGATGGAAACAGCCTGCTCGAGGCCCAGGAACTGCCAGCTTGCGCCGGCATCTGTTGACTTGTAAACGCCGCCACCGGGAAAATTGTTGTGTCCACCATTGGCTTCGCCCGTGCCGACATAAACGAGGTCCGGATCGCTGGGATCCACGGCCAGGTCGCCGATGGTGAAAATGGCCGCATCATCGAATACTGGGATCCAGCTCAGACCCCCATCTGTGGATTTGAACACGCCGCCAGTCGCCGCCGCGGCATAAACGATGTTGGGGTCGACGGGGTTGAACTCGATATCCGAAACCCGGCCACCAATATTGGCAGGACCCGCGAATTCCCACTGCTGAGTTCCCCCAGACTTTTGCAGGCCTCTCCGGTCATCAACAGGGTACTTTGCTGCCTCGCGCAGGTGTTGCGCATATTGCAACGCTTCGGCCAGAGCTGTCTTGTCAGCTTTCCAGTAAGGAAAGGTGCGCTGCATCCAGCCCCAGTCTGAAGGGTATTGCTTGAATTCGGCCTGGCTTCCTTTGACTTGAGAGTCCAGCAAAGATCGGTGTCTTGAAGAGGAAGGCTCTGGGGTTCCTGCAAACCTTTGAAAATGTAGAACCATGAAAAACAGGAAGAGCCCGAGGGCAGAAAGCCTTACCGCTGAAGAATATTTCGGAGAAATCATCACGTCTACCTTATCTCAGAAATAACATTTTCCGCGTTTGAACGAAATTGCCGGCGTGCAACCGGTACACGTAAATGCCGCTGGCAACCTGCTGCCCTGCAAAATTCTTGCCGTCCCAGGCGACGGCATAAGTCCCGGCCGGTTGGTGTGCTCGAACCAGGGTGTTCACGGGTTGTCCGAGAACGTTGTAAATCGTTAGTTCCACGGTTGCACTCTTGGGCAATTGGTAGCGGATGGTCGTGCTTGGGTTGAACGGATTCGGGTAGTTTTGTTCCAGCGCAAACGTCTGCGGGATGCCCGGCACCTCGTCGTCAATTCCGGTCACGAACAGTGCATCCCAGAGTTTTTTAGCGGCATCGGCATTCTGTTGCAAGTCGTTTAGATCTATGCCAGCCAGCAAGGCAAATCCGATTTGAATGGTACTATTGGGCTCTATGGTCAGCGGACCGGCTGCGATAACGTGCGAGATGTCGGCCGGGCCGGCTGAAGCGGTGTCGGTGCCACTGCTGATCGAGACCCATTTCTCGAGGTCGGTGTAGCCGTCGTAGATGCCCCAACTGGGGTTCCTGACATCGTCCGGATCGTTGAAAATGGCACGATAGTTCACGTCGCTAAGAGTCAATAAGGACATGCCCACGTACGTGTCGGGCCCGCTGCCCGTATCGTAAGCATAGCCCAGTCTCCTGACAGGATCGTAGCCGGCAGAGTTTGTGGCAAAATTGCCACCGTCGATGTCCCAATCGAAGAAATAACCAAAATGAAAGTTTTCCAACGCAGTGGCATTGAGGTTCTCAACGGTATACTTAAACAGCACGAAGTCGTCATTAGGAGGATCGTGCATGGCGAAGGTTTCCTGGGTGACCCGAATATTCATAGGATTGCTGGCTCCGGTATCTTCAAAGATCCCGAAGCTTTCTTCGTCGCTCAGCACGCCAGGGGAGGTCAACTGCAAATCGCCACCTTCGGCAATGGTAAAGTCCTGGTCGAACAAAAGCGTCTGACCGGATAGAATTCCCCTGGCAGCATCTGAGATTTGCGTTGCGCCGGTGCCAGCGATGAGCGCCCCTTCGAAGAGGAGATTGGGCCCGTCTTTAAAACTAAATCCGATGCCATTGTTCTGATTGTCGGCGTCGCCAAAGCCCAGCCTGCCGATGTTCGTGACCGTGACGGTGATTTGGTTGGCACTTTCCGTGGCAAAGGTGGGCAGAACAGTTAAGGAGAAGCGATCGGAATCCTGGTAGTCGGTGGTGGTCATGTTCAACACGAAGGCCAGCGGATGTCCACTGGGTGCTGTGTTAGCCACATCGAAACTGAACGCAGAGCCGAACGTCTTTTCTTCCAACGTTCCAATGGAAGAGATGGTCAAGTTGGCATTGTTCAACGAGACAAAATTGTCGTTGGTGGAGAGCGTCAGATTGACATTGCTCGCCGCTGCCAGGTAATTGATCACGGTGAGCGCAATGGTGACGGTCTCACCAGGATCGATGATGCCGTTGTTATTGCTTTCGGAGAAGGTGACGTCGGAAATTCTGATTGCCGGGGAAGATTCTGTGACCGCCCTGGCTGCATTGGCGCGACCCTTTCCCAGTTTGCCGACAAACGACGGATTCAAGTCATCGATGACGTCGGCGGTCACGCGCACCTGTTCGCCTATTTGCAGGCCGTTCCAATCCGGATGCTGCGTCTTTACCAGCGCCGCAATTCCCGCGACCAGCGGACAGGAAAAAGACGTTCCGGTCAGACTTCCGTACCTGCCGTTGTTCAAAGTGCTGAGAATGCTCACCCCCGGCGCCGACAGGTCTACCCAGGTTCCGAACGAAGAGGTGAACGATTTGACGTCGCCGTCGGTAGTATTGGCCACAGCAATGACGTGCTGGTAAGCGGAAGGGTAGACTTTGACCGCAGAGCCTTCGTTCCCTGCGGCTGCCACCACCAGTGCGCCTAAGTCTGTCACGGTGTTTATGATTTCCTGCTCAAAGAGAGAATTGGCGCCAGCCCCACCCCAACTGCAACTGATGATGTCAGCACCATTCATGCCGGCGTACAGGATGCCATCATAGCCAAAGGCGATAATATTGTCCCTGGTGGGAGAGCCGGCGTTTACGGGCATCAGGGTCGCATTCCAGCTCACGCCAGCTACGCCAATGCCGTTATCGGTGACCGCGCAGGCCACGCCGGCGGTGTGCGTGCCGTGATTGGCGCTGCTGGGCGTAGTCGCCAATCCGGTGGGATCGTTGCTGCTGTTGGCAAAATTCCAGCCGTGGACGTCATCCACGAATCCGTTATTGTCGTCGTCCACACCATTGTTGGGGATTTCGGCCGGGTTCGTCCACAGGTTGGCGGCGATATCCGGATGACCGATGTCGGTGCCGCCGTCAACGATGGCAACTACTGCATCGCCTTGTTCCCCCTTGACCACATCCCAGGCCGGCCGGGCGCTAACGACGTCTAAGTGCGTTTGCTCGCCAAACCTGGGATCGTTGGGCGTGTCGAACAGACGGTAGACATATTTAGGTTCGGCGTATTCCACATTGGCATCCCGGGCAAACGCCTGGGCCACACCGGGTGCAGCGGCATCGCCGGAATAGTACACGTAGCAAATGCTGCCCACGGTACTCGATGGTGGCAGCGAACTTAGCAGTTGGTCGTCCCGCACAACGGGTTCTAATTCGTACACATTGTAGCTGCTAAACAGTTTGTCCACGGTGGCTAACCCCGTCGCGCCACTTTTGTTTGTAAATCGTTTTCTGTCCTTAAATTTAACCACGATCACGTTGGGCAAATATTCAACGTTGTCCTGCTGGCGCTTCTGCAACGTTTTCGGGGAAAGCCTTTCTCCCGCCTGGGTTGCCGGGGCCATGGCCCAGACCAATCCCAGGATTAGTCCGATGACAATGAACAACCGTGACATTAACTTGTGAATGTGCATAGGTGCCTCCTTGGTGTGAAGTCGGTTTCATCTAAGCTGCTGAACAAGGTCGCAGTAACTGGATTTCAGTCTCGTAATCAGGAACTTGTCGAGGCCGTGAGTCCTCTTTCAACTTTGGGATAATTCTGGCCAATTTCCTTTGTGGCCAGCCTGAGCTGTTCGCCGGCAATCCCTTGCGAGCGTATCACCCAGGCGAAGACATTTCTAATGTCTGCTCTTTTGCCGGACGACTCAAATCGATGGTTCTGCGGGCGACCCAAAAGAACAGGGAAGTCGGTAGCACACGCACCAGTTTGTAGAGCAGCTTCATCCTGAATGGGTAGATGAAAACCCGTTTGCGCCTGGCCACCGCCCGGATCATCATTTGCGCCGCCTGGTCCGGGGTGAGCAGCCAAAAGCGATTGGGATTGCCCTGGTTGATCGGCGTGTCCACAAATCCGGGATGGATGGTGGTGAACTGGATTTGCGGCAGCTCGGCCGCCAGGCTCTCCAGGAAGTAGGCCAGGCCGATTTTGGTCAGACTATAAACGCCGCGGGTGGGCAGGCCACGCATGGAAGCCGCGGAGCCGATGCCCACGATCGCTCCAGACTTTTGCGCTACCATGATTTGCAAACAGGCAACGATGGTGTACATCGCCCCCTTCAAATTGGTGTCGATGACCGCTTCAACCGCGTCCCAATTCCAGCTCGCAAAGGAAGAATCCGCGCTGATGCCGCTGTTGACCCAGGCCACATCCAGGCGACCGGATTCCTGGTAGAACTGCTGCACCGAGGCCAGCACTTCAGCGCGGTTTTGCACGTCGCAGGCTTTCACCCAGAAAGTGCTGCCGCTCTCTTTGAGTTCGTCGGCCAACTGCAGCAGGCTTTCTTCACGACGACTGAGCAGGCAAAAATGAATACGGTAAGGCGCCAGGGCTTTGGTCACAGCGCGGCCCAAACCCGAAGAGGCCCCGGTGATGAGCACGGATTTGCTGGTCCAGTAGGACGTTAAGCGTTGGTTCATGTTTTCGGCAGGCCTTTCAAGGCTATTCAATAGCTCACTTGGCTCTCAGGGAAATATTCCCAACTGCATGTAGGAGACGGCGATTTTGTTGATGGCACAGATGAAGGCAGCGGTTCTAAGGTCCTGCACCCCTCTTGTTTTCATCAAGGTTTCTCGAATGTCGTCGTAAGCGTTGATCATGGTTTCTTCCAGGCCGGAATTTACGAAATCAATCTCATCGGCGCCGTGGGTGATGATCCTTCGTTCTTCGGGTGCCACTTGCCTTCCGGTTACTTTTTCCAGGGCATTCAACAAGGCCATGTTGGAAGCCTCTTCGAAACGTTTGCTCATGCGCCCGAAACGCACATGGCTCAGATTCTTCAGCCATTCGAAGTAAGAGACGGTCACGCCACCGGCATTCAAATACATGTCGGGTATGATCATGATTCCCCTGGCATTGAGAATCTTCTCGGCCTCTGAGGTGGTTGGCCCGTTGGCGGCCTCGGCCACGATCTTCGCCTTGACATGAGGGGCATTTTTTGCGGTGAGTTGACGCTCCAAAGCCGCGGGGATGAGGATATCGCAGTCGTACTCGAGCGCCTCCAAATTGTTAGCAAAATTTTCGGCGCCGGGAAAATTTAGAATGGAGCCGGTTTCCTTGCGGTGTTGTTGTACCGCCTCCACATCCAGACCCCGGGGATTGAAAATCGCCCCGTCATACTCGGCCAAAGCCACGATCACGGCGCCGCCTTTTTGAAAAAACCTGGCGGCATGATAGCCCACGTTCCCCAAACCCTGAATGACAATCCGCTTGCCAGCGACTCCGGGTGTAAGCTCAATGCGTTTCATGTCCTCAGCATAGGTCAAAGCGTGACGCACGCCGTAGAACACCCCATTGCCCGTGGCTTCGACACGGCCGCGGATGCCACTCTGCTCGATGGGTTTGCCGGTCACGCAAGCAACGGCATCGATTTGGCCGGGATTCAGCGCTGAGTAGGTGTCCGCAATCCAGGCCATCTCCCGTGCGCTGGTGCCGTAATCCGGCGCCGGCACGTCGACGCCCGGGCCTATGAAATTCTTCTTGGTTAGCTCGGCAGTGTAGCGCCGCGTGATCCGTTCCAGTTGGAAGCTGGAGTAGTTCCTGGGATTGATCTTGATGCCCCCTTTGGCACCCCCGAAGGGCACATCCACCAGGGCGCACTTAAAAGTCATCAGTGCCGCCAGGGCCTTCACTTCGTCCTCTGACACCGTCTCGCTAAACCGGATGCCACCTTTCACCGGCAGCTTGTGATGACTGTGTTCTA
The DNA here is from genome assembly GCA_046757525.1 of bacterium. Taxonomy (GTDB): domain Bacteria; phylum Zhuqueibacterota; class Zhuqueibacteria; order Oceanimicrobiales; family Oceanimicrobiaceae; genus JBHHYI01. Next base: position 1,072 of record JBHHYI010000147.1, on the reverse strand, counting down.
CTCGAAAGGCCTGGATGATTTTGTAGCTGCCGTCGTCATTCTTTAGAGGAAATTTAAATTGGTAAATGCTGTTGCAATATTTTATTTGGTCGAGCAAGCCTTCCGGGTGGGAGGTAAACGCCGTGGCCTTGTCGAAAAACGATAAGACCGTTTCGAAAAATGAGAGGTTTTTGGGTGCCATGCTGCCCTCAGGGTGACTGGTGTTTGGTAAAATACTCGTTCCAAAAGGGACTTAGTTGACTGTGAGACCATGATTAAACTGAACAAAAAATAGCAGTTTTGTGCTAAAAAATCAAGCACTATTTTCAAGGAGCTTTTCATATTAGCCCAACCAAGATTCTTGCAGGCTTGACAATGTCAGGGCATTTTGTTATAATTTGTTATTATTTGTCATTCCCAAGAACCAACGGCTGCGGTACGGCCCAACAAACAACGTCGGGACTTTTGGGACAGCTCCGGATAGGCGCGTTAGCGCAGCCCTGTCACGCAGGAGGCATCTTGTTTCTGGTCAGCACTGTGCAGCCAGACAACAAGATTCCTCCGGAATGACAACCAGGGGCTGTAATAAAGGACGGCGACAGCCGGGCGTTTCTTGAAAGAACTGTGCGAGTCATCCCGAGTAGGTCGCCGCTTCTCAAGCGACCGTATCGAGGGGTGACGGCCGTCGCCCTTGCGATACGTCCCGACCAAAAAACGGTCGAGACTACTCAAGACGACAGCCTTGGTGCGCAAAGAAACCAACGGTCATTCCGCCGCAGCTCTCGTCCCCAAACTCCTGTTTGGGGACGTACTTGCTCGAGAAGCTCTGCTTCGAGGAGTCCGGGATGCCTCTCGAAGCGAAACTTCTCTCCCAATGGCGTTCCAAAATAAAATTTTGGAACGAGGGGGAGAAAAGGGGTATGCTTTTTTGAAGCGTGCAGCGAGAAAATCAGGGGAATTTTAGGAGGCGTCCTGAAATCCCAGGCCAAAGATGCTGCCGACCAGACATCCCTCTGATTTTCGCTCTGGACGAGCGAAAATCTGTCTCCCTTCAAAGGGAAAATGGGCTACGCAATCGAGACGATTGCGTTAC
>JBHHYI010000146.1:0-10413 GCA_046757525.1 bacterium | reverse complement strand
CTATCGAAGCAGAGCTTCTCTACCAATTGCGTTCCAAAATAAAATTTTGGAACGAGAGGGGTCGCGATTCTAATAGCTCTGCAAACCTCTTGAGTTGACGCCTATGGACGTATGCCGGATTAATCGCGAAAAGCTCCTGCCAATTTTCCAATTGTAATTTCAAGTTGATTTGTTTATATTCAGTGTACTTTACACCTCGTTTGCACAATCTCATTGTCATAGCCAGACCCGAAGGTGATTGAAACTTAAGGTCAATCGCCGACACTGTTTTGTTTGTCTTAGAATCTTAGTTCTACCAGAACCATGAACCAGGCCAAACGGGTTTTGAAGCGTGTGTTCGGGTATGACGAGTTCAGGCCGCTGCAGGAAGCGATCATCGAAAATGTGTTGCACAAGCGTGACACGCTGGTGATCATGCCGACGGGCGGCGGCAAGTCGCTCTGCTACCAGATTCCTGCGCTTCTGTTCGACGGGCTAACCGTCGTGGTCTCGCCGCTCATTTCCTTGATGAAAGACCAGGTCGAGCAACTCGCGGAGCTCGGTGTGGAAGTAGCCGTTCTGAACAGCTCGCTCAGCGCCGATGCCTACCGGGCCAACGTGGAGGCTGTACGACAGGGACGGGCCAAGCTGCTTTACCTCGCGCCAGAAACCATGCTGATGTCGCGGACGCTGAACCTGCTTGCAGCGGTCAAAATCGATTGCCTCACCATTGACGAAGCTCACTGCATTTCGGAGTGGGGGCACGATTTCCGGCCCGAGTACCGGCAACTGGCGCACGTCCGAAGGCGCTTTCCCAACTCGGTGTGCCTTGCGCTTACGGCCACCGCCACGCCGAGGGTGCGAAGCGACATCCAGGCGAATCTCGAATTCAATGAATCAAACGAGTTCATCGCCAGCTTTGACCGGCCCAATCTGTTTTTGCAAGTGGTCGCGAAAGTCGACCCGGTCGGGCAGACCATCGCGTTCCTGCAAACCATGAAAGACCAGTCCGGAATCATCTACTGTTTTTCGCGGCGGCAGGTGGAAGACCTATCTGCAACGCTGCAAGCCAATGGTTTTTCTGTAAAACCGTACCACGCGGGACTGCCAGAAGGCGAGCGCAAGCTCAATCAGGAGCTCTTTCGCAAAGACGAAGCGCAGATTATCGTCGCCACCATTGCCTTTGGCATGGGCATCAACAAACCGAATGTGCGCTTTGTGCTCCATTTCGATTTGCCCAAGAATCTGGAGAGCTACTACCAGCAAATTGGCCGGGCGGGTCGCGATGGCCTGCAGGCACACTGTCTCCTGCTGTTCAGTTACAGCGACATCGCCAAGATTCGCTATTTTTTTGAGGAAAAAGAGCCGGCTGAGCGGCGCAACGCGGAAAGACATTTGCAGGCGTTAATCGATTTTGCCGAGTTCCCGCACTGCCGTCGCACGCCTCTCTTGACTTATTTCGGCGAGGCCGCCCCCACAAAAAGTTGCGGTATGTGCGACAACTGCACCTCAACAGAACGGCAGCTTGTGGACCTGACCGTGGCTGCACAGAAATTTCTCTCCTGCGTCTACCGCACGCGGCAAATATTTGGCGCCAGCCATATCATCGACGTGCTGCGCGGCTCAAAGTCAGAGAAAGTTTTGAAGAACGGACATGCGAACCTCTCCACTTACGGCATTGGCCGGGAGTTTTCTAAGAAACAGTGGTTTCATCTTTCCAGACAGTTTGTCCGCAGTGGCTTGCTGGAAAAAGAGCCGGTTTATGGCAGCTTGAAAATCACCACTGAGGGCCGCGCTGTCTTGCAAGGCGAGAAAAAGTTCCAGGGCCTGCTCGAGGAGGAACCGTTGCCAATCTCTCGCACTGAAATCAGCGACTTAGACTACGACCGCGAGCTGTTTGAAATCCTTAAAGCCAAGCGCAAAACGCTGGCAGACCGCGCCAATGTACCGCCCTACGTCATTTTCCCGGACACCACGCTCATACAGATGGCCGCTTATTACCCGCAGTCTGAGCAGAGTCTGCTGCGTCTGCATGGGGTCGGCCAGGTCAAACTGGAAAAATACGGCACCCATTTTCTCGACACAATTTTCAGTTTCTGCAAGAGGAAGCAGATTCGGGAAAAGCCACAGTCCACGGTGCCCGTTCGCACCCGCACTTTTACCGCACAAAAGCCGCGACACCTAATGGTTGGGGAAATGTTCAACGCCGGCATGTCTGTGGCAGAGATCATGCAGAGATTTGGCATCAAGCAGCGAACTGTGCTCAGTCATCTCTACAAATTTGCAAGAGCGGGCAATTTGCTCACAGGCCCGGACCTGCGTGCGCTCTCCAGGCTACCTGGTGAACAGCAGATGGCGGTCATGGAACTTTTTAAACGACTCGGTTCAGATTTCTTGAAACCGGTCTACGAAGCGTTGCAGGAAGAGGTGGGTTATGAAGAGCTCGAAATCTTACGACTCGTTTACCTGAGTCATGGCTCCACACCCGATGGGTAGGCCAGCAGTTGAGAATTGCAGGCAAAGCATTGGCTTTCCGCATCTAAGCCGTGACACTGGCCTTCAGCCCGAGGCACCTCTTGAGCAAAACATTCAACCTGTCGTCCTCATAGTTAAATCTGCCCACTACCTTGCGTGCCTGTCGCGACAAGCGTTTGCTGCCCCAGCACATTCTGAAAAACGTTTCCTCCTGGGAATGCCGTTGTGCGTAAAAAGGCAAATTCACTTCGAAAAAGGAAATGGCGTCGGCATCTCTCAACGCGGCAAGCTCGTCATCTTGTGGGTAGCCAAACTCGTGATGCTGGATCAGAAAAGCGACGCGGGCCTTGAACGCTGCGGTCACCGGTTGCCGATTCAGGATCTCCGCGGCGATGCGGGCGCTGTTGCGCGCATGCGCCTTCTTGAAGAGATCGTAGTCCGCGAAGTCATGCCGCTTGACCTTTCTTGCCGGCATGGCCCTTTCGATATCGTGCGCCAAGGCCGCAATGCGCAAGGCCCAACCGGCGTTGGGCCTCAACCTGACTACCCACGATCGCACATTCTTAGCGTGTGCCAAATCTTCCGGAATGGGGGACTGAGATATAATCCGTAAGATGGTCCTTTCGATTTCGGCGAAAACTTTGGTCGACATGCTTGAATACAAAAAGCCTCCTCAACGCTTCAGCATTGGTGACGGTTGCCAAAAGCGCCAGCGTGTAAAAAAGTTGATTGAAAAGCGCACCCAGGAATATGATGAAAAGGCGAACATCCCGCCCCAATCTCAGGTATGGCGGTTGGCGGGTCAGCTCCTTCTTTAACAAGGTGTCATACCCGAAAGCGGTGTAGCTATTCATGAAGGTGCCGATTATGGCCAGGGTGCCGAGCAGCCATATATGGTAGTTTTCTGTGTGAAGCCACAGAGCATGGGTGATGCCGATCAAAATCAGGCCATCGGCGTAGCGATCCAACACCTTGTCAAGCCAGGTTCCAAAGGTGCTGTGTTGAAACTTCAACCGGGCGATTTCGCCATCGCAGCCGTCTAAGATGGACGAGAGCTGCGCCAAGATGCCGGCCAGGATTATTTTGGAAAAATCGCCGGTAAAAAAGCACAAGGCCGAAAAAAACGCAACCACAAAACTCACCAGAGTCAAAGAATTTGGCGACAGGTTGAAGTTAGCCAGGATGGACGAGATAGGGGTGGAGAGCTTGCGGTTGATTTTCCTCGCAATCGGTCCGTCTGTGGTTTTTTCCAGACCTTGAATAAGCGTGCGTTTGGCCTTTTGGTAGGCAACTTCGTCATCCACATCAACCCAAACGTGACCGGTGATATCCAGCGTTTTCAGCTTGCCCATGTTCGATAGAATCTGGTTGCCGCCCGACAGGCCATAGTCGCCATTTGCCACGCTGTGTTCCAGAGCCTCAAAAATGATGGGCGTACACAGAAAAATGCCGGTGTCCAGGGCATTGTATCTGCGAATGGTCTTACCAATGGTTTGTACGTAGCCATCTTCAATCCAGACTTTGGTGGCATCGTCTAAGCTAAAATGGCTGCCTTTCAGGTTGCGATCGATGCACAGAACACACTCATCTTCCTCCAATTTGACCTTCATCAGTTTTTTTATGATGGCCTTCTCAAACAGATGGTCGGTCATGAACAGAATGAACGGCTGGCGCAGGTGGTCCCTGGCCGCAAGCAAAGAGACACCGTTGCCTTTTTCCCAATTGGGGTTATAAATATAATCGATGAAAGTACCGTACTTTTCCCCATGCCCTATCCTGGACATGATTTCATTGGCCTGAAAGCCAACGACGATTCTAAAGGCGTCTATGCCGGCACTTTTACCGAGGAGAATGACGCGTTCGATCAGGCTCAAGCCCAGAATACGCGTTAAAGGTTTGGGTGAACATCGGTGATTAAGACGGCTTCCTCTTCCCGCAGCAATGATTAAGGCTTCCATTAATCTTCACCTCCTTTGTTATGTTGCGAAGCAAAATCAAAGCGACAACGTACCGAATTACTCAGCGAGACAAGAAACTAAGTCTTCATCTTAAGTGTACAAATTCCAAAAAGTAAAGGTAAGATAAACTCGCCACTCGAAGAAAAACTGCGAGGGCTCCCGTAGACGATTGCTTGCAGACGGCTGGCAGTTGAGAAAATGCTCGCTCTTGCAATACTTTTTATAATAAACATTTTTGTAATAAAAATCAAGCAGTCTTTTGTCCGTATTTCATCTCCAGCAGCCCGCTTCGTTTTTTTTTGTGAGTCCGTCCGACCCACGCACCGTGCAACTCCAAGCTTGACTTTTCAGAACCGCTTGAGTATATTCTGACTTACCACAAGACATTTCTGAATAGAAGACCCATCACCATAATTTTGGATTGAAATGATGCAGAGACCATTCAAGGCGATTCAGACTTTGTTGTGTGCCGTTTTCATTGCATTCTGTTGGGAGTTTGGCTACAGCCAATCGCAGGAGATCATCCTGCGCGGCGGCTGGTTGTTCGATTCCGTTGGCGACAAGGTGGTGAAAAATTCGGGCATTGTGGTTGCCGGCGGGAAGTTCTTGGAGGTGGGTGCCGACCTCAGCAGGCGAGACCTCTCAAATGCGAATGTGGTTGAACTGGCCGAGGACGATTACATCCTTCCGGGCATCTTCGATGTGCACGCCCATTACAATGTGAACTTGTTCGGTAGAAAAAGACGGGACGAGTACACGGTGAATCCGGTGATTTTCCTGGCCAACGGGGTTACCGCCACCTTTCCGGCCGGAGAGTTCGATCCTGAAGGCATGATGGCCGCGCGCAAACGCATCGATCGGGGCGAACAGATTGGCCCGCGCATTTTCAACTCCGGGCCCTATTTTGGACCTGCGCGTCCGAACTGGAATGCTGAGATGACGACTGAGGAGCTGTATCAGGAAGTCGACTACTGGGCCGAACAAGGGGTGAGGGGCTTCAAAGCCAAACGCATCAGCCCCAAACATCTGCGGGCACTGATCGAACGGGCGCACCAGCACGGCCTCACCGTGACCGGTCATCTCGATTCTGGCTTCCACAACACGATCAATCCCAGGGACGCCATTCTCATGGGCATCGACCGCGTGGAGCATTTCCTCGGCGGCGACGCCATTTCCCCGAACAAGCCAGCCTACGCCACGCTAATCGATTTTAAACCTAACACTCCGGAATTCGAAAAAATCGCTAACCTTTTCATCCAGAACCATGTCTTTTTCGACGCCACCTTGACCGCTTACGGTTATTTCGGCCAGCGTAGCGAAGGCTTCGATTACTGGACCAACGAGCAAAAGTATCTGACCCCGTACGTGCGCGCCTACCAGAAGCAACACCCCCAGCGAAAGTATTTCGAGCAATTTGACAAGATCTACTGGGTCAAGCGCAAAACCATCAAGGCCTTTTACCAGGCCGGTGGCGGCGACCTCATTACTTTGGGCACAGACAATCCCAGCAATGGCGAGCATCTGGCTGGATTCTCCTCGCACCGGGAAATGGACGCCCTGGTCTTGTCGGGCATCCCGCCAGCAGCGGTCCTCAAGATTGCCACCATTAACGGGGCCCGCGCACTCAACGTCGGCGACAAACTGGGCTCTATTGAACCAGGCAAGTTTGCTGATTTGGTTGTGATCAAAGGAAATCCGCTGCAGAACATTCGCAACACCCGGAACGTTCACCTGGTTATGAAATCGGGCGTGCTCTACCAATCCAAAGCATTGCTAAAATCCGTGGAAGGCAAGTTGGGACCCAGCAGTGCACAGGAGGCGGAGGATTGGTGAGCTGGCCATTCCATTGTAATAACTTTTTTAAAAAAGAATGAACTCTTGGAAGAGTGAGCATGGTGTTTGGAAGTAATCTTGTTCGCACTTTGAGCGTTCCTGGCAAATCTCGAATCCAATGCCTTCGAGGACTGGCAATCAAATGCAGCTTCGTGGCACTTGCGACCTGTTTCACCTTCTTCCAAAGCTCACTGGCACAAGAATCCAACATCAAATTCGAGCACCTCACCGTCGATCAAGGGCTGCCGCAAAATTCTGTGATTTGCATTTACCAGGATCACAAGGGATTCCTGTGGTTTGGCACCCTGGACGGCCTGGCAAAGTATGACGGCTATGGCTTCACCACCTACAAGCACATTCCCAACGATCCTAATTCCCTCTCCTACAATGCCATTGCCACCATTTATGAAGACCATGCCGGACAACTATGGGTCGGCACCGACCGGGACCTGAATAAATTTGACCCGGAAACCGAGCGTTTCGAACAGTTTTCCTTTGGTGCCATCAGTGCCGTCTGTGAAGACAGCTCCGGAACGCTCTGGGTTGGAAGCGGCCAAAATGGCCTTTACCGGGTGGATCGAGAGCGGAATGAATTTGTCAATTATCGCCACGACCCTGCTGATCCCAAAACTTTGAGTGTTGATGGGCTATTGGCTCTCTGGCTGGATCTCGCCAGGGGTGTTCTCTGGATCGGCACAGGTTCCGACGGACTCGACAGGTTTGATATTGAAAAAGAAGCGTTTACGCACTACCAGCACGAACTGGAGAATCCCAAGAGTTTGAGCCATAATGCAGTCATAGCTGTTTGTCCAGATGGCCACGGCGCACTCTGGATCGGTACCTACGGCGGTGGGTTGGACAGATTTGACCCGGAGACCGGGGAGTTTGTGCATTTCAAGCATGACCCCGCTGATCCAAATAGTTTGAGCGACGACACCATCCACGCGCTGGTCCGCGACGAGGAAACGAACGCACTTTGGATTGCTACACAACACGGTGGACTCAACAGGCTCGACCTTACCACACAGGTATTCACCCGTTTCAGGCACGACCCGGACGATCCCAAAAGCCTGAGCAACGATGAAGTTTGGTCCGTGTTTCGTGACAACTCTGCGACCCTTTGGGCCGGAACCAGAGGGGATGGCCTCAACAAATTCAATGCCAGGCAGGTAACCTTCAAGCATTACAAACACGACCCGGCTGATCCCAACAGTTTAGTCGACAACAGAGTTTGGACCTTTTATGAAGATCATGCGGGAGGGTTTTGGATCGGCACGGACGGCGGCCTGAGTCGATTCGACCGCAAGAAAGAAAGCTTCCTCTATTACGCACCCGACCCTCACAAGCCTGGCTGGTTTCGCAAGCATCCTGTGCGCGCCATTTGTGAGGACGGCAAGAGTCGAGTTTTTTGGCTTGCCACCCTGGGAGAGGGGCTGGCCAGATTTGACCGCAAAAAGCAGGAGGTGTCTTACTTTAAGGTGGCAAATACCGACCTCAGCAGTTCCGGCGCTGAGAATCTGTACGCCCTCCGCGAAGACGAGAGCCGCAAATTGTGGATTGGCACCAACGGTGGCGCGCTGAACATCCTTGACCTGAACGAATTCAATGGCGCGCCAGAGCAAAAGCCGAAATTTGTCCAGAGGGAAATGTATTTGGACGAACCTCACAATACTGGGGCTGGTTGGGTCACCACCATACTCGAGGACCGTTTCGGGTCCGTTTGGCTGGGTACCTGGGAAAACGGGCTGGTAGAATTCGACCTGGACAGTGGCGAGCGCAACTTTTATAGGCACGATCCCCACAACCCCAATTCGCTCAGCGACAATTCAGTCTTTTCGATTCATGAGGATGCCCGGGGTGTGCTCTGGGTGGGCACCAACGGCGGCGGTCTGAACAAACTCGTACGGCGGCACGTGGAAGGCTCGGATCAGTCTGAAATCGAATTTACCCGCTACACCCAAAAGGACGGACTCCCCAACAATGTAATCTACGGAATTCTGGAAGACGATTTCGGCAACCTCTGGTTGAGCAGTAACCGGGGCCTTTCCCGATTTGATCCGCGAAGCGAAAGATTCATAAACTATGATAAAAAAGACGGCCTGCAGAGCAATGAATTCAATCTCGGAGCCTATTATGAGACAAAGGACGGCGAAATGTTCTTTGGGGGAATCAATGGCTTTAATCGTTTTCACCCTCAGGATGTCATCAATACCCATCCGCCCCGGGTTGTGCTCACCGCCTTCAAAAAGTTTGGCCGCACTGTTCGTTTGCCAAAGCCAATAAATGAGATGAAGAAACTCACTCTGTCCTATCAGGATGTTTTCTTTTCCTTTGAATTTGTGGCTTTACATTACAAGAATCCGGCAAAAAACCAGTATGCCTATTTCCTGGAGGGATTTGACAAAGAGTGGAATTACATCGGCACAAAGCGAGAAGCCATTTACACCAATCTGGACCCCGGTGAATACAGGTTTAGAGTAAAAGCAGCCAATAGCGATGGCATCTGGAACCAGGAAGGCGTTGCCCTCGAGATCATCATTGTGCCGCCCTTTTGGCAGACCCCCTATTTTTATCTGGGTTCATTTTTGACCCTGGTGCTAATTGTGGTCGCCATTTACAAATACAAACTGGGACAGGCGCTAAGAATAGAACGAGCCAAAACCGAAGAGCGGGAACGCATTCAAAAAAAAGTAGCTGCCGATTTCCACGACGAATTGGGACACCGGGTGACCAAGATCTCTCTGATAACCAAACTTCTGAAGCGGTCGCTCAAGTCAGCCCTGCCCGATTTTCTTGCGGACTTGGACCTCATCGCCGACAATGCGGACAGTTTGTACCGGGAAATGAAGGAATTCATCTGGGAACTGGATCCCGAAAAGGATTCGATCTATGATTTGACTGCGCAGCTCAAAACCTTCAGCGACCAGTTGTTCGATAAGACGCCTATCGCCTTCCGGCTGACAGGGCTTTCGCCAACTTTGGAGCAAATGAGGCTACCCCTGGATTGGCGACTGCACCTCTTGCGCATCTTTAAAGAAGGCATGAACAACATCCTCAAACATGCCCACGGCTGCAAAAATGTCGCCTTGGATGTGCGAGTACGGGAGGGCAACCTGGGGATTACGCTGACCGATGACGGTGAGGGCTTTGACATGGATGACATGAGCCCTGGCAACGGCTTGAAAAACATGCAAGACCGCGCAGCAAAATTGCAGGCAGAGTTCACCATCCGCTCCAGCCCCAGTCACGGCACCACCGTCCAATACCGGGGAAAACTACCCTGAAGGTCAGTTGACTTTGCCGTAAAATAGGTTATCTTGATCAGGTCGTTATTTCCATGACAAATACTTAAAGGAGCCCCCGTTGATTTCAGTTACAATCATTGAGGACGATCAAGTTCTACGCGACAGTTTGGCGGTGTTGATTCGGGGCACCCGGGGATTTTCCTGCACCGGAACCTACGACAACTGGGAGACCGCCCTGCAAAACCTGGATGAGGACTTGCCGGATGTGACCCTACTGGACATCGAGCTCAAGGGCAGGTCGGGCATTGAAGGTGTGGCTAAAATCAAAGAAAAACAGTCCGACGTTGCAATCGTCATGCTGACCATCCACGAGGATAACGAATCGGTGTTCCACTCTCTCCGAAACGGTGCCAGCGGTTATCTGGTTAAGAACGTGGAGCCGGCGGATTTGCTGGACGCGATCAAGGAAGTCCACGCGGGGGGTTCGCCCATGAGCATGGCCATCGCCCGCATGGTTACCAACTCGTTCCGCAAGGAGCAAATATTGAATGAAGTTGAAATTTGAATAGAGTTGAACAGCTTGATTTCAGAGCCGGTATGAATGTTTGCGGTTTTTAAGGACACATCGGATGAGGAAGCGGTTTTGGAAGCCTGATTTCTGACCTACCAGTGGCGAGGACATTGTTGCAAAAGGTAGTTATGGTTTGGGTCTCATAAAGGAGACAGACCATGAAAACTTGAACCTTATGTATTGTGATACATACAAACTAAGCTTATTGTGCGAATTCTTACCCTATATGTTTTATTGCTCTATCCCCCGAGATAACATTTCATTAAAAACTTTACCTCATCGAAAAGTGATTAAATAATCTCGGATAAAACAATCCCTTAGCGTTATCAGATAACTTTAGATAACACGTCAA
>JBHHYI010000145.1:0-10471 GCA_046757525.1 bacterium | reverse complement strand
GTGTCAGCGTTCCCGCCAATTCGTCAGATCCACCCCTGCGCCGATGCGGGTCGAGTTGTCATTGTGGTCGATGAGACTCTCTCCACAGTCGGTAAAGAATTGGACGTACCCCCGGACCTTTCTCACCAACGGAAAACTCCCGGCCAGTTGCGGTGCTGCTTTTTGGTTCGACTTCAAATTGTCGTAAAAGAAAGCGGTGACGGTGTGTTGGCCCAGGGGTAGCACACCGCCCACATGTCCATAGCCCAAGAAATCGGTGATGTCCGGATTGTCATCACCTGTTGGATCAGACGGGAACATCTTGTTTCTTTCAGGAAGCCGCATCCAGGGCCGGAACTCAATAAACATTCGGTTATGCACATCAATAACAATTTACGCAAACAATCTGTTCCAGCTCCACGAGGCCAATCCCGCACGTCCGTTGGATTAGTGATCAATTCCGATATTAATCGGCCGGATTCTTACACCGCAAACGTTTATTTTTGTATGAATCATGAAAAAAGCTTCTGGTTCGTAGTTGGTTTCTCTGAACGGACTGGAAATCGCACTGTTGTAAACCTGCCACCAATTCTGCTGGGTTATAAGCAACATAAAAGTTGACATTGTCGCTAAAGCACCTTTCCAAACCAGCAATTTGAAACTAATCTGAAATTTTACTTCGACTGCATTAAGCGTGTGATTGAATCCTATCTGCCCTGCTTCTGCGTTGTTGGGAGAGCTCTTGTAAACTGCTGGCATGAAGTAAATTGGACGGTGTGGCGTAATCGCAAAAGGATTTCCTTCTTCCCTTGCTTCGTATCTGAAACGCCGGTCGATTTTTGAGCTGTCCCCAGGTGCAGCCGGTTCAATTACTTCGACAGAATTGCTATCGTCAGCGCAAGTTGTCGCTTCAGATTTTTCAGAAGCAAGCACCGTCCCTGAAAGACGGCATTCAACCATGCTTGTCGGCGAGAAGCATGGCCCAGGCCGCACCGATGAGCGCCAGGGGCAGGCTGGCCATAATCGCAAACGGTTCCTGAAATGACTTAAATACAATCACTAACATAGCAACGATGCTCCAAAATAGAATTTTTGCAACAAGAACCAACCTGAGCTATCCTAAGAAAACGGCGATGAAACCGGCAAATCCTCCTACAATCGCTCCGATAACGGAACGTTTCTTAAAGGACATAACGGTTTCAGGTTCCGGCTGCCGGGAAAACATGATCATGCGGGCAGCCGCTACAATGACCGCTATGGCAAAAATAAAAAGCAGCGTTCTTACCGGAATCAAATTGGTTGCATAAGCTCCAACTGGTGCGAAAACAAACGCACTGATGGTAAGCGCCAATCCACCCTTCCAATCGACTAATTTACTGCGTGCATAGGTCGTGAGAGCCAATAAGGTCGTCAGCCCGTTCAAAATCAAGCCGGTGGGGATTGCCACTTCCTTCACCGGAAAACCGGCCCATTTCATCACAGGGACATAAACCAGCGCCCCACCGAGTCCCAACATCGAAAACAGCGCTGACGCCAGTAGGATTATTGTAAAACCGATTCCATAAACCATTCTGCCATCTCCTTTTTGCAATCCTCAGACATTGTCTCCAAGCATTAGTTGCAGTAAATCATAAAAAGATGCAAAAATACTCATTAAAGCATAATGTTGTTAGAACAATTATTCGGCGGATCGAGGATTCCGATTTGAACTAACAGATAAGGAGGTCAGACCTTCTACTGCTGAAAACACGAAACCCTCGCGTTGCGGAGACCGCCGGCTTGTCTCCGCAACGACTTCCGAATCTACTTCAAACGTCTCACTTAAGCGCCAAATGAATCAGACTTTCATCTTTTCCATAGGCCGAACAGGGCAGACAGACCACCTGACCATCCTTGTGACGGAGATAGCGCTCGAAGACATACTCGCCGCAGACTTCACATTTGGCTGTGCGGTGGGACAGGCAGGGAGAGCCAAAGTTCTCTTTACGCGAAAATCTTTGCCAGCTCTACTTGCAGCCCCTGCAGGAGTGTTGACCTGAGCACGCCTTCCCTTTCCCAGCGCTTTAAGAGTTTGAACTTTCCGGCTTCTTTAAAATAAACTTCAACCGAGTGCTTCTTCGGATCTACAAGCCAGTATTCTTTGACGCCAAAGGCTTCGTAAAGCTCCTTTTTCTCCACCAGGTCATAATAGGCGGTAGCGGGCGACAGAATTTCAACAACCAAATCCGGTGCCTCCGAAACGTTTCTTTCGGTGATAATATGGGCGCGGTCTTTAGCCACAAACAGAATGTCGGGCTGCACCACGTTGTCATCGCTCAAAACCACGTCGACCGGAGCAAACAACACTTCACCCACTTTGTTCTTCTTTATGAACTGCAGGAGCAGCTCGACAATGTTCAAAGATGTTCTCTGATGAATGGTAAAAAGCGCAGGCGTCATGATAAGTTCTCCGTGGATCACTTCGTAGCGCTTGCCATCTTCGATGAGCTGCAAATAATCATCGTAGGTGTATTTCTTTTCGGTGCGAAAGGCCGGCGAGGTTTCTTTGACTTTCATGGCAGATATGAGATTTGTTTTCTTAAGAATAACAATTATGACCTGTTAAAGCAAGGGAAAAGAGCACGCGGGTGTAAAATCCGAGTTGTGGCGGGGAGGACAAAGGTTCCGCAATTGATGGCTGCCGAAATATCTGTCAAAAATATCAAGACGCCCGAGGCTTTGACAACCTCGAAAGTGTGCTTTCCAGAGTCGCAGATTCATAGCCAATCAAATGGATTTTGAAATCATCTAAACAGCCATGAGCACAAAGACCACCGCAAGCGTCTGCTTGACTTTTTTTCGGACAACTTAATGGAAATCTGCGAACCGATTTGTCCTCCAAGTAATACGACGATGCCTGATCCAGTACTGAGCAGCCAGTCGATGTGGCCGGTAAAAAGATGGCCCCTGAATCCCAGCAAGACCGTCAAACCGACCATCCAGGAAGATGGCAAAAGGCACGTTTACCGCGCGTTAGTGGAATCGTATAGAACTGAGCGAGGTCCCCGTATCCGATACGATTTGCTCCTCTGTGACCTCACCTCCGCCTATTTCGAAGCCGGATCTCGCAGCAATCCTAAGGCCAATCGCATTAAATTCACGGATGGCATCATGCCAACAAAAAAGGTTAATTGGGAGAACCGCTGACAATCGAGACGATTGCGTTACGTACAACAGAGCGTTTCCTAAAAGCGATAGGGCGTGTATCAGATCGATTTGTCGGGGGGCGTAAGTCCGTAGCGTTGAATCTTGCTGTAAAGGCTGCTGCGAGTAATATCGAGAAGCTTTGCGGCCTGGTGTTTATTCCAGCCTGTGCTCAACAATGTTTTGTGAATGAGTTCCTTTTCCGCCTGACACAGGGATTTGGGTGCAGACTGAGCTGGCGTGTCTCCCAAGAAATTAGGTGGAAAAAGATCGGGAGTGATCACATCGCTTTTACACAAAATGACGGTGCGCTCCACCAGGTTTTGCAATTCTCGTACATTTCCCGGCCAAGGATAGTCCATGAGCCGTTGCATGGCTTCATTGGAGAATCCTTTAATTTTCTTCTTAGTCATCGCACAATGGCGCACCAAGAACCGTTGGCACAACAGCGGAATATCCTCGGGACGGTCTCTGAGCGGGGCGATGGTCAGAGAGATGACGTTTAAACGATAATACAAATCCTCGCGAAATCTACCTTCGGCCATGGCCCGGTGCAAGTCCTGGTTGGTGGCCGAGATGATCCGCACATCTGCGCGCAAGGTTTCCTCACCGCCGACCCGTACGAAGGTTTTTTCTTGCAGAACGCGCAGCAGGCGAAGCTGCGTCGCCGGGGAGATGTCGCCGATTTCGTCCAAGAAAATGGTGCCTCCCTGGGCTTGCTCGAAGCGACCACGTTTGCGGCGAATGGCACCGGTAAAGGCGCCCTTTTCGTGGCCAAAGAGTTCGCTCTCCAACAAGTTTTCGGGTAGGGCTGCACAATTCACCACCACAAAAGGCTTGTCTTTGCGCAAGCCTTCGGAATGAATGGCGCGGGCCACCAGCTCCTTGCCCGTACCACTTTCGCCCAAAATCAAAATCGTAGCTTCGGTAGGGGCTACGTCTCGAATGAATTGGAACACAGACTGCATGGCGGCGCTTTGACCTACCAAATCGCGCAACGAGAATCTTTGCTCAACGGCCTGGCGCAACGTTCGGTTCTCTTCCATTTTCTGCTGCAACTGCCGGTACAATCGTTCGTACTCGTTGCTCTTTTCTTCCAGCAAACGCTTAGCCTCTGAAATCCGCTGATTCGAAATGCTCAAATTCTCGTTTTTTTCTTCTAAAGCCAGAGCCTTTTTTTGCAATTCGGCGGCTAATCTTACATTCTCGTTGCGCAAGTCGTAGAACCGTAGTTCCTGGTTCAAAATATCTTGCAACGCCTCTCGTTCCCAGGGCTTGGACACGTAACGGTGCACCTTGCCTCGATTGATGGCCTCGACGGCCACTGACATGTCCGCATAGCCCGTGATTAAGATCCGCACCATATTGGATTGTTCCCGGGCCAGTTGTGCCAGCAGGTCGATGCCCCGAGTGCCGGGCATGCGTTGGTCCGCCACGATCAAATCGACTCGCTCACTCTGGCACAGCCGTAAAGCCTCGGTCGCATTTTTTGCTCGAAGAATCCTAAACTGTCTTTTGAAGGAGTTGTAAAACAAGTTGAGATTCTCCTCTTCGTCATCCACATAAAGGATGGTATGCTCAGGTGTCATGCGTGGTTACTCCATGAATTGGCAGTTCAATCCGCATACACGTGCCTTTGCCCACTTGGCTTTCGAATGAAAGGTTGCCCCCGTGTTCCTTGACAATGCGGTAGCTGATGCTCAGCCCCAGCCCCGTGCCTTCTCCGATTTCCTTCGTCGTAAAGAAAGGATCAAAAACCTTGTAGGTAATCTGTTCTGGAATGCCTTGACCGGTGTCCGTAATTGCGATCGAGAGGGTTTCCTCGTTGCAGGCGGTCTTGATCTCAATGGTGCCGCGGTCTTCAATGGCTTGAATAGCATTCATGAGAATGTTCATAAGCACCTGGTTGATTTGTCCTGAGTAGCACGAATAGGGGGGGAGTTTGGCGTAATGTTTTATTACCTCGATCCGGTCTTTGTAACTTTGCTTTAACAGATTGAGGGTCGTATCCAGGCTTTCGTTGAGGTCAATTGTTTGGATCTCGCCGCTGTCCATGCGGGAAAAATCTCTCAGGTTTTTTACGATCTCCAGAGTCCGTTTAGCACCGGTTTTACAGTCAGCAAGAATGCCTGTCATGTCTTTTACCATGGCTTCGTAGTCGACTTGCTTTTGCATCGAACGGATAGCCTTGAGCGAGCTCTGGTCAATTCTGGCCGTCTGGTAAGCTTGCAGAAGCCTGTGCATGGCGTGAAAGTACTCTTCGATCAAGCCAAGGTTGCCGTAAACAAAATTCATGGGGTTATTGACTTCGTGGGCAATGCCCGCGGTCAATTGTCCCAGAGAGGCCAGTTTCTCCGATTGCACCAGTTGCATTTGGGTTTCTTGGAGCTGTTGATAAGCCTGTTCTATTTCTGCGGTGCGTTGGGTCAGTTTGGCCTGAGTCCGACGCAAATTGTCCAACAGATTGGTGAAGGTCCGGGCCAGAGTCCCAATTTCGTCCTTGGTTTTGATATCCAAATCAGGTGCAACTGGATTTAGAATGTTCACGCCGCTTACGACACGCGTCAGGTGACCCAGGGGTCTTGTAATATTCCGCTCCAAAAACAACGTAATGCCAATAGCCAGGAGAACCAACAAGAGAGCCGACCAGAAGATTACCGCCATTTGCAGTTTGCGCAAGGAACGAAACATTTGAGTCACATCATATTTCAGCACTAAGGTCCCGTTCACTTTATGAGTTTCCCAAACATAGATCGGAACAATGAATTGGTAAAGGTCCTGACCATCTTTGGAATACCGCCTCAGCACCTCGCCCCCGCCTGCAAGGACCTGCGCCACCCCGGGGTCGGTTTCAAATGCAAAGATTTTTTCCGGGTTGCTGTCGGCGGTTATCTCCTTGTCCTGATTGATGACGCTGATACCCAGGATTCGGCTATCGTAGGCCATATATTCCTTAACCAGTCGGTAAAGGCTGCGGGAATTATCGATCTCGTAGCCTCGACCGATTGAGAAGCTCAACTGGTGCGCCAGACTCGCCAGAAAATTCTCTGTGTTGGTGATAAGATAGCTCTGGTTGGTGTGGATATGCAACAAAGTGAACACGACCAGGGTTAGGAAGATGAGCGGCAAGATAACAATCAAGGTCTTCCAGCGCAGGCTAAGGCCCTGAAGCAACGCTCTGGGGAAGTTCTTGCCGGCAGGATGAGAACCGGTCATAGTTCCAGCTCCAACTCCATCAACACACCGTTATGATGCAACGCGGCTTGACGGGTATGATATTTGTATTCGATTTGCAGAGTCATGCCGCGACGAATCGACTGTTTGAAACCTATTACCGACTGGAAAACCTCATCTTTGTCTCTCGCATTGTTAGGATCCCAGTATTCGAACTTTCCCACAAAACGCAGGCCGTAAAAAAGGTCCAACAAGTCGTAATTGAATTGAAAATACCCTCCAAGACTCCGCACAGAAGTATAATCCGTGGTGACAACTTCGCCGCTAACGGTAAGATTGCCCTGATTTACCACAAAATCTCCTCCCACGGAAGTGACGTGTCGGGTTCCAGAAACATCCATGTTCACCCCGTCTTGCAAACGCTGCGTGGTGCCAAAATAAGTATTGAGATTAAATGAATAAAAGTTCCCGGCAATCCCCAACCGTGCGACCACATCTTTGTTGTTGTTATCGTCCTGGATGTTGTCGATGGTGTTGCCGTTTAAGACGGCCACGTCAGCATAAATGCTTTTGAAAGAGCTCTGCACTTCAACGCCGATATCCAGTTTGCGCAATTTGAATTGAGGGAACTGGTCATCTTCTCCCACGAGCGTGTTTTTGGTCAAGGAACGCTCGATGGTGTAGGTGTCCCAGAATCCAAAAGGAATCCGGATTTGTCCAAACTTGATCCTGGTATTGAGAGGCAACCCATGCCAGATAAAATAGCCTCGGTCCAGGTGCGGACTTTGACCATCCTCTTTGAGGACAAATTCCATCAGCGCGCTGGAGTGGTCAGAAATAAAAGTGTCGAAAAACAGTTTGGATTCACGAAACTGGAAGGAAAAATTAGGGCGTTGCTTCTGAAGGTAAAATGTACGGAATTCGACTTCTACTCCCAGGCGGATGTCCGCCGCCACACTCGACTTCGGTGCCAGTAAACCGGTTAGGAGGAACGGCAGTATTTTTTCAACAAACCTCTGCAAGTACCTGACGAAGGAGCTTCCTTATTTTTTCTTTTCTGGAACTATTGTGTTCAACTTCTCAAACGCTTTTTGTCGTTGCAGTTTCACCAACATGCGTGCGATTTCTTTCTTCGGTTTACCTTTTTTGAATTCTTCATAAATCAACTGAAGTACGACACGCGGGTAAATCGTAACGGGCTTATTGGCGGGAAAGTAAACATCTTCGATGTAATTCTCCATGGGCAAAGTAATCAGAAAAATCGTCTTCTTGTCCATATTAGGCAAATGGGCCGCCAATTTTTCTATTTGGGCAAATTGGTCGTCAAGAGTCTTGTCCACAATCGTGGTTAGCTTTTCGGGTAAGAGGGCGGCAAGAGAATCTACTTTAGCCTGCGTTGCGGGCACTTGTGCCGCATGCAGACTCACCGTCAGAACAAGAGAAGTTGTCAGTAAGCCAATTAAACGAAATGCAAACATTTTAAAATTACCTGCGAGAATGTTCACCAACTTGTGTTTAAACAACCTCACTCTGTACAAAAATTAGGCCATAACGGTGGCCGCGACCGCGTTTAACCGGGCTCTCCCCGAAAAGAATAGCTACCTTAACCTTGTTAAATTTACAATTACAACAAATCTAACCCTCTTGGAAGGGAACTGCCTTTAGAATCCAAAAAAATTAACTTTGCGCAATAATTGCACAACTGTGGGAAATGGTACAACTTTAGTTAAGTTAGAAATAAAAACAGGAAAGTCAAGATGAAAAATGGCGGAGTATTAAGCCCTTGCTCACAGTAAAGATTCTGATCTGCCTCCCGGTTGCAGTAGCCGACCACACCTCGGCTCGCCATTTCAAACAACCATCCGCTACTCGGGATGCCAAAATGGCCCCTTCAACCTAAAACATTCGACCAAAAGGGGCGATCTATTTTGATTGCCAATGAGCAGAGTTTGGCTTTAACAGATTTCATTTAAGAAACGCTGTGTGCTGCTCTCATTGCGAATCCGGCGAAGGCCAGATGAGGCAATCCTCTTGACCTGTCACAGGAGATTGCAACGATCACACACGGTCTCTGACTATGTACTTGAGTTAATAATCCCAAAACACAGTCAGAGACTGTGTTGGATCATGTTAGTGGAAACTACACCTATTAATGCAACGAAGTACTAAGCCTTTGGAATGGTCTGGAATAGCGTAAAAAGTCGTTTTTGCAATGGTTCGGTAAATTAGAAACTATTTGATCTCAGATAGGTTCAGGTCATCCACCAGGGCCAGTTTGTACGTCCTTTCCAAAGCAGGATCGTAATGAACGTTGCCGGAACCATCGACGATCAGGGATTCGATGGTGTCCGCATTGCTACGACTGCGGTGGCGTCGCCATCCAATTACAAACAGATAGGTAGCCCAGGCGTCCGCCTGTTCCGCGGAGGCCGCAAATACGGTGACGCTTTGACACTGTTTTGAAGGAAAGCCCGTCTTCGGATTGATGATGTGGTGGTACCGTTGACCGTTGATGATGGCGTACCGTTCGTAATCGCCACTGGTGGCAACGGCGTAGTCGTTAATTTCAAAGGTAGCCAACAATTCCTGTGGCTTTCGTGGATGCTGCACGCCAACGAGCCATTTCTCGTGGCCGAATTTGTAACCAGAGGCATAAATGTCGCCGCCAGCATTGACTAAGAAATGGCGCACGCCCTCCTGTTTCAGTATCTTTGCACATCGATCGATGGCATAGCCCTTGGCAATGCCACCGAGGTCGAGTCTCATGCCGTTCTTGGGGAGGAGAACCGTGGTCTCCTGTGCGTCCATTTGGACGTTTTCATATCCGACTAAGTCTAACAGAGAATTCAAAGTGGTCTTATCCGGGATAGCGATTTTCTTGTCGCTGTTGAAGCCCCACAACTCTGTGATCGGCCCAATGGAGACATCGAACATCCCCCCGAATTTTGCTGAGTAAGCGATTGAGCGTTTGATGATGGCGAAGGTTTCATCGCTCACTTTAACTGGCGCAATTCCGGCCTGCCGGTTTATGGCGGCAATCTCGCTACTCTTCTTGTGCGAGCTTAGCAGATTTTCGATGCGGGCGATTTCCTGGAAGCCATCGTAAAACGCTTTTTTGCATTCCAGGACGCGCGGGTGCATGGCCTTAAGCTCTATTTGCGTGCCGAGCAAGTATTTTGTGCCCGATACCTCGTAAAGCTGGCCCTCTCTGGTCTGGGCCGTCAACCCGCCACTGACCAGCAAAAGCACTAAGACGACAAAGCTAAGTTGATTAGAATGAAAGGCTGTCAATACCGAATTCATTTTCACCCTGGATGGCGATTCTTATTTGGTTGGGAATGCACACCAGATTTTGTCCGGGTTTGCGGATACGGCCCATTTTCATGCAAGTTTTGTGTTTGCAACTCGCTGCTCTAATGCTGGTCTGCTTGTCTTTGATGGTCAAAACCACCGATCCATTTTGGCCCTCGATTTCATCGGCGTCAACTTCAGAATCTATATTATATTGCCTTACCAGGACATTCTTGCGGTACACACTAATCTGCTTGGCCGTTTGTGCCCGGGGTTGCGCATAGAATCTCAGGAGTGCTGGGGCATTCATCTTCCGTGGCAGCCCGAATTCTCGCGCCAACGCCAAAAGGCCTTCCGAGAAATCATCCTGCGAAGATCGATAATCAATGAGCAAATCGTTTCTTACCAAAACGATGTCTCCAACTTGCGTTCCCGAAAGCGACACTTCTTTGAATTTCAGATTCCCGAGAGGTAAGTTCAGCCGGTCAATCAACGCTTCTATCCGCACTACCATCTCATCAGGTCGATCGGTGATCAAATTCAAAGAAAATCCTCGAATTCTCCTATGGCTGGCAAGCAATCTGCCAGGTAGCAATCCCATCCCGCCGGAAAGGGCAATCCCGGCGGTTACGAATCCACATTGCTGCAAAAAACTTCTACGATTCATGGTAGAACTTTTCCTTTCATTTGTACTTCAAACAAACATGTTCTTAAGGCAATTAACTCTTTTTTTGATTAAAGTCAATTTAGCCTGAATAATTCGCAAATTAGGGCAGTCCCTGTCATTCCGAATCCGGCGGTGGCAGAACTTAGCCTTTAAAAACAATGCCTTAAGTACCACCAA
>JBHHYI010000144.1:0-10479 GCA_046757525.1 bacterium | reverse complement strand
ACCAACCCTGTTTGTACTGTTCCCACCACTTTCACGAGAAACGGTAACCTTCTTTGAGAAGGTCACCGTTTGAAAAGCTAACCCTTCGACAGGACGCGACCAGCGCCGTCGTTAGCGCCACACCACAACGACTACCGCCCTACGCGCCCTTTCTCGGTTGCAACAATTTCGCCACCAAACCGGTCCAGCCCGTCTGATGCGAAGCCCCCAGCCCACGACCGTTGTCCCCGTGAAAGTACTCGTAGAACAAAATGTAATCGCGGAAATGGGGATCGTTCTGGAACTTCTGCTGGTCGCCAAACACGGGCCGTTGGCCCTGATCGTTGCGCAGAAATATCCTGGTCAGCCTGCGCCCCAGTTCATTGGCTACCTCATTTATGGTGACATAATTGCCAGAATGCGTCGGATATTCAATCTTAAAGCTGTCCCCATAATAATGATGAAACTTCTGCAACGACTCGATGATGAGATAATTCACTGGAAACCAAACCGGGCCACGCCAGTTGGAGTTGCCACCAAAGAAGCCCGAGTCGGACTCGGCGGGCAGATAAGCCACAGAAAAGTCATGGCCATTCAGGTGAAACGTGTAAGGGTGCTCCTGGTGAAATTTCGACAAGGAACGCACGCCATACTCGGAAAGAAATTCTGTTTCATCTAAGGCGCGTTTCAAAAGGCGTTTCATGCGATGCCCGCGCAGAAGGGACAACAAGCGCCGCTCGCCGAGTCCCGGCTCACACCATCTGGAAACCAGACTGGCAAGATCGGGACGGTTCTCTAAGAACCACTCCAAACGCTGCTTAAATTCGGGCAGCCTGTCCAGCAAGGTCGGCTCGAGCGTCTCCACGGCAAACAAAGGAATCAGACCAACCATGGAACGCACCTTCAGCGGAATGTGGGAATCGTTGGGGCAATGCAGCACGTCGTAATAGAACTCGTCTTCTTCATCCCACAGGTTAATGCTTTCATCGCTGATGTTAAACATGGCTTTGGCGATATAAAGAAAATGTTCGAAGAACTTGGTGGCCAGGTCCTGGTAAACAGGATTCTCCAGTGCCAACTCCAGAGCGATGCGCATCATGTTCAAGCAATACATGCCCATCCAACTGGTGCCGTCGGCCTGTTCAATGTGACCGCCGGTGGGCAGTTCCGTGCTGCGATCAAAGACGCCGATGTTGTCCAGACCGAGAAAACCGCCCTGAAAAATATTGTGGCCTTCAGCATCTTTTCGGTTGACCCACCAGGTGAAATTGAGCAGCAGTTTGTGAAAGACTCTTTCAAGGAACCGCAGGTCTTTTTTGCCACGGTTCAATTTGCAATCGATTTTGTAAACGCGCCAGGCTGCCCAGGCGTGCACCGGCGGATTCACGTCGTCGAATGCCCACTCGTAGGCTGGCAATTGTCCGTTGGGATGCATGTACCACTCACGAGTCAAGAGCAGCAATTGTTCCTTAGCAAAGTCTGAATCGATCACGGCAAGCGGAATGCAATGAAACGCCAGGTCCCAGGCCGCGTACCAAGGATATTCCCAGGTGTCCGGCATAGAAATGATATCGGCATTGTCAAGATGAAGCCATTCATTGTTGCGGCCATGGAGACGTTCTGGCGGTGGCGGTGGTTGACCGGGATCGCCTTCTAACCAGTGCGTCACATCGTAATAATAAAACTGTTTGCACCAGAGCATTCCGGCAAAAGCCTGACGCTGTACGCGTCTGGCATCCTCGTCTTTGATTTGCTCCTGAATTTCTGCGTAGAATTCATCCGCTTCCTGCTGGCGCTGTTCAAAGATTTCTTCGAAGGCTGCAAAGGGATTACCCACTGGTCCGTCACAGAGGCGCAGGCGAACCGTCTCCTGTTGGCCGGCGGAAATCTTTACTTGAAATACGGCCGCGGCCCGGGTGCCAGACTTTTCCGGATTAACTGCGCTCTTAATCCCCTCGACCACGTAATCATTAATGCCATCTTTGAAATAACCTTTGACATCTGAGTCGCCTAACAACCGTCGGACATTGGTCTCGTTGTCACAAAACAACAGCTCAGGCGTTCCCTGCAAAAACAGGTGGCGAGACCCTAAACCCTTGTGCTCGATTTGAATCATCCGATCCTCCAACGAGCGCAGTCGTGGCTTCTCAGCCTTCTTTTTCCAGGACCAGATGTTGCGAAACCACACCTGGGGGAGGACCCACAGCGTGGCAGCCTGCGGTCCGCGATTGTAAGCGCTAATGCGCATGAGCAAATCTTCCGGAGCTGCTTTGGCGTATTCTACAAACACGTCGAAGTAGCGGTCCTCATCGAAAATGCCAGTGTCGATCAATTCGAACTCAGGATCATTTTTGCCGCGCCCACGATTTTCTGCAATCAACAAGGCGTACGGGTATTCGTTTTGAGGATACTTGTAAAGCATTTTCATGTAGGAATGGGTCGGCGTGTTGTCCAGGTAATAATAATACTCCTTCACATCTTCGCCGTGGTTGCCTTCTTTGCCACTGAGGCCAAAAAAGCGCTCCTTGAGAATGGGGTCGCGACCGTTCCACAGCGCCACGGACAAGCAAAGCGCCTGACCGTCGTCGCTGACCCCGGCGATACCATCCTCGCCCCAACGATACGCTTTGCTTCTGGCCATGTCGTGGGTCACGTATTCCCAGGCCTCGCCATCAGGACTGTAATCTTCCCGCACGGTGCCCCATTGCCGTTCCGTTAAATAGGGGCCCCACTTCTTCCAGGGCACACTGTGCACGCGGGCTTCTTCCAGGCGCCTCTTTTCAGCATTCATCAAAAATATTATCTAATCTCGAAGGTTCAAGCTCCAGTCATATTCTAAGTACTTGATTTCAACCTTGTTCCTGGAAATGAACGCTCGTTTGTCGGCCGAAAGAAACGGCTCAATAAAGCTCAGGACGGTGGTACCGTTGCCGGTAAAATCGCTGGCGTACCAGTTGAAAATCTGCGACAAATAGAATATTTTGTTGCTGCGGTCTAACCGATTCTTGCGCGGATTGTTCAAGAAGGCCCTGGCCACCTCGTCCATCTTGCGCAAAACGGTAGGACCGGAGTAGGCTTCGGAGGGCAAACCGGAGCAGCTTTTTGCCGCACAGACCAGCACGAAATGCAGCCGGGGATCGCCAAACTTCTTGAATAGAATTTCCTTTTCAATTTGGTCCAGGGTGTAGGTGCTGCCAGCGACGGCATGCTGTTCTTTGCTAAAAAAACCGTCCACTTCCAGGACTTTTTTCAAAGGAAAATGCCGGATGACGCCGGCAATGGCCGAAGCATTGTACGCGTTGATCCAAAACGCCAGGCGTTCTTCCTTTGTCTGCAGCGATTCTGGTCTGGCGGTCTCGAGCCAGGCCAGAAATTGCTGAAAGTCCTCATCTTTCGCGATGGCCTGGTAATCCACCAAACCGTCTCTAACAAACCGTTTCAAGACCCGGTCCAAACGTTTCTGCCCATCCTGACCTTTGGCGGAAAGGTGCGCATGAGAAGCGGCCAACGGCCAGCTTAAACAGACCAACGCAATGACCCAAGTCGTACGCCATTTCATGCCTTTTTCTCCAATGTTAGTCAGTTGCCCAACAGTTTATTCCATACTCGATTAAGCATCAATCGGGTGAGTAGACGCTCCATTAAACTTCGAGACCGGTCGGTTTATTCCAACCTCGGCAACATGACAAAGCCTGGTATTTGTCCATTACCGTTCCGTCTCCTTTAGTGCCCAATAGTAAGTATACGACACAGATCAAAAACTCACACGGAAAAGACTCTTTGAAAAATGCTCCTCGTTTCCTCAATAAATAGTAAAAAGTCAAAAAAATCCGTAACCGAAAATACAAAGGACACAGAATTTATTCGGTGATTTTCGGCGGTCTAAAAAATTATTTCCACCGACCGGCGCCGAAGTTACCGAAACTCACGGAATTTGGTTGCGGCTTCGCCGCGCTGGGGTTCTATTCTGAGTCGCTGGCATAAACAAGGGGAGAATAAAATAGGAATTGCAGTTCGATGGCCTCTGGGAATCAAAACTTCTTCACCAACGCCAACGCAACATGCCGATTCCGTGAATAGCTGTCGATGTCGAAGTGGAGACCCAGCCCTTTCCTGGCCAACCGCTTATTGAGCTTGTAAACGGCCAGGGTGGAATGGATCGCGCTGACCACGTGGTTGACAAAAATGGCCGCCAGGGTGAATCTCGCCCGGTCATCTGCCCGGTCACGGCTAATCCTCATGTCTTCGAACCTGTCCCGATTCGCCTTGCTGTCCCACTGCCAGGCAAATTCCTCGGTTTCGGGATACAGGGCGGCCACATTTCTGTTCTGCAACTGAAATTGATTGAAGTCAAATATATTGTCGAAATTGCCAATATCGACAAAATACCTTCCCGGTTTTCCTTCCAGCTTCACGTCCGCGTGGGTCACCGCAAAAGTCCGGAAGTCATCCTCCTTCCAGTTGCTCCAAACCTTAAAACCGGTGTAAGAGGCCAAAAGCATGACCTCGGTAAGCGCAAACACCTTGAACATGGTCTTCGACTCGGCATAATATTGCCCCCATCCTGGGAGAATGAGGGACTGCAAAAAAGCGCGCCCTCTGGATTTCTGAGGCACTTTTTGTTGTAATCCGTTTTCTCGAGGCTCAACAGTCTGAACTCGCAGGGCCATGCGAGTTGCAACCCCTACCGAATTTAGCACTTGCTGCTTGAACTGAAACAAGGCTGCGGAGGGCTGCAAGATAGTGCGTCGTGTAACAGGATTGGGCCCGATGTCTTTGGCAGTTAAATCGAAAGTGGGAATTTGCAACAAAAAACAAGCGAGAACAACAGTCAATTGGGCGTGCTTTTTTACCATGTAACTCCCAGCAATAAAGATGGAACGAGCTCGGAACCGTATCTCATATTCTGCATGCGCAGGGAAGTCGTGATCCGACGATTAAACCCCCTGGTAGTAAACCCGGCATCCAAAGCGCTCAAAATGTGGTTAAACATGAGCACTGTGGTTAGATTGGTAGCACGCTGAAAATTGTCGTTGGCGTCCTTTCTTTGATGAACGTAGTTGTCTCGCAACTGAGAATCCCGACCGTTACCTGTCTGGGTGTCTTGCCAGCCTATGTTGAACTGATTGTACTTGCCAATGTTCTCGTAGTACTGTTGATTCTTGACCTCCGGCAAGAAATGGGTGTAGTTTTCGCTTTCATATTCACGCAAGGCGTCCATGTCGTTGACCGAGATTCCGCTGACTTGAGAAAGCCAGTTCCAGTAATCCTCTTCCACCCAGTGGTTGTCGGCAAAACCTTGAAATTGAGCTTCCAGGTCATTGCCACGATTGTTGTAGTGAAAATAGAGGGGCCAGGAAGCAGCTTCAACCGCCATGAACAAAATCCCCTTCAGGTAGGATCCGGAATAAAACTCGCCGGACCCCGGAATGGCTGAGGAAAACAAAACCGCTTTGGCAACCGATTTGGTCTGCACCGAGTTGGCCTTTGATTCGAAATGCAGACTATTTGCCACCGAATTCTCCGATTGGACCTGAAAATAGTCATCTAAGACCAGGCGAAAATCGCCCTGATGTAGCCTCAATAGTTGAGCTTTCCCGCCGGCTTTGTTTTGTTGTGCTGCACCAACAGCAGTGGCCGCCCAAAAACAGGCGCAACAGAGGCAAAGTTTAACCGTGGCTCTCATGACACCGTTCCTCAGATTTAGTTAAGAAACCCAAATGACAAACCAAAATAGAACCGCAACTCCTTGCCAAAAGTTTGGTTCTGATTCGTGAACTCGTCCAATCCGTAGGCGAGGTCCAAGGAAACTCGAGTAGGATACGAATAAAATGAATAAGACTCAAGTCGCAATTGCAAGCCAATCGTGGATTTGAAATCGCTTAGTTTTATGCTTTCATTAAAGGCATTACCATAGTCGTAATAGAATCCCAAAAACACTTTGTCGAAGTAAAACTGCATAAAGCGCATGTCCAGATGGTCGGCAATGGGGAAGCGGTAGGTGAAACGCCCCAGGAGCATCTTACGACCCTCGATGCTGAAGTAGGAATAACCCCGATTGCCCCAGAAACCGCCGGCGAAGAAATTGAAAAAACTGTCGACTTTGGTGTCGATGAAACCCGCTTTAAAGTCCATGCTCAGCGTGTGCTTCTTGATCGGCATGCCCAAGTTTTCCTGCCAATTCAGGGTAAATTTGTTGTAATTGTAGGGCTGAAAAACCTCACCGATGCCATCAATAAAGCGGTTATCGACCTCAAATCCCGTGAGGAATTTGTCGAATTTACGATCGTAGCGAATGGTAACGGATCGGCCCTTGGGGCTGATTTCTGAATGGACGGCGGGTTTGATGTTGCGGTGGGTAAACCTGAGCGAAATATCTCTCCCAATAAAATAATTGAAACCGAAAGAAATCACGTCACCAAACTCTTTGGACTTGACCCGGGCGCTGTAGCGGCTAAACACGAAGGCGGTTCTCAGTTCGTTGGCTTCGCTCAACTTGAAGCGCACGCCCCCGTCCACCTCGACCAAGTTGTACTTAAACCTGTCCGAGGTTTTCTCTGTCAAACCCCGGATGATCAACTCGCTGGAATCCACGGGAACTCCGGTCTTTTGTACCTGGTTGTAAGCTTCCACAAACAGGGTGGGGCCCAGGTTGCGGTACTCGATAAGAGCAAAAAGATCGTAGTCGCCGCGTTTGTTGACATCAAAGCCCGCAAGAAAACCGTACTTATCCAGGATGTCATTCGAATAAAAATAAGAACCTAATTTGAGCGTTCCGTAATCGATCATCACACGCGGCAAGACTGCAATCGGCGAATAATGATTCTTGTACGGCTTGACCTGGTAATTGGGAGTCTTGGAATCGTCATAGTTCTTGGCCTTGATTTCTTCTAAATTCAGATTTGGAATTGAATTTTCAACCGAAGCCAATTGAATGTCATTCTTGTAGGACAAGTACTTCGATTTTGATTCGTCGACCGGCACTGGATTCTTCAGCATGGAAATCTTGTAGCCGTCTGAAGTAAACAAAGAGAACAGCAGGTCGCCGTTGCGACTAATGGACGGCATGAACGCGCCACCAAGGACGTTGGTCCACTGCACCGTTTCTTTGGTGTAAAGATTCTTCGAATAGATGTTGAAAATGCCAGAGTTGTCCCAGCTAAAGTAGATCGCTTTGCCGTCTTGACTGAAAACGGCATCGCGGCTGTCGGCGGGGTCGTCCATGATGGGACTCATCTTGCCGTTGCTCACATCCATCAGGTACAGGTCCTGGTCGTTGCCGGTGGATTTGGCAAAAAGCAGCAATCGGTCGTTGGGGGACCACTGGGGGTTGTACAATTGCTCGCCTGCGGAAAAACTCGTGAGCGGCTTGATTTTCTTATCGTCGAGATTGATCGTATACAGATTTTCTGTGCCGTCCTGGCCAGCGACAAAAGCCAGCCTTTGGCCGTCGTGCGACCAGTTGGGGCTGTGCGCCCGCCTGGCTTTGGTGAGGCGGCGCTCTTTCTTCCTGCTCAAGTCGTAAGTGTAAAGGTCGTAATAATGAGACCCACCTTTGCTGCGCGCCGATTTGTTGGCATAGGCGATCTGCTTGCCGTCCGGAGACCAGCTAATGGAATAATGCACCCCACCGCTGATGACTTTCGTCTTACCGGTGTGCAAATCCTTGACCACCAATCGGGTCTGGGACAGGTAATCGTTGCCCTTGTTGGTAATGTAGGCAATCTTGGATCCGTCCGTTGACCAAATCGCGTGATAGTTAGCCATGCCTTTACTTTCAATCAAACTGCCCTCGACTTTGTGGATCAAGATGTCGCGGGTCTGGTAAGCATATTTGGATTTCAAAGTGCTGATCCACTCGGCATACAACTGTTTTCCACTCTTGCCAGTGGCGTTCTTTAGCGCACCGTCTAAGCTCAGGCGGAAAAAGCCATGCATGTTTTGCGACACCTGACGCAATGTTTCCAGCCCGTAAGTGTCCGCCAGGTACGAAACAAAAGCATAGCCCTGATTGTACACTTTTTCATTGCCGAGACTGTTCTTGCCGAACACGCCCATTTCATTGTAGGTTAACAATTTGTTGTCTAAAGTGGCGGTACGCAAAATCATGTCCCGGTGGGTATCCCAGGTATCGTACCCGAGCCCTGGAAGCTGATACTGGGCCACGCCTTCGGCAAACCACCCAGGCATGACCGTCATGGCGATGGGGTAAGAAGCCACCACGTTCGGGCCGCCACGCAGGACGTCCTGGCGCCGTTCATCCTCATAGCCAATGGCTTGAAAATACAAGGCAGGAATGCGTTGGGTAATTTTGCGTGAGCTCTGCATTTGAACCATGTGGGTAAACTCATGCGTCACCACATTTCTGAGCCAGTTGTGGGTACCGCGCAGGTCAAATTTAGCGGCCGGCGCCCAAATTTCAACCTTGTTGTCATAAAAAAACGCGCCGCCGTTAGAATAATCGTCGTGGTCGCGAATGATGAAATGAATCTTGCTCTTCGGTTTATAAAGGTAAAGAGAAGTAATGGGTTGGTAAACGTCTTCTGCAATCTTCGCCACCACCCTGGCGGTTCTCTCGGCCTGTTTGTCAAAATGGACGAAGAAGTGTTCGGTTTCGATTGAGTACCAATGCAATTCGGGATGATTAAAGGTATCCGGTTGTGCCTTTAAATTGGTGACACTCAGCACCACGAGACACAGACTCAAAAGCAACTTCTTTAGATTCTTTTTGCTCATGTGTATTAATCCCTTAATGCAATATGTATCTAAACCCGGTGGTAATACTGATGAAATCGGTAAAATTTGAAGGCTGCCAAAAAATGCCGTTATCTTTAAACAAAAGCGAACATTTGCTTTGAATGAAAAAATAGGTATTGGACCTGGCTCTCAACTGCAGACCGGCCGCACCAAAAAGACCGGGGCGCCTGTAGTAACCCCGCATGTTGTGCTCGATTGAATCTTCTTCGGCATTTTCCCTGTCCTTCTTTATGGTGGACTTGCTTTCCTGAATGTAATACCGTCCAGCCCCAACGCCGATGTACGGCTTCAGATTGCTCAGTAAGACTGGCTTAAGATAATAATTAAACGACAGGCTTGCGGACCAGTTTCTGGTAAGCATTTGTTCAACCAGGTTTTCATCCGACGCATCCTTGCAATACAGGGCTCCACAATGCAAACGCTGCACCTCAAAATTGACGGAAGTCTTGTCGCCGAAGTAGTGATTGTAAAAAAATCCGAAAGTAGAATATTGCCGTACCATATTGCGTTTTATGCCAATTTTCGTAGTCAATCCCACGGAGTTTTTCTTGCCGTACTGTGCTTTGACTTTTTTACACGGCAAAACCGCAAATACGCAGCCGATAATCAAAATACATTTTCGCATCGTTCGTCACTACTTAGATATTCGTGTCAGATTGTCAACTATTTAACCACCGCAATCTTGAAGGTCACCACATCTTTCATGCCAGCCCCTTTGGCTTCAACGCGGGCCAGATAGACACCGCTTTCTACCTTGTCCAAACCCCAAACGACTTCATTTTCCGCCGGTGCAAAACCGGGTCCAGACATTTCATCGACAAATTCACCCGCTAAATCGAATATTCTAATCTTTACATCCGCGGCAAAGTTAAGAGTATATCGGATGGCTGTCTGATTGCCGCTGGTTGGGTTGGGATAATTGTACACGGACTTGGAGGGCATCAGTCGTCCCACCGGGGCAGAAGGTTGTAGAACTTGCAAATTGGCATTGGTGTGTTGCGCATCGTGCAAGTAACTTCCCCAGGGAATGGCGGCCGGATCGTAATTGCCCGGCAAATTCCACACGTGCAAAACGCCATCGTCTGAAGCCACGGCCAATTCGATCCTGCCGTCGCCCTCCACATCGGCCACCGTTGGCGTCGAGTTCACGGGCTGTCCGGCTTCCAGAGGGAAGCCGCTGACTATTTTACCCGTACTATGAAATGCCGCCACCTGATGGCTACCGGTGCCCACAATTATTTCCGGCAGGCCGTCATCATCCAGGTCAGCCAAAATCGGAGAAGAGGAGACCGACGCGTGGGCATCATCGGAATTTGCCGGACTCAATCTGACCGGAAAATTATTGCTCAAAAAGCCTGTATGATTGTACACATAAAGCTTGTCCTCTGCAACAAAAACCAGGTCCAAATAGGCGTCGCCGTCCACGTCTCCCAGAGCGACTTGAGAAGACGGGGCAGGAAATCCACTGGTACGGAATTCCGGCAGAGCTTCCCCATCCTCTTGCAGCACCACAACCGTGCCTTCGTCGGTGGCAACGACGAGGTCATTGAGACCGTCTCTGTTCAGGTCACCAACCGCAGGGGCCGTGGAAATTGCAGTCGCGGTCTCTTTCAGCCAGAGCAAATCTCCGGCCACCGTGAGCATTCCCACCTTGCCATCCCTGGTGGCAAAGGCTATTCTATTTTCCGGGAAGTAGGCCAACCCGGCCACCGGAGCGCTGCCGAAATTTCCCAGATCCACAGC
>JBHHYI010000143.1:0-10523 GCA_046757525.1 bacterium | reverse complement strand
TAACCTTCTTGAAGAAGGTCGGCTTTGGTTAGGGCGCCAGAGGTGGCAGGGCTATTGGGGGTGTTGCGGCCATCCTTGTGCCGCGGGTCGAGAATCGCTGTTAAACCGTGGAGAACCTCATGAGCACATTCAAAAGAATTAGAAAACCCAATCTCATGGCTTGTGCCAGGAAGCTGCTCCGTTTCTTGTCCATTCTGCTCTTGACCGTTTTCGTGTTGTTGGGCGGCTGGTGTCTACCTCCCACAATGGTCGAGAAAGTGGTGCAATCGTTGAAGCAGAAATTTACCACTGAATATGTTTTAAAAAAAGACGAAAACAAGAAGTCTTAGCACGGCAGATTTTCTCTTAATATTTTGGGACGCTGGGATCCACCTGGTCGGACCAGGCTAAAATGCCGCCGACCAGGTTCTTCACCGTGGCAAAGCCCGCCTCGCGCAAGAATTTCACAGCCGCGGCGCTGCGCACGCCAGAGCGGCAGTAAGCCACGATGTCCCACGAACGATCCAACTCATGTACGCGCGTTGCCAGTTGATTCAGTGGAATCAGCTTTGAGTTGGGAATCTGGCAGATAGCTACTTCGTGGGGTTCACGCACATCCAAAAGAAACGTACCGTCATTTTGGGCAATTCTTGCTTGCAGCTCCGTGGCGGAGATTTCGAACTCCGGCTCCAAGACAATTCTTTCGGCCGCGGTGCCGATGCCGCAAAACTCCTCGTAGTCGATTAAGTGACGAATGACCGGGCTTTCGCCGCAAATTGGGCAGGCCGGGTCCTTCTTCAGAGTCAGTTCCCTGAACTTCATGGCCAGGGCGTCATACAAGAGCAAACGGCCGATGAGCGGCTCGCCTTTGCCGATGATCAGTTTAATGGCTTCGGTCGCCTGCAACAGTCCTACGCTGCCGGGCAAGATGCCCAGAACACCGCCCTCGGCGCAACTGGGCACCAGACCCGGTGGGGGCGGTTCCGGGTAGAGGCAGCGGTAGCAAGGGCCTTGCTTCGCGTAAAACACGGAGATTTGACCCTCAAAGCGGAAAATGCTGCCGTAAACGTTGGGCTTGCCCAGAAGCACGCACGCATCGTTCACCAAATAGCGGGTGGGGAAATTATCCGTCCCGTCGATGATGATGTCGTAATTCGCGAAAATGTCCAGAGCGTTCTGAGAGGTAAGCTTTGTTTCGTAGGCGTCGATTTGAACGTACGGGTTGATCCCTTTGAGGCGTTCCTGTGCGGACTGCAGTTTCGGATTGCCAACGTCGTCGGTGGAATAGATGACCTGGCGCTGCAGATTGGTAGAATCCACCACGTCGAAATCCACCATGCCGATTCGACCGAGGCCAGCGGCCGCCAGGTACATGGCTAACGGGGAACCCAGGCCTCCCATTCCGATGAGCAGCACGCTTGCCTGTTTGAGTTTCTTTTGGCCTTCCAGGGCCACCTCTGGCATGATGAGGTGGCGGCTGTACCGTTCGATTTCAGCCTTGGAGAACTCCACGGTTCCGTTGGAGGCGCTCCCAAGGCTGCCCCCCGCCACGGACGGAACAATGCTGATCACATCCCCGGCCTTCACACGCGTGGCAGTCTTTTCCAGGTAGCGAATATCGTCGTCGTTGACGTACACA
Source organism: bacterium (assembly GCA_046757525.1). Lineage (GTDB taxonomy): Bacteria > Zhuqueibacterota > Zhuqueibacteria > Oceanimicrobiales > Oceanimicrobiaceae > JBHHYI01. The sequence continues at coordinate 8,905 of JBHHYI010000143.1, read as the reverse complement.
TTGACAAAATTTCTGATGTTGCCGTCTTCAGCAAACAGGTGCTTCTTCAAGTCCGGGAATTGGGCGACCAGGTGGTCGAACAACTGCTCAACGGTTTGGCCCTCGACCTCCACAGCGCTTTGATTGGCCGCGTATTGCCGCAGGGCCGTCGGAATGAGTATTTTAACTGACATTTTGTGTTCTCCTAAGAAACATTAACTTCATGAATTTTCATCCGTTTAGTCGTCTTGCGTGCTCTCTATTACGATCTCTTCTTGCAAAAACTTTGAGCGGTCATCCTGGAGTAGCCAGGAAGTGACCTCCTGGGCGCGACGGTTTTTGACCGACACGATCACGTACGAATACCGGGGCCAGCCATGCTCCAGGTCATAATTCGAAGGTCTCGCCTCCGCGTCGGGATGCGAATGGTAAAAGCCGACAATCTCCATATTCCGTTCTCGGGCAAACTTCTCTCCTTGCAGAAAAGCTTGTGGATCGATTAAGTAGCGATGATACTGTTCGCTTTCCTCGCGTGCATTCATTGCGCCCAGGGTTAACAGAACCTCTTTGTCGTTGTTGTCAAATCTTCCCAGCAAAAAGCCACAACATTCGCTGGGATAAGCCTCCTCACCATCAGCTTTAATCAATTCCAGTTTGGCTAAATTGATTTTGAGTGCCATGGTCGTCCTCCTCCCAAAACCTTTGATCAAAATATTTGTGTGCGCTGTCTGGAAAAATAACCACAATCAGTCCCGAAGTCAACCCGCGGGCTACTTCGTAAGCTGCCGCCATGGCCGCGCCTGAAGAAAGGCCCACGAGCAGTCCCTCTTCCCTGGCCAGGCGTTTGACCATTTGCTGGGCCCGTTCTGTGCTGATTTCGATGTTTAAATCGGCCAGAGTGGCATCGTAAATCCCCGGAACCCTGGCAGATTCCATGTGTTTGAGGCCCTCTAACCCGTGCAGAGGCGAATCGGGTTGCACCGAAATGAGCTGAATGTGTTGGTTGTACGCTCTTAAACGGCGTCCGGTGCCCACGAAAGTTCCACTGGTGCCCAGACCCGCGACAAAATGGGTGACCCTGCCTGCTGTTTGCTGAATGATCTCCTCGCCCGTACCTTTGTAATGGGCCAACCAGTTGGCTGGATTGTTGTACTGGTCGGGATAAAAATACCTTTCAGGAGATTGCTCAAAAATTCGCACGGCCTCTATTATGGCACCGTCTGAACCATATTGTGGGTCGGTGTAGACCAGTTCTGCCCCCAGGGTCGTGAGAATGTTCTTGAAGGCTTTGCCCGCATTTAGCGGAACGGTGAGCTTAACCTTGTAGCCAAGCGCAGCCCCAAACATGGCGTAGGCGATGCCGGTGTTACCCGAGGTTGCATCGAGAATGGTCTTCTCTCTGGTCAATGCACCAGACTTCTCGCCCTCCAGGATCATGTTCAAGGCAGCTCTGTCCTTTACCGACCCGCCCGGGTTGAACCACTCTGCTTTGGCGAAGATCTCAACCGGCGACACGTCCCTTGCCAATCGGGTCAATTTGAGCAGGGGCGTGTGGCCCACTTGCTCGATCAATGGTGTTGGCACCTGCTCGGCTTCCACTGCGAGGTCAAGGCTGAATTCTGGAGCATCCAGAGCCATGCTCATGTAGTCCTCCTTCGTGAAACAAAAAACCCACAGTCAAAATATTGATGTGGGCCATGATTTGTTTCAGTCGTGTTTTAGAGATTAGCAATCATTCATAACCCACCATCCCGTGGAAAAAAACAGATACAGCAACAACAACGCCACTCAAAGGCGGCAGAGTTGCCGTTAAGATCCAGGTTATGAATGATTTGAGCTGTCATTGTTTTATTGACCGATAGCAGTTTTCAAATAATGTAAGTTTAACGACCTTCACGCCGATTAGTTTCCATCCATTTCTTAATATAGGCTACAATATCGCCGGTATTAGAACCCGGGCCAAACAGCTTTCCGATTCCCATTTTTTCCAACGTTTGCACGTCCTCAGGGGGAATGATGCCACCACCGGTCAACAACACGTCTGTCAAGCCCTTCTCCTCCATCATCTTTTTTATTTTGGGGAAGATGGTCATGTGCGCGCCTGAAAGGATGCTCAGACCTATCACGTCGACATCTTCTTGCAACGCTGCTTCCACGATCATCTCCGGTGTCTGGTGCAGTCCCGAATAGATCACCTCGAAGCCAGCATCGCGCATGGCACTGGCAATGACCTTAGCGCCGCGGTCGTGACCATCCAGCCCTGGTTTTGCGACCAATACTCTAATTTTTCTCTCCATAGAGTTCCTCTCAGAGTTAAAATATCGCTGGTTCTCGATATTCGCCAAATTCCTCTTTCAAAACCGCAACCATTTCACCAAGGGTGGCGTAAACACGGGCGCACTCGATGAAATGAGGCATCAAATTAGAGCCATCCTTTGCCGCCTGTTTGAGCCTCCTTAAACACACCTCAACCGGTGCCTGATCGCGCCCGTCTTTGACTTTTCGCAGACTGGCCAGTTGTTCCTTCTCGACCCCCGGATCGATTTTCAAGATGGGAATCGCCAATTTTTCCTCAGGCTCCTTGTAAGCGTTGACCCCGACGATGATGCGTTCTTTTTTTTCAATCTCGTCCTGATATTTTCGCGCGGCGGCCGCTATCTCTTTTTGAAAGAACCCCTTCTCGATGGCAGGTATGACGCCGCCCAAAGCATCGATCTTTTGGAAATATTCCTCAGCGCCTTTTTCCATACGGTCGGTCAGCTTTTCAACGAAGTAAGAGCCGGCCAGAGGGTCGACGGTATTGACCACACCGGTTTCGTGTGCGATGATCTGTTGCGTACGCAGAGCTATTTTCGCGGCCCACTCCGAAGGCAAAGCCCAGGTCTCGTCCAGTGAATTGGTGTGCAGGGATTGCGTCCCGCCCAGCACGCCAGCCAGGGCTTCAAAAGCCGTGCGCACGACGTTGTTTTCCGGCTGCTGACCGGTCAAGGAGCAGCCGGCGGTTTGAGTATGAAATCGCAGCTTCCAGGAGCGTTCGTCTTTGGCGCCATACTTGTCGCGCATTCTCTTGGCAAAAATACGACGGGCCGCGCGGTATTTGGCGATCTCTTCGAAGAAGTCGATATGTGAATTGAAGAAAAAAGAGAATCGCGGGGTAAACGCATCGATGTCCAGGCCACGCTCCATGCAGGCTTCCACATAGGCAAAACCATCCGCAAGGGTAAAGGCAAGCTCCTGGACGGCCGTTGAACCGGCCTCGCGAATGTGGTAGCCACTTATGGACACCGTGTTCCACAAAGGCACCTGCCTGGTGCAGTATTCCACAGAGTCCACAAAAATTCGCATCGAAGGCTTGGGCGGAAAAATGAACTCTTTTTGTGCAATGTATTCTTTCAAGATGTCGTTTTGCAACGTACCTCGGAGGTCGGCCTGCGCCACGCCCTGCTTTTCAGCCACGCAAATGTAAAAGGCCAGCAGAATTGCCGCCGGAGAATTGATGGTCATGGAAGTGCTTATCTTATCCAGCGGTATGCCGTCAAACAAAACCTCCATGTCGGCTAAGGAGTCGATGGCGACGCCGCAGACGCCGACCTCGCCGTCGCTTTTGGGATCGTCTGAATCCACGCCCATCAGAGTCGGCAGATCGAAGGCAACTGAAAGGCCGGTTTGTCCTTGCTCCAGTAGGTATTTGAAGCGCTGGTTGGTGTCCCTGGCGGTACCGAATCCTGCAAATTGACGCATAGTCCACAAACGCCCTCGATACATATTGCGGTGAATGCCTCTGGTGTAAGGAAATTCTCCAGGGAAACCAATATCCCTGAAAAAATCCAGGTTCTCATTGTCATCAGGAGTATAAAGTATGTCGATGGGCTCACTGGAGGTCGTCACGAATTTTGCTTGACGGCTATTGGTTTCTTCCTTGAGCTTTTGCTGCCAAAGCAGTTTTGCCTCTTTTATTTTTTGCATCTCGCCGTTATTCATAATTCTTCTCCAGTTTTCTCTTGAAGTCGACCAGAAGCTGCTCGGCTATTTCATAGGGCGATGCCTGCAAGTGTTGCACGCCCTCTATGTTTTTATGCAATATCTGTTGGGTAGTTTCATCCCAGAACGCTTTTTCAAGACGAAAGCGAACGATGGAATAGATTTTCTTAACCAAACGGGATTTCCTGTTTTTTTCTAAGATATTCTTTTCCTCCAGGTAATTCCGGTGCTTTGCAATGGCAGCGGCAATTGTTTCGATGCCCTCACCCGTACTGGCCACGGATTTTAAGACTTCAGGGTGCCAGTCGCTGCTCTCGCGCAATTGCAGCATGGCTTGAATCTCCTGGAAAGCTCTGCTTGAGCCAGCCAAATCAGCTTTGTTTATGACGAAAAGGTCTGCGATTTCCATGAGACCGGCCTTCATGGCCTGCACCGCATCGCCGGATTCGGGAACCAGGACCACCACCGTGCTGTCGGCGGCTTCGACCACGTCAAGCTCCGATTGACCGACGCCCACGGTTTCCAGAATCACATAATCCTTGCCAAAAGCGTCCAAAATGTCCGCAGCGTCGCCGGCGTTCCTGGCCAGCCCCCCCAAACTGCCACGCGTAGCCATGCTGCGAATGAAGACGCCATCGTCCAAACTGAGGTCCGTCATCCGCACTCGGTCTCCCAACAGAGCACCGCCCGTAAAAGGACTGGTGGGGTCAACGGCGATGATTCCCACCGTCTTGCCCTGTTTGCGGTAATGCTTGGTCAAGGCGTCCACCAGCGTGCTTTTGCCGGCGCCAGGCGGTCCAGTGATGCCAATGCGGTAGGCCCGTCCGATCTTCGAATAGACGGCATCCAAAATCTCCGCCGCCTGGGCGTCTTCGTTTTCCACCAGCGAAATGGATTTGGCCAACGCCCTCCGATTGCCGCGCAACAGCTCTTCTGTGATGGAATTATTATTCAAATCAATCTCTCAGATTGTACCGACGACCGGCTATTTTCCAGGGACTGCTTTGGCCATTGGATTCGGCCGTAATGGTTGGCTGCCTTTTCTTGTTGAATTGAAACTCAAACAAGGCCGCACCTAAAACGGCTGTCTCAGCCTGTAAGCCATCAGCGTCCACTGCTCCAGAATTCTGTTCAACCGAGAATTCGGTGTCCACAAAATGGGTGTCGAAACTGCCAGAAATAAACCTTTCATTATTCATGACCATCAAGCAAAATGGGATGGAAGTTTCCACCCCGAGGATTTGGTACTCCTCCAAAGAGCGCTTCATGCGGGCAATAGCCTCCTGTCTGTCCCTGCCCCAGGTTATCAATTTGGAGATCAGCGGATCGTAATAGACCGACACTTCCGATCCCGCATAAAAACCACTCTCTACCCGCACCCCTGGACCGTAGGGCGGCATCATATAAGTGATCGTGCCCGTGGAGGGCAAGAAATTGTTGAACGGGTCCTCTGCATAAATGCGGCACTCGATGGCATGCCCATTGAAGCGAATAGCTTCCTGGTCCAGACGCAAGGGTTCGCCAGCAGCGATCCGAATCTGCGCCTTCACCAGGTCCACGCCGGTGGCCATTTCGGTGACCGGGTGCTCCACTTGCAATCGCGTGTTCATCTCCAAAAAATAGAATTTGCGGTCTTTGTCCACCATGAACTCGATGGTGCCGGCATTTTGGTAGCCACACGCTTGTGCCGCCTTAACCGCCGCTTGCCCCATCCGCAACCTGAGCGCCTCGTCCAGGCACGTGGAGGGCGCCTCTTCAACCACCTTTTGGTGGCGGCGCTGAATGGAGCATTCGCGTTCGCCAAAATGGACGACGTGGCCGTGGCAATCGGCCAATATCTGAAACTCGATGTGACGGGGAGCCTCCAAATACTTTTCGACGTAGATTCGACCGTCCCCGAAGGCTGAAACAGCTTCAGATTTGGCCGCCCTGAACGCGGAGGCAATCTCAGCGGCCTCATGGACCACGCGCATCCCTTTGCCGCCGCCGCCCGCTGCGGCTTTAAACAAAACCGGAAATCCCAATTCGGCAGAAACTTGCTCAGCAGCGATTTCGTCCGGTACCGCCTGCTCCGTGCCCGGCACCACCGGCACCTGGGCCTGCAACATGCGGCTGCGCGCAACCGTTTTGTCCCCCATCAGTTCAATGGCCGATGGCGGCGGCCCGATGAATACCAGGCCAGACTCGGTGACGCGCCGGGCAAATTCAGCGTTTTCGGCTAAGAAACCGTAGCCAGGATGAATGGCTTCGGCACCCGCCTTGCCCGCGGCCTCGAGCAACTTGTCCTGTACCAGATAGCTTTCACCAGAGGGCGGCGGGCCGAGGTAGTAACACTCATCGGCCATGCGCACGTGTAGAGAAAATTGATCGGCGTCAGAGTAAACAGCCACAGGCGAAATCCCCAGCTCCCGGCAGGCACGAATAACCCGAACGGCGATTTCCCCCCGGTTGGCGATGAGGATTTTACGAAACAATCTGTTAGACATGTTCCACGCGAAAACTTTCGACGGCCTGTTGCTCGTCTTCGAAACTTTCCAGGACCTTTTCCAGTTTTGCAATCCGAAGCAGGTTGCTCACTTTTTGATTGGTGTGCAGCAATTTCAACAAGCCCGATTTTGCTTTAGCCTGCCGCAAACCAAACAACAAGGCTCCCAAGCCCGAGCTATCCACATACTCGACGCTGGCTAAATCAATCAGTATTTTCTTTTCAGCCTTCTTCTCGATGAGACTTAGCATTTGCGTTTTGAAATCAGGCGCAAGGCTGTTGTCGAGCCGCGGATGTGAGACTTTGAAAATCAACACGTCCCCCCTTTTTTCTTCTTGAAATTGCATCGATTCCCCTCTCAATTGATCTGCTAATTTGTCGATTTAGTTAATAGAGCAGTCCTTCATCAGGATGAGGCCTCAACTACTCGAGAATGAATGTTACCTTCATGGTCACGCGATACTCGGCAATTTTGCCATTTTCTATTTTTGCCTTTTGCGAAACGATTTCTGCCCCCGTTATATTTCTCAACGTGGACGTTGCTCGGTTTATGCCGGCTTGGAACGCCTCTTGAAAGCTCGCACTCGAGGCGGCGGTTATTTCAGTTACTCTTGCAACAGCCATAACGATCCTCCTTTGGTTAATGTTAACAAGTGAAATCCTGGAAGAACTGCTCTACTATTAAGGTAATTCACAGCGGAATATTGCCGTGCTTCTTGCGTGGATTGGTGTCCACTTTGTTTTCCAGCAACTCTAAAGAGCGGATGAGTTTGGGTCTGGTCTCTTGCGGTTCTATGATTTCATCCACATACCCGCGTCCGGCGGCAATGTAAGGATTGGCAAATTTCTGCCTGAATTCGATCACTTTTTGTTCGATGGTGGCTTGCACGTCTTCGGCGCGCTCGATCTCCTTTTTGAAGATGATTTCCACGGCACCCTTTGGTCCCATCACTGCAATCTCGGCCGAGGGCCAGGCATAATTGACGTCGCCGCGAATATGTTTCGAACTCATCACGTCGTAGGCACCACCGTAGGCTTTGCGCGTAATTACGGTGATCTTCGGCACCGTGGCTTCGCAGAACGCGTACAGCAATTTGGCCCCGTTTTTGATTATGCCGCGCCATTCCTGATCGGTGCCGGGTAAAAAGCCAGGCACATCGACAAAGGTCACGATGGGAATGTTAAACGCGTCGCAGAAGCGCACAAAGCGGGCCCCTTTGATGGAAGAAGAGATGTCCAACACACCGGCCAACACGGCCGGCTGATTGGCTACCAGTCCCACAGAACGGCCATTCAGCCGTCCAAAGCCTACGATGAGGTTTTGGGCAAAACTCTCATGCACTTCGAAAAACTCCTGGTCATCCAACACCCGGGCGAGAATCTCCTTCATGTCGTACGGTTTGTTGGGATTGTCCGGCACGATGCTGAGCAATTGCGGGTCCATGCGATCGACGTCGTCGCTACATGCAACGCGCGGAGGGTCTTCGAGATTGTTTTGCGGCATGAAACTCAGCAACCTGCGGATGGCTTGCAGACACTCAACTTCGTTCTCAGCCATAAAATGGGCCACGCCGCTCTTGCTCGCGTGGGTCTGCGCACCACCCAATTCGTCAAAGGTGACCTCTTCGTGGGTAACGGTCTTTACCACTTCCGGACCGGTGACGAACATGAAGCTGGTACCCTTGACCATCAAAATGAAATCAGTGATGGCGGGCGAATAAACGGCACCACCGGCGCACGGCCCCAGAATGGCCGAGATTTGCGGAATCACTCCGGAAGCTAAAGTGTTGCGCAAAAAAATGTCGGCATAAGCCCCCAGACTTACGACGCCTTCCTGGATGCGCGCGCCGCCTGAATCGTTCAAGCCGATTAGCGGTGCACCGACCTTCATGGCCATGTCCATGATCTTACAGATCTTCTGACCGTAAGCCTCGGAAAGCGACCCACCTAACACGGTAAAATCCTGCGAAAACACAAAAACCAGACGACCGTCGATCAGCCCATGTCCGGTAACCACGCCATCGCCGTAATATCTCTGTTTCTCTAAACCAAAGTCGCGGAAGCGGTGTTGCACCAGCATGTCCACTTCCTGAAAACTGTCTTCATCCAGGAGCAAGTCGAGTCTTTCGCGGGCGGTGAGCTTGCCCTTCTTGTGCTGGGCGTCGATGCGCTTCTGTCCGCCACCCAACAACGCTTCGCCTTTCCGTTTGCGCAGATGTGCAACTTTATCTGGAATGGCCATGAGGCTCCAATCTTGTCACTACGTTGCTTGTGAAAACCAATCTTAAAATAATAAAGAATAAATTCTCAAAAAGCAATAGGATTTTAGGGGCTGCGCGGATCGGTCCGTTGGCACTCTTCAGAAGGTGACCTTTTTGAAAAAGGTCACCTTCTTGCCCCACCGAAAGACCCGACTCAGCTTTCGATTACCAATCAGAAGAATTCAGTGTTCTTCGGTGT
>JBHHYI010000142.1:0-10526 GCA_046757525.1 bacterium | reverse complement strand
AATCTGTCTCCCTTCAAAGGGAAAATGGGCTACGCAATCGAGACGATTGCGTTACGTACAACAGAGAGTTTCATAAGAGGTGTAATGCCTACAAACAATCGAGGAGGGCTAAATGAGGCGAACCGTACTTTTTTTGTTTCTCCTATGTTCCGTTGCCGTGGCGCAGGACTTCAAGATTTCGGTGCCCTACACGCATTTTGTTCTGGCCAATGGACTGCACGTCATTTTACACGAGGACCATACCACACCAACAGTCAGCGTGAACCTGCTCTACCACGTGGGCTCCAGTCGTGAAAAGCCCGGGCGCACAGGCTTTGCTCATCTCTTCGAGCACATCATGTTCGAGGGTTCCGGCCACGTGGCGGAAGGTAAATTCGACGAGTGGCTGGAGGCGGCTGGCGGCAACAACAACGGCTCCACCAATGCCGATCGCACCACCTATTGGGAAAACGTACCCAACAATGCCCTGGAGCTGGCTCTGTTTCTCGAATCGGACCGCATGGGGTACTTGCTCGATGCCATGTCGCCCGCAAAGGTAGACGGCCAGCGCGACGTGGTGAAAAACGAGCGTCGGCAGAGTTATGAAAACAGGCCGTACGGCATGGCATTCATCAAGATTTGGGAGAATCTGGTGCCAGCCGATCATCCCTATCATTGGCCCACCATCGGCTCCATGGCAGACCTTTCTGCTGCAAGTTACCAGGATGTGGTGGATTTTTTCAAGAAATACTACGGTCCCGGCAATGCCAGTCTGGCCATAGCCGGAGACATCGACGTCAGCAAAACCAGGGAGCTGGTGCAACGATGGTTTAGCGACGTACCGCAGGGCCCGCCCGTGCTGCCGTTGGCGACACCCGTGCCCTTCTTGACCAAAGAAAAACGCCTGGTTATGGAAGATAAGGTGCAACTGCCGAGACTTTATATGGTTTGGAACTCACCGTCTCACTTTTCACCCGGGGATGCCGAACTGGACGTGCTTGCAAGCATTCTTTCCAGCGGCAAAAATTCCCGCCTGTACAAACGGCTGGTTTACGACTTGCAGATCGCCCAGGACGTTTCCGCCTTCCAGTTTTCGCGCAAGCTCTCTTCTGCTTTCGTCATTATGGCAACAGCTCGCAACGGCCACACACTTGCGGAATTGGAAAAGATCATTCAAGAGGAGATAGATCGGATCAAAGCCCAACCGCCCGATGCGCGGGAAGTGCAGCGGGCAGTCAACCAAATCGAGGCTGCCTTTCTGGACCAATTGGAACTCATCGGAGGATTTGGCGGCAAGGCTGCGCAGCTCAACCAATACTTCTTCAGTACCGGGAACCCGGATTATTTCAATGAAGATTTGGCACGCTACAAAGCCCTCTCGGCTGACGACATCACTGCGGTCGCCAAAAGCTATTTACGCGACGACGGCCGCTTCATCCTCAGCATCGTGCCAGAAGGCAAACAAGAATTGGCCGCTCACGCAAAAAAGGAGAGTGACTAATGACAACCAAAGTACAGGATGTTTGCACAAAGTCGGGTAGACCTCCTCACCCTCGGAACTTCGTCCGGCAGGAAAGCTGGTTCTGCTCCAGCCAACGAATCTTGATCGCGCTCTGCACTGTTTTATTCTTCTGTACGAGTGCGATTGCGCAAGGGCCAGACCGCAGCAAGCCTCCGGCACTCGGCCCGCCACCAACTCTGAACCTGCCACCCATTCAGCATTTCAAGCTTGCCAACGGATTGCCGGTGGTTCTGATGGAGAAGCATCAGGTGCCGCTGGTGCAGATCAATGTCTTGATCAAGACCGGCAGGGTCGCCGATCCACCGCAGATGAACGGCATGGCGAATATGACCGTGGCTATGCTCGACGAAGGCGCCGGCGACCGCAGCGCTTTGCAGTTGGCCGACGCCATCGAATTCCTCGGAGCAAGAATTTCAACCACTGCCGGCTACCACACGATCCGCATTGCCCTGCATACGCCCTTGACGAAGCTGGATCCGGCCCTCGACTTGCTGGCTGACGTGGTCCTGCGGCCGACCTTTCCCAGCGCAGAGTTGCAACGACTGCGCAAACAGTTCTTGACAAACCTGGTGCAGTGGCACGACCAGCCGACCACCATCGCCTCCGTCCTGTTCGACCGCATTCTTTACGGAAAAAAGCATCCGTACGGCCGGACCAGCCTTGGCGACGCGGCCACCTTGAACAAATTCACTGTGCAAGCTCTGAAGCGATTTCATGCCACCTATTTTAAGCCCAACAATGCGGTGGTCTTCGTTGTGGGAGATGTTGAGCCGGAGGCCATCGTTGCCAAGCTGGAAGCCGCTTTTGGGCAGTGGCAGCAAGGGGAGGTACCAGAACCCAGGTTTCCCAAAACTCAACAGGTCGCCAGGCGGCAGATTTTTCTGGTCGACAAGCCGGCGGCCGCTCAATCGGTCTTTCGCATCGGACGTCTCGGAGTGCCTCGCAAGACAGACGATTATTACGCCATCGTGGTGATGAACACCATTTTAGGTGGCTCTTTTACCTCCAGGTTAAACCAGAACTTGCGCGAGGAACATGGCTATTCCTACGGTGCCTGGTCTTTTTTTGCCTTTCGGCCCCTGGCCGGTCCGTTCCAGGCCGGTGCCTCGGTGCAAACCGATGTTACGGACAAAGCCCTAATTGAATTCATGAAGGAGTTGAATGGCATCCTCGCACCCATACCTGAGGAGGAATTGAACCGCGCGAAAAATTATGTGGCCTTGCAATACCCTGGCCGTTTCCAATCTGTGGAAAGAATCACCGGTCAACTGGAACAATTGGTAATCTTTGACTTGCCCGATGATTATTTTAACGAATATGTCAAAAACATTCTGGCCGTGACCAAAGAGGACGTCCACCGGGTGGCAAAAAAATATGTGGATCCGCAGAAGGTCGCCATCGTGGTGGTAGGCGACCGCGAAAAAATTGCCAAAGGCGTTGCAGACTTAAAACTTGGCCCCATGAAAGTCATGACCGTTGAAGAGGTTCTTGGGCAAGTCCCAACGGTGGTAAAATCGGATTGAAGCTGAGCGACGCGGGTGCGTTGCTGCCAGAGTCGGCACAATTTTCGCGGGAATGACAAAAATGTGGACTTTTTAGCCAACCCCACGGACTTGCTCGAGAGGTTCTGTTTCGATGAGTTCGAGCTGCCGCAAGTGAGCATTCAGATTTCTCAAGATGACGACACTCTTACCCTGGCGCGGCACAGCCGCAAATAAATGGAACACGGACTTTACGGATCGAACGAATTTACGCAGCGCGACAAAGCCGCAACCAAAGATAGCTATAACTAAGAAAATACGTAGCCACGGATTTACACCCATGAACACGGATTTCTTAACAATTCTAAAGAGAGTCGTACCGCTTCAGGGAAAACTCTAAATTTCTTCAAAGTGGTAATCCTTGTCTTGGAAAAGTTAAAACGCAACACAATAGTTAATTAACCACTAACCGATGGAGAACACAGCATGCGGCAATTATTTCGGAGTTACACGTGTGCGGTAGCATTGGGCCTGGTGTGGTTCATGTTGACCTTGAACCCAGGGGCCCGGGCCGCAGAAAACGACGCGGAAAAGTTCCGCCAGCTATTGCAAGACCAGTGGGAATTTACCCTGCGGGAGAATCCTTTGCTGGCAACCTCGCGAGGCGATTTGCGTTACAACGACCGCCTCGGCGATGCCAGTCCCGCTGCTTTTGAGCGGCGCAACCGGGCCAACCAGGCGTTCATGCAGCGCTTAGAGGCCATCGACCGCGAAAGACTTTCCGCCGAAGACCAGCTCAATTACGACCTTTTCAAAGAGCAACTGCGGTGGAGTCTTGAAGAGTACAAGTTCGGCACCTTTCTGGAGCCCGTGCACCAGCGCAGTGGCTTCCAGCTTTTTTTACCGCGCATGCACGAAAGAATCCCCCTGAAGAGCAAGAAACAGTACGAGGATTATCTGGCGCGGTTGCGGGCGGTCCCGACTTTAATCGATCAGAACATCGCCCTGCTCAAAAAAGGTCTCAAGCGGGGGATTACGCCGCCTCGACTCGTGCTGGAAGCCGTGCCGCAGCAGTTGGCCACTTTGGCCAAAATGCCGGTGGCGGACTTCCCGCTGTTTCAGCCGTTCAAGTCGTTCCCGGAGACCATAGATGCGGCAACGCAAAAGGTTCTGGCCGCCAAAGGCAAACAGCTCCTCGAGGAACAAATCCTTCCAACTTTCGACAGATTCAAACGCTTCTTTCAGGAGTCGTACATTCCAAATGCGAAGAGGGATATTGCGGTGAATAAACGGCACCCGGACGGCAGCGCCTTCTACGCTTATCGGGTCAAGAGATTCACCACGACCGATCTCACGCCAAAAGAGATTCACGCAATCGGCCATCGAGAGGTGGCGCGCATCCGCAAGCGCATGTTGCAGATCATCCAGGAGACTGACTTCCAGGGTTCATTCGCCGAGTTCGTGACCTTTCTGCGAACCGATGACCGCTTCTATTTCACCGACGCCGAAGATTTGGTCTTACACTACCGCGACATCTGCAAGCGCATGGACGCGGAACTGCCTCGACTTTTTGGCAAATTGCCGCGTGCGCCCTACGGCGTTCGCGAAATCCCGCAGTACGAAGCGCCCCGGGCCACCACCGCCTATTACAACGGACCCACTGCCGACGGCACCCAGCCGGGTTGGTTTTACGTCAATACCTACGATCTCAAAAGCCGACCCAAATACGAAATGGAAGCTTTGTCTTTTCACGAGTCTGTGCCGGGACATCATCTGCAAATTGCGCTTCAACAAGAGCTGGAAAACGTACCGCCGTTTCGAACCATGGCCAGTTTTACCGCCTTTGTTGAAGGCTGGGGACTCTACGCCGAAAGTCTCGGTCAAGAGGCTGGATTTTACCGAGACCCATATTCAGAGTTTGGTTTTCTTTCCTACCAAATGTGGCGCGCGTTGCGCCTGGTGGTCGACACCGGCATCCATGCCTTCGGCTGGTCGCGCGAAAAGGCCATCAACTACATGCTGGAGAATTCAGCTCTCACGCGCACCAACGTGGAAAACGAAGTAGATCGCTACATCGCCTGGCCGGGTCAGGCCCTGGCCTACAAGATCGGTCAGATGAAAATTTGGGAGCTGCGCAAACGCGCCCAGAAGGCCCTCGGAGAAGCCTTCGATCTGCGTGCTTTCCACGACCTGGTGCTCAGCGCAGGCGCCATTCCGTTAAGTATCCTGGAACAGCGTGTGGACGCCTGGATCGAGAAGCTCAGCCAAAGTTAAGCCGTTCAGGATGCGGTTACGCAGGTTGCTCAGGGAAAAATACTCGAGCGCCATTCCAACCGAAGGCAGGAATCTGGTTTCGCACAGAATGGTAAGCTCTTTGGCCAGGACCAGATTTCTCCCTGACCTTCGGGGGGCAATCATTTTGTCGTCCATGATTTTGTCAATTCAGATTTGCACGAGATGACATTCACACGTGTTCAGCTTTAATCTTCAACACCTGCTCGATAAGTTGGATCATTTTGTCGTTGGTTAAAGCGTCCTTGACGGCAATGCGAATCGCATGCTCGTCCAACTCGGTGCCCATGTCGCTAACATCGCGAACAAAAAGCCCTCGCGACTGGCACATATCGCATACAGTCGCCGCTTTCGGACCTTGCGGGGGCAGGTGGCAAAGCAGGTAATTGGTGACGCTTGGCACGATTTCCATGCCTTCGATGGCTTGCAGCCTTTCGACCAATTGTTTGCGCAGCACGTGCGTTTCCTGGTAGCGTTGGGCATAGTAGGCCGGATATTGCAGCGCCCTCACCGCAGCAATTTGTGCAGGCAGGCTCACCCCCCACGGCGGTGAGAACGGTTTGAGTCCTTCGATTATTTCAGGCGCAGCGCACAAATAGGCGACGCGCAGGCCGCTCAAAGCGTAAACTTTCGACATGGACTTGCACACCACCACGTTGTTCTTTTTTGCCGCAAATCGCTCAAGCGACTGATCCGTTCCTGCATACTCGATATAAGTTTCATCGATCCAGAAACGCGTGCTCTCCGGGGCCTGGTCAATGGCGGCTATTAACTCCGCACGTGGCACATGGCGGCCGGTGGGATTGTTCGGGTTGACCAGGATGACCAGATCGTAGTCAAAGCCCAATTTGGATTTTAGCAGTGCACAGTCCAGACAATAATTCTCAGTGCGCGGAAGCACAAACCGTTCTACCCGGCAGCCAATGATTCGCTCCAGAACGTGCCGGTACTCACCGTAAGTCGGGTCGAGAACCAGGACTTTTGAGGAAGGCGTCAGCCACTGTCTTAGAGCTAAATAGATCAAATTTGAAGCGCCTGCACCTGGCAGCACGCATTCCGTTTCGACCCCCCGTACGCGGGCAATTGTCTTGATTAATCCGGCGGCAAAAATAGGCGGAGAAGTGTGGGCCATCCAGGCCAGATGTTCTCGCATCGCTTCGAGCACTTTGGGGGACGGCGGGTACCAGGCATCCAGAACGTCTGCATGGATCATGTCCTTTTTCCCGTTAAGATCGCTAAACCCGTTGTCCAGGAGATCGAAAGACGTGCCACCGTGAACACAAGAAGACGCCTGGTAGAACGGAATGCCAAGCTGCCATTCGACTTCGAGATCGAGGCGCCGGAACATCTCAGGCATTGCGGCCATCCGCTCTCGTATCCGGCTGACCTTCGCACTCATGAGCTCGTACGTGACCGCTCCGGCCTCAATTTGGCGACCCAATAACTGTAATCCGGCCTTTAAGTAGAGATGTATGATTTCCTGTCGACCCAGGGCCACAACCCATCTGCCACCGTGGGCTTCTACCCAACGGAAGGCGGCATACATGAGCAGCGAGGCGATCTTACGGCGACGGTTGCGTGGGTGCACGGCCAGCAGCCGGACTTCGTACAACTTGTCGTTGAGGAGTAGAGGCAGCTCATCACGCTGCAAGTATTTGTCGACTGAGTATTTCGCGCGGCCGGGCGGCGTGATGCTAATGAAGCCAGCAATTCTTCCATTCGAGGTGGCAACGATGTAAGAATTGAAGGTGTCTAATGGGTCGCTGAGCTTCTTTTCCTTGTTTTGAGGATGCTGCGCAAGTTCTTCAGCAAAAACGGTGTGACGCATTTTGTAGATGATCTCGCGGTCCTGGTTGGAAGCAAGGCGTATCTGGATTCGATCCCGTCTCTGTGGCGACGTCTGCATCGTTTCCCCCTGAGATTGCATTGAACAGATGATTCTACCACCTCGTCAACAGCTCTTCGGAATTGCAATTTCATTATTGTAATACCTGCAAACGAGGCTATATGCGCTTGCTGGATGGGTGCCAAACTTGAAAATACCAAAATGGAACAGTGAAAGGCCGGTCGCTGAAACTGAAAGGGTGCCGGGTGCGGGGAGTGTGGCAAATCGGGAAACGGCACGCCCTCCCGTTTGGCTGAGCGGATGGTTGCTTCGGAAGGAATAAACTTGATGACAAGGCTTGGGGACTAAACCTTCTTGATTCTGTTTTCAAGGCTGCGCATCAGCTCCTTGGTAATCGTCGCATCGATGGGCTTTGCCAGACGGAAATAAACGCCGGTTCTTGCAATTTTCACCTCGGTGTCATACGATTTTTCATCGGAGGTCACGATGATGGGTGTCTCCGGTCGGATTTTCTTGAACAATTGCAAGGCGTCGGAACCTCTGAGTTCTGCAATCTCAGGGTCGAATATCACCACATCAAAAGTATGATCCAATAAATGCTCCAGGGCTCTCTTGCAACTGTCTACCACCGTAACCTGGAACTTGTGTTGCTCGAGAAGTTTGACCAGTTCGTCCCGACTACTTTGGTCGCCAGTGGCTAAAAGAGCCGTAAATCTCATCTTCGATTTCTTTGGTTTTTTCATGATTGTCCAATGTTTTTTAGAGTTTGTACGGATATTCTATTTGAACACTTGCACCCATTTTCTCCAGGCTATTTCTCAGCTTGTGGATCTGTGTTAACTTCATTTTTTCTTTTTTGATAAAAGTGTAGATGTTGTCTCTCAGTGCGTCAAAATCGATTTTTGACTTTTCGTAAAATCCATCCCCGCCATACTTTCCCGTCATATAAGCGGTATTGGGAATGTCTTTGTCTTCGATATTGCCGGTTATGATAAAAATCTTGGAATTCGGCACCTGCCGTTTTATTTCTTCCAGGACCTTTAAACCATTCAAGCCAGGCATTTTTACATCTAAGAGAACAAAAAGCAGACGCGCTTCCCGCTCTCTTTTGATCTGGTCAACGATCCTCACGGCCGCTTCACCCGAGGTCGCTTCATGAATATTAAACGTGTTGTAACTAAAATAGTTTTTCCAAACTTCGAGCACATCCGGTTCATCGTCGACCAGCAGCAAGTTTACTTTGACCATACGATTCCTCCTGAAATTTAATTCCTCAAACCGTGACTCCTGTTGTGACTCAATTGCCTCGATCGAGAGGATTGAGCCCGATTTAGGTAAAACGTGGAAAGGCAATCTCTACCCTGGTACCATTGCCTTCCTGGGAATCAATTGTCAGCTTCCCTTTGATTTCATCCAGAAATCCGTGAACGATGGAGAGCCCCAGGCCTGTACCTTTCAGCTTGGTGGTAAAGAAAGGCTCCTTGACTCTGGGTAACTGCTTCCTGGGTATGCCGATACCGTTGTCTTGAATGACAATTAAGACATGATTGCCAGTTAGTTTCGAAGAGATTTGGATGACGCCACCCTTCTGAGGCAAGGCATCGATGGCGTTCTCAATCAGGTTTCTCAGAATTACATGCATTTGTTCCGGGTCGATGCGTATCTTCTCGATCCTGGGGTCTGTCGAAACGTTGAATCTAAACTTCTTCCCATTGACCTCGTAGTTGCTGATCACCGCTTCTTCGGATAGCAACTCATTCAGCGGAACCAGCTTCAAACGGGTTCTGAAGATGCTGGCCTTGGCCCTCAAATCGTCCACAGTTTTTGCGAGTCTGTCCAAAGCCTTTTGCACTCTGGCGAGATCGTTTGCATACTTGACCACACCTGGTTTCCTGGCTTCAGATAGCTTTTTGGGGGAGCCCCCTGGTAGTTCTTTCTGCAATCGATTAATGAAGTCGCGAATGATAAATAAGGGGGTGCTCATTTCGTGGGCCACGATGCTAACCATCCGAGATCCATAACTCGAGGTGTAGGCCAGGATTACATTTTCGCGCGCTTCAACGATTTCACCGATGAGAATGAACCCAAAGGCAATCGACAATAGGGAAGCCGAATACACGGGAATGGGAAAGGAATATCGCCAGTCGTAGCCGATCAGGCCCTGGACGGCGGTGCTGAGGATGTGAATGAATGAAAGGAACGCAAACGTTTTGATCCACTTGAAGGTGGGGTTCTTGTTTTTGAGCCCTCTCAGAAATATGTCCAGGCTTTTCTTGCCGGGAATTCTTGTTCGTTCGTCGGACGTCGCGACTTCAGGTCTCTCAAACCAGATGGCCCGAATCAAATAGGCTACCGACAAGGCAACCGTCACGGTGAACGTAACTTGCCAAAGCCGCCAGATCATGTTGGTATGCAGCAAGGGATAACGACTGCTTATGGCGCCCATCAAAGGAATGAAGGAATCCTGGATCGGTGCTCGACGGGCCGCCAAGAGGACATCTCTTCCTGTCAACAGATCGGCGAGGTTAACGGTCCAAACCAGGGCCGTGGATATCCAAATCGGCCACCACAAACGCCGAGTCAGATTCTTCCATCTTGGCTTGATTCGATTTGATAACAGAAATTCCCGATAATTCCCTACGGTCAGAATCAAAACGACGTACAAGAATATCGGTATGGTGGGAAGTCCAAAAAAATAGGTCAAGCGGTGGAAAACCAGCGCCCGAGCAGGGTCGGATGTTTCTCTCATAATACAAAAGATGAAGATTTGGTAGAGACCCACCAGCAGGAGGTACAACGAACAATAATTGTACAGCTTTTGTTTTCTTATGGGTGATGATTTTCGCGCAAACAAACTCAATAAGAAAAATATTATGAATGCTGAAATGCAGGTAATGCCCGAGGTCAGGCTGGCAAATCTCGCGGCGTAACCAAATATGAAAGCAACCTTCTCCATCGATATCTCACCTTTTAAGTGTGATAAGAATAGAAAACAGGGAAGCCAGTTCGCGGATGCAAGAGAAGAGAAGAATTTCTCTTTTATTGTAAACAATTAATATCGAAAATTCAAGTGTTAAATCGACCAATGGATTGTAAGCCTTTGAGACAGATGCATTGTCATGGCTTCAGTTACAACGCGGCCCATGACCGTTTAGGGCACTACACAACAGTTGACCAAAAACTCCCCTCCGGATTTTTCATTGCAAGCGCAGGCAGAAATCTGTTCTAACAAGCAGGCGTCCACGTCATCACCTGATCTTCTCAATGCTATACGTCTCAATTCTTTGTCCCCTCGACGAGACCAGCAGGGCCACCTGGTTCCGGTACAAACACAAGGCCGTGGCGCTGAATCCCAGATAAAAACTGGACAGATAGTGGCCTTCAAGCGAAAACACGTCGATCAGGT
>JBHHYI010000141.1:0-10553 GCA_046757525.1 bacterium | reverse complement strand
TGCAAGACAGGGCTGCCTTTGGCGTTTCCGGCATTTAAAGCAATGCTGTTGCACCGGATTACGGAAGCTCCTAACAAACGCCGCTTTTTTGTACTTGCAGAGAAGCCTGTTGGAGAAAAACCAGGCACTTAATGCCTAATTCTACAGTCCGTACCGCTCAATTTTGTTGAGCAAACCCCGGCGGCTGAGACCCAGGCTTTGCGCCGCTTTGGTGCGGTTGCCACCAAACTCTTCCAGGGCCTGGGCCACCATTTTACGTTCCACGGCCTCCACAGCGCCGGTCAGAGTCGAAGCGTCGGCCGGCAACTCGAGACCGAAGGACGTTGCTGAAGCACGAATTTCTTCTGGCAGCAACTCAGGCTCCACAAGTTGGCTGGCAGGTTCGGCCAGAATCACGCTGCTTTCGACGGCGTGTTCCAGTTCACGAATGTTGCCGGGCCACGCGTAGTGCGTGAGCAACTCCAGCGCCCTCCTGCTGAATCCCTGGAGTCGTTTGTGGGAAGCTTCGCTAAACTGTTTCAAAAAATGGTTGGCCAGGATGGGGATGTCCTCTTTGCGGTCGCGCAAAGGAGGAAGATTCAAGGTCACGACTTTGAGTCGGAAGAGCAGCTCCTCTCGAAAGGTGCCATTCTTGACCGATTGGGTCAAATCTTGCGACGTCGCACACAGGATTCGAACGTTGACCTGAAGGGGCCTGGTGCCTCCGACGGGACGAATTTCTCCCTCTTGAATCGCTCTGAGCAGTTTGGTCTGCAGACTAAGGCTGGTGTTGTTGATTTCATCCAAAAAGAGTGTGCCGCCGTCGGCCGCTTGAAAGATGCCTTTCTTGCTCTCGATGGCGCCGGTGAAAGCGCCTTTGACATGGCCGAACAATTCGCTTTCCAGAAGATTCTCCGGCAAGGCCCCGCAATCGATGGCGACGAAGCGCTTCTCTTTTCTCGGTCCATTGTAGTGAATGGCGCGGGCGATGAGCTCCTTGCCCGTGCCACTTTCGCCTTGAATCAACACCCTGGCCTCGGTGGGAATGATTTTCTCCAAGAGATCGAATACTTTGGTCATGGCGGCACTGCGCCCAATGATCTGATCGAAGCTGTACTTCCTTGCGACCTCCTTTTTCAAATGGACGTTTTCTTCCTTTAAGTGCCGCAGCAGGCTGGCGTTTTCCAATACGTGGGCCGATTGCGAAGCGATGATGTTCAGAAGGCGCAGATCGTTTTCGGTGAAGTTCTTTTCCCCCTCCTTGTTGTGAATAATCAAAACGCCGAAGATTTCCCTTCTGGTTCGAATGGGAAGCCCGAGGACGGATTGTAACGGGTACCCTAATTGGGCCAGGCCTTTAAAGCGGCCATCCGCTAAAACATCGTTCAGCAGCAGCGATTCTTGATTCTTAAGAATCCAACCAGCCAGGTTCATGCAAATCTTGTGCACCAGCGCTTCTTCCTGGTTGTCGCCCACTCGCAGCAGAGTTGTGAATTTTTCCTCCGGTTGCTCCTTGGTCAGGAGGATGGCGCCCTGAGTGGCTCCGGTGAGTTCGGCTGCTGCTTGCAAGATGGTGTTGATCAGCGCGTCTAAGTCTACCGTGGAGGAAATGGCAAGGGCCAGTTTGTTTAAAGTTTGCAGTTCGTGAATGGATTGGTGCAGTTTCTGCACTTTCTTGTCAGGGTTCATCTTGTTCATCAACTAACAAACATGAAATCGTCCGGTTCAACCAAGATGACACAACTATTTGATTATACAGTGCTTGCAAAGAATCCCTCTTTTTCAAAGGGGGACGGTTTTTGCAGCGTCCAGCGAAAAGACCGGGAGGATTTTAGGAGGCGTCCTAACAACCCAAGCCACGGTTCTGTCGACAAGACATCCCTCTGATTTTCGTTCTGGACGAGTGAAAATCTGTCTCCCTTCAAACGGAGCATTGCCTCTGCAAGAATACCCGGCGGCGGCCGGATTTTGCTGCGCTGATTTTTGCAGGCCGTTCAAGGAGCGTTCCCCAGAAGCAATGTGCGAGTCATCCCGAGTAGGGCACTGCTTCTCAAGTGACCGTTTCGCAAAGGCGCCTCAAAATGTAACCATTGTTTACCAGGAAAGCAATTAGAAAATCCCCCCCCTTCATCTGTGGAGAGAAACAAGCGGCCCGGAATATAATTCTCTTGATTTTGTCTATGAGATGTGTTAACCTACGCTTTGACAAAGGACTTCTAATCCCCAGTCAGGAGTTGTTCATGCAGAGGGAGGAAACTCAAACGTGTAAACGTCCTGTCCTATTTGGCCTCTTGATTAGCCTGGCTTTCTGTGGAGTTGAATCAACCACTTTTGCCCAAACGTCGATTCCGCGCCCGCCCACGGTACCGGTCAATTTGAATTTCCTGCGTGTAGATTTCATCATTCCGGGGGCGCGCCCTTCTGCGTTGGGCGGTGCTTTCATCGCGGCTGCTTTCGATGAGACGGCGGCGGTCATCAATCCGGCCGGCTTGACCTTCTTGACCGAACCAGCCGCATCCCTGCACCAGCGCCAGGCACGCTTCGAATTCAAGGAGCCGGAAGGCTCGCCCGACCACCCCAATGGCAAAAAGAAAATCACCAACAACAGTTTCGACCAGAATATGGTCAACATCGTCTACCCGTTTAAACGCTTTTCATTTTCCACTTTCAGACAGGTCTCTGTGGACTCCCGTTTTAACTTTGAAACCCGCCAATTCTTAACCACAGAGGCGCCGTTAGATTTTCAGCAGAAGTTAGGCGGGCTTGGCAATTTTCCGGGCCGCAAAGTCAACCTGAGTCTGGAAGTGGTCAACAACGGCGTGGCCATGGCCTTCAAGTTTTCTGACAATTTTAGTTTTGGCGTCTCGTTGAAGATCTCAGAACTAAACATCAATCTCACAGAAAGCAAATTCCTCGATCCGGAAATCACGTCAAAATCAGGGCCGGTTGAAAACTCCGTAGAAAACTTGTACTCCGTCTCCAGTTTGGACCGGGCCGAACCAGACCCCAGTTTTAGCTTTGGGTTTCTGGGGAAACTGCTGTTCGACAGGCTTTTCGTCGGTGGGGTGCTCAACATTAATCCCAGATTTGCGGTCACCAACAAAATATTCCTTCCGGAATATCGCCTGGGCTCCCTCGTGTTTGAAGCTGCTGAACCCGAAAACGAAACTTTCTTCTTCTCCATTCCAGACACTTACGGATTAGGCTTCTACTATCTCGCCTCGGACCGGCTCCGGTTTAGCTTTGACTTGTTGCGAATCGAATACTCAGACCTGCTGAATGGCAACGATTTGAATGCTGTCGAAGATGACGTCTTTGTCCCGGTGAGCGGCAGCTACATCGACCCCGACGGGGAGCCGGATCTGACGGTTGACGATGTCTTCGAGGTGCACCTGGGCCTGGAATATTTAGTTAAGGTCCCCAGGTTGGGATTTGTTCCTGTCAGGGTCGGTTTCCACACCGATCCCGGACATCGCGTTTATGCCAGAAAAAACGATCCTGACTTGCGGCGACTGTTTCCAAAGGCAATCGATCGGGTCCATTTCACCTTTGGGTTGGGATTTATTTTGAACCGAAACTTGAAAATAGATGGCAGTCTGAATTATGCAGAAAACGGGATTGAATTTATCGGTTCCACCCTGATTACTTTTTCGTTTAATTGATGGGCAAAAGCCTTATCGAACATTCCGAATCAGACGAACGCCGGATGAAGAATTTGGTGGTGCGACTCATGTTCTTCCTCTCCAAGGAAATAACGGAGTGCCCTGAACGTTCGGCGGCCTCAAGATTTCTCGTCAGGCAACAGCCTGACTCGAAATGACAACATGGTTGCGACTCCCTTGGCACCACCACGCGAAGTTTATCGTTACGTGCAAGACCGCTGAACACTATCGACCACGATGCAAGTCGACTCTTTGGGCTGGTGCTGGTACGACTATTTGTGGATGCGGTGATTGCAAAGAATCTCCCTTTGAAAGGGGATGGTTTTTGAAGCGTGCAGCGACAAACCAGGGGGAGGTTAGGATTCGGCCTGACAACCTAAGCCACGGTTCTGGCGGCCTGACATCCCTCTGATTTTCGCTCTGGAGGAGCGACAATCTGTCTCTTTCGAAGGCAGAATGGGCTCTGCAATCGAGACGATTGCGTTACGTACACCAGAGCGTTTTGTGAAAGTTCTTGGAGCCAGAGGTTATGTTACAGTATTTGGGAAACATTCTACGACTCAGGTGCTTCAGGTTGGCGGTCTTTGTTGGACTATTCTTTCTGTCCCCTTTGGTGAAAGCGGACGAGTGGAATGAGAATTACGATCAGGCTCTGGCTGCCTTGCGACGGGGCGAATGGCAGCGGGCCATCGAAAGCCTACAAATAGCCGTGAGCCTGAGACCCATCTCTGACCATCAAGCGACAACCTCCAACCTCAGGCCGGTAGAGTATCTGCCCTACTACTATCTTGCCCAGGCTTATCTTTTTTCGGGTGAATACCAGATGGCCGCCGACAATTTTCGCATTGCTGAAATTCAGGGTGCGGTGCTTCACACTGATCACCGCTACCAGCTCGCTAAGTTCAAAAAAATCGCCCAGAACTTGCAAGAATTCTCTGAATTGCAGAGTTCGATCGAGGCGCAGGCCCGGGACCTCGTTTCGGACGACCAGATCGCCCGCTTGCAGGATTTGATTGCCAGCGGAGAATTTGCCAGGGCCAGAAAGGTGTTGGCTGACTTGCGCAGTAGTCACCCCAAAGATTTGCGCTTGAGCGCTTATGACAAGTGGCTTGAATCCGAAATCCGGCAGAAGAGGCAGTCGCAAAAAACGGCTTCCGGAATTCAGGAAAAATTCAACAGCGGCCTCAATTACTTTGTTTCAGGTCAGTACCCGCAGGCGCTGGCACAATTCCAGGCCATTGAGAAGCTGGATCCCAATTTCACGGCAGCCTCGGACTGGGCCCAACGCACCCGGGCGGAGATCGACCGTCTTAATCTGCAAGAGGATGTGAACCCTCAACCCATCGCTGGGCCTGAGGTCATCGAGAAAACCATTGAACGGACCAGCGCGCCGGTCTTTGCCATCCGCGCGCCGCTGAAGGCGGTGACCGAGGTGCACTCTGCGTTCGTGCAGGTGTCCGGACAAGTGGGCGACGACCAGGGCATCGAGAAAATTGCGCTGTTCAAGAATGGCAAAGCGGTCCTGAACGCGGCCGGTGAACAATTCTTCATACGGCCACAAGCGGACGGTGACCCCAGCAACTTCTCTTTTTCGACCAGGATTCCTGTCAAGATGGGTGAAAACCAGATCGCATTGATCGCCTACGATATCGATTCAACCAGACACGAAACCAGGCAGCTTTTTACCGTCATTCGCAAACAGCCCTTTTATCGGACCACAGCCGCCGCAATCGTTGCCGCGGCTGTGGCCTTGCTTGCGGCCCTGGTAATTGTAATTACAAAACGCATCAAGTATCGCATCGCCATCGTGAACAAATACAATCCCTACGTCGCGGGCTCCCCCATTCGCAACGAGGAGATGTTTTTTGGCCGTGAGACGCTACTAAGACGCATTCTGAACACGGTACACAACAACAGCTTGATGCTCTACGGCCCGAGGAGAATCGGGAAAACCTCCATTCAGCATCAATTGAAGCAGCGTTTGGAAAAGCTGCACGATCCGGAATTTAATTTTGTTCCGGTGTTGATTGACTTGCAGGGCACGCCCGAAGAGTTGTTTTTTGCGACCCTCATGGAAGAAATTCTGGAGGCGTGCAGGTCACAGCTAAATGGCGCGGCTCCCTTGCATTTGGACGCGAAAAACGCGCCCTATTCCGCGCGCGATTTCTCCAGAGACTTGAAAAAGCTGCTGCAAACGTTGAAACAGCAAAGCGAGAAAAAACTAAAGCTCGTGCTTTTGATGGACGAAGTAGATGAACTCAACAAATACAGCCCCCAAGTCAACCAGAAGCTGCGCAGCGTGTTTATGAAATCCTTCGCAGAGAATTTGGTGGCGGTGATGTCCGGCGCTTACATCAGCAAAGACTGGGAGAGCGAAGGCAGTCCCTGGTACAATTTCTTTGAAGAAATTGAAGTGCCGCCTCTACCCAAAGAGGATGCGGTGACGCTCATTCGCAAACCGGTAGCCGGAATTTTCAGCTACGAGGAGGCCGCCATCGAAAAAATAATTGAATATAGCGAATGCAAGCCCTATATTATTCAGAGATTCTGCATCAACAGCATCAACAGAATCATCGAAGCAAAGCGACGCAAGGTTACGGTGGCAGATGTGGAAGCCGTACGCAGACATGTGTTTGACCGGCACGGGTGAAATGCTGAAATGGGGTCAACTTCATTTCTTCTTTCACTCCCGCAGGATTTGTCGTCCACTCGGGCGAAAGTCCCGTCTGAAGTCGAACACCTGGAGTTGATCTTGCGGCGTAAACAGGGCAGGTGTGAAGCGGCTCATTCTTTGAGATCAGGCCCAAATCATGGCTAACAATGCTTGTTTGTTGGCAACAAAAGGAGCACATTAGGACGCGGCTCACTTGGGATTGCAACCAATGGAGCCGTGAAACGAAGGTGGATTAAGCGATTCCACTGATAATCGAGGTGGCTTACGCGGTGGCTAATATTGGCATGAAAAATCCTTTCATCGCTGGAAGTTGGGTTCGAGGAGAGAATTTCTTCGGACGTAAAAAGCTCATCGATGAGATTCTGCGGGGTGGAAGAAACTATCTCTGGATTGCCGCAACGCGGCGATTCGGCAAGACTTCCCTGTTGAAGCAGATCGAATGGCTCACCACAGAGGGCGCGTACGCCAACGAATTCGTCTCATTGTTCTGGGACTTGCAAGGCAGTCGGGATATTGCCGGTCTCAAAGAAACGCTACTGGAGAGTGTCGAAGATGCTTCGGAACGGTTTGCGGACATAGGCGTACACGTCGACGACCTCGAAGGCCGGGACATTTTTGAGAGCTTGCGGATTCTAAAACGCAGTGCCAGAGCGAAGAATCTGAACCTCCTGCTGCTCTGTGATGAAGCAGAAGAGCTCATCAATGTTGAGAAGAACAATCCGGAGGTGCTGCCGAAGTTACGCCGGATATTTCAGCGCGGTGAGAACCTGGTCACAGTACTGACGGCCACCAAAAGATTGGGCGCTCTCGAAAACAGTTCAAATCCACAAACGTCGCCTTTCTTGTACGGATTCGTTCCCCCGGTGTATTTGAGCCGTTTGGAAGACAAGGAAGCGAAAAGACTCATTGGACTGGGCCATTTTGCGCCGGCTGTCGTGGCCGAAATCCTGGCCAAAACCAACAACCATCCCTACCTGCTGCAATTGATCTGCCGGCGCTTGTTTGAATGCCACGACCTGCCCAGAGTCATCGAGGAAGTGAGCCATGACGACATGATCGCCCATTTTTTTGCCGTCGATTTCCAGATTCTAAGAGCCGAAGAAAAGGAGATTCTGCTGCACCTGCTGCAAAACCAGCTCTTGACCCTGCCGGATTTGCAAAACAAAATCGGAGAAAGCCAGGAAAATCTCATTGAAAAGCTTTATGGACTGCTTCAGTCCGGAATCATCAAACAAGAGGAAAGTCATTACCGGATTTCCAATTACTTTTTCGAGCAGTGGTTGCAACGCGAGAAAGACAAGCTTTATTCCGAGACCTCGCTGAGACGCGCTCAGGCTTCCGAAAGCATTGCCTCCGCACCCCGAAAAATGCGACCGATGCCAGAAATAGGAGACCGCCTGGGGCAACACCATATTTTGGAGAAACTGGGCGCAGGCGGCATGGGCGTTGTATTCAAGGCGCTAGATGAGCAACTCCAGCGAATCGTGGCCCTGAAAGTGTTACGTGCGGATTTAATGGCCAATTCAGACTTCAAGGAAAGATTTGTTCTCGAGGCCCGGGCGGCCTCAGCTTTGAATCATCCGAATATTGCGACGATCTACCAGATTGGCGAGGCAGGGGGCCTGCTGTTCATCTCGATGGAGTATGTTGCGGGTCAAACGCTGCGCGGCTGGTTCTCGAACCAGCCCGCCTCTTTGCTTGAAAAATTGAATATTGCCATTCAGGTGGCCAGCGGGCTAACCCACGCGCATGCCAGGAACATCGTGCACAGGGATATCAAGCCCGAAAACATCATGATCACCAGGGACGCGCAAGCAAAAATAATGGACTTCGGTCTGGCAAAAATGCAGCAGCGGCCGGACAAGGGTTTGACAAAGACGGGTACCACCCTGGGCACCCTGAGCTACATGTCGCCAGAACAAGCCAGCGGATTGCCCACCGACCATCGCACCGATATCTTCTCTTTTGGAGTTCTGCTTTACGAATTGTTGGCTGGCCAACGCCCCTTCAACGGAGAGCACGAACTGACCGTTTTGTATTCGATCATCAACGAAGAGCCGGAACCGCTGCGGGCGGTCAATGCCGATTTGCCAGAGCTCCTGGAATGGATCGTCCAGAAAACGCTCGAGAAAGACCGGGATGAGCGGTGCGATGACGCAGCGACTTTGTTGTCTGAGTTGCAAGAGGTGAAAGCAGGATTACCGACTTCCCCTGTTTAAGGCTCGCGGCCCCAACCAAACCAGGATCAAGCATGTACTTTAGAAGCTTTGCTGTTGAATTTGCCAATATGGCCCATATTGGATTGGTGGCGATTGGAGCTTTCATCATTCTGGCGGGCTGCTTTCGGAAACCAGCGGCGCAAACCGAAACGCCTGAGGGCATCGTTAAAGGGCAGGTAATCGTTGGCCCCGCGCGGCCTGTGTTGAGAAAGAACGAACCTCCGCCGGCGATGTCCAAATGGTACCAGATCAGGAAGGTCATGATTTACCGCAAGGGCCAAAAGACGCCTGTTGCAGAAGCGGCCCTGGACGCCAACGGCTATTTCAAGCTAAGTTTGGAAGCCGGCCTTTACGTGGTGAAGATGAACCTCGCCGGCATCGAGAGAAGCGCCGACTTGCCGCAAGAAATCGTCGTCCGACCCGGCAAGACCGTTGAGATCAGAATTGATGTCGACACCGGAATGCGGTGACCAGGCTTACCACAGCGTTGCACAGCGCGGCGGAGCCCGCAACCAAATTCCACCAAGTACAGCCTTTCACTATTGCGTTGACATAAGAATTTAGACAGGATGAACAGGATAATGTAAATCTCAACATCGTGTCAATAAGTACAGAAATTCATAAGACAAAATAATGGACGACAAAATCATTAAATGAATTATCTTGTCTTTTTAGGTTCTGGCTTTGTCCGGGTTAGGAATTATTCAAAAAAACAAAACTAAGCTTGCTAAAAAAAACACAATATTGTCGGCTTGCAGCACGGAGCCACTGGCTTCATTTTCCGGTCAAGGTCAACAAGTAAGCCAGCAGATTCTGCAATTGCTTTCTGGTGAGAAGTTCCGCATAGTTCCCGGGCATGATCGAGGTGGTTTGCGGCGTAATCGAGGCCACGGTTGCCTGATCGATCTCAATTACCCGTTTCGCCTTATCCACAAGAACGATCTTTTGTTCATTTTTTTCCTGCACCAATCCAACCAACAATCTGCCGCTATCAGTCTCGAACAGGCTGGTTTCATAGCCGCTCACAATGAGGGAATCAGGATTGACGATTTGCTGCAAAATGAACTCGGGAGTTCTGATGCTGGCAATGGCGCTTAAATCCGGACCGATGTTGCTCCCTTGTGCTTCGCCCGCCGCATTTTTACCGACATGACAGGCCGCACAGGCTGCTGGCCCTTGCACATCGAAAAACAGACGCCGTCCGTCCTCGACACTGCCTTTGACTTGTGGCGCCCGCCTTTGCTGCGGTCGGTTGTAGTAGGCCAACACCTTTTCCGGAAGCTCGATCTCGTCAGGGTTGGGAATTCCCCCCAAGCTTTGCAGATAGCAAACGACAGCCTTGATTTCCGCAGGAGTGAGGAAAATGGGCGCCCGCAATACCCAGGGCATTTCATTCTTGTAGCCGGGAACCAGGAAAGCACCGGGTTCAGTTAGGCTTTGAACCAGGTATTCGGTGGGATTTTTCAGATCAAGATTTAGGGCTCGCGATTGAGCGCGAATGGCGATGGCCGGGCCGTCTCTTCCTGCGCCTAAGTCAGGGCATCGCAAGCCAGAGCCGCGCGCACCAACGCGGTGACACACGAGGCAGCGTCCTTTGCCCCAGAAGAGACTTTCCCCGGTCTTCGCGGATATTTCGATTCCTGCGTCAGCAAGGTCTGAGGTTTTCGGTAAAGAGCTTATCCACTGGTGCACAAAAAAGACGAGGAGTGCAAACGCAAACAAAAGAAGTAAGAGTTTTGAGAGTTTCAATTCTTAGAGAATGTTCAGAAAGAAGTATGGCGAAACCCGGCAGGTGTAAAAGGCACGGTCATAGATTCAGGCGATAGGTGCGGTTCTTTAAGTCGAACCACACCTATGCTTTAGTTGCTGCTTATTCGAAACCTGGTGCAGAACCAGGCAACGGTAACTTAGAAGCCCTCGCAATCCCGATGTTCGCATAGGCATCAACTTAAGGGGCCCCTAACCACCATATTGTCACCCCGAGCGGAGTCCGGCAGTTGCCGGACGTAGTCGAGGGGT
>JBHHYI010000140.1:0-10715 GCA_046757525.1 bacterium | reverse complement strand
AAGACATTTGTAAAACAGGGGCATGTTTCTCGCAAGGACCTGATCTGGAACGACAAAAAAGAAGATTGGGTATGCGCGGAAAGCTACGCCGAATTAATGCCGGTTTTCGAGCGTTTAGAAGGCAATGAGGTTTTTTCCCGCAGGCAAATATTCGCGGTGGCCAGTGGCAAAGGAGGCGTGGGCAAAACCGTTTTGAGCACCTCCATCGGCATACAATTGGCTAACTTGGGCCACGAAGTGGTGATCATCGACGGAGATCTGGCCGGCCCGGATCTGCACACCAGCCTGGGCATCCTGGAACCAAAGTACAGCTTTTTTGATTTTTACACGCTGCAAAAGGATTCTTTGAATGACATCTTGCTGGAAACACCCGTCAAGAACTTAAAAATCATCAGCGGGGCCTGCGGTTCGTTGGGTTTGGCCAATCCCAAATACAAACACAAACAACGCTTCATCCGAGAACTCAAAACCTTGCATGCGGATTATATTATCATAGATCTGGGGGCTGGCACTTCTTTTGACGTCATCGACTTTTTTCTGCTGGCAGACAGGCCGTTTTTGATTACAGTCCCTGAACCGACCTCTGTCTACGAAGCCTTTGGTTTCATCAAGGTGTGTTTGTGGCGCGCCTTTTTTCGCAAGCTTAAGAAGCGTCATCCGGACGCGCTCAGCATCCTCGCAAAACAAGAGGCTTTCTTCCATAGAAATATGAATCATACGATAAACGATCTAAAATCCAAAGTTGCAAAAGTAGATAAGCAGGCCGTCGAAATCATTAATTCCGTATTAAAATCGTTCAAACCGCGTCTTATTCTAAATATGGTTAGAGAAAGTGCAGATATTAAAGAAGGGAGGGCAATTCAAGCCGCAGCCAAAAAACTGCTGTCTCTGCAAATGAAATTGGTAGGTCATGTTTCCTATGATCCCCAAGTGAGGGAAGCGGTCATGGCCTTGACGCCAATCCTCTTGCACGCTCCCAAGAGCAAGGCAGCCAAAGAAATAGCAGCTCTGGTCAAGAAAAAGCTGTTGCGAAACGATGACAACTAATGTGCCAACTTTAAAATAAATTGCACCAATCACAATTCGAGGCAATGAATCATGGAAAACCGATACATAAAAGTCGGGGAGAAAGAATTTGGCCCTGTGTCCTTACTGGAACTCAGAGAACTGGTAAAACAGGGGGCGTTCTCCAATGAAGACTTAGTCTGGAACGCAGCGACCGACTCCTGGGTTGCTGCGGGTAGTGTCGCGGAATTAAATGAGCTGTTCAAGAATCAAAACGGCAACAGCACCAAAAGCAAGATCTACGCCATTGCCAGTGGCAAAGGCGGGGTGGGCAAAACCATCACGACCTGCTCCCTGGGCGTGGCTTTGGCCTCCATGGGCAGCGACGTGATCCTGGTCGACGCCGATCTGGGCGGTCCGGATCTACACACCTGTATGGGCATCCTGGAACCCAAATTCAGCTTCTTCGATTTTTACACGCTGCAATGCGATTCGCTCAACGACATCGTCATCAAGACTCCCATCGAGAACTTAGGGATCATTAGCGGGGCGTGCGGCACGTTGGGGTTAGCCAACCCCAGGTATTTCCAGAAGCAGCGGATCATCCGAGAGTTCAAAAACTTGCAGGCGCAATACGTGATTCTCGACCTCGGGGCCGGTTCTTCCTACAATGTGATCGACTTTTTCCTGTTGGCGGACGAAAAAATATTGATCGTTTCGCCGGAACCAACAGCGGTGCACGAGGCGTTTGGCTTCATCAAGATTTGTCTGCTCAGGATGCTGCACCAACAGCTCAAAGGCCATCCCAGTGCGCTGGAAATACTCTCTCAAGAAGAGGTCAATCGGCCTGGCCGCATTCAGTTCACCGTTGCCGATTTGTTGTTTCAAATCGAAAGCACCGATCCGGCCGCGGTTCCTATTTTCAAGTCGGTCTTAGACACCTTCAGGCCCAAACTCATCGTCAATTTGGTCAAGGACCGTGAGGAAATCAAAGAAGGCCAGGCCATCCAGGCGGCGGCAAGAGAGCTGCTGTCGATTCAGGTAGACTATTTAGGCTATATTTCCTACGATGAAAAAGTCAGCGCTGCTGTGAAGGGCCTGAAGCCGTTTCTCGTGCACGATCCCAAAAGCCAAGCGGCCCAGGACTTGGCGGCTTTGATTCGGGTGAAACTTCTGGGCAAAAAGGGATTCAAAGAAATTCTTGAACGTCGAAAATGGAAGAAAAACGTGAAACAGGTTGCCAGGGAATACCCGGATGCCGATCTGCTAAAAGGAGCCCCGATTTGTTCGGTAAACTGTTTTTACTGGGGCGACTGCGAATACCAGGACGGCGGGCAACCGTGTCGAGTGCGCCACCTGGAACCCGCTTTTAAAGACTGAAAGGTTAAGATTTAGCAAAACATTACGATTAAGTTATTAATGACAGAGTCGTACGATGGATGACTTAATTGTAAAAGTTAACGACAACAAGATTGGCCCGGTCTCAACAAAAGAGCTCCGGACGCTTGTGGACCAGGGCGTGTTTGGCCAACAAGACCTGGTGTGGCACGAAGTCTCCAACCGTTGGATTCCCGCTGAAGATATTTCTGACTTAAACAGTCTATTTGCCTCTGCCGGCAGCAATGGCGAGAGGGCCGGCCGCCTCTACGCCATCGCCAGCGGCAAGGGTGGGGTTGGCAAAACCGTCATCGCCGCTTCTTTGGGCGTAGGGTTGGCGATGTTAGGTAGGAAAGTCATATTAGTCGATGCCGACCTGGGCGGGGCCAACTTGCACACCTGCATGGGCGTCTTGCAGCCGCACCTAACCTATTTCGACTTTCTGGTTGGGCGCAAAAAACATCTAAGCGAAGTTCTTTTAGAGACGCCAATTGAGAACTTGAGCTTTATGAGCGGTGCTTGTGGCGCCCTGGGCATGTCCAACCCTAAATACAACCAAAAACAGCGTTTTATTAACCACCTCAAAAAACTGTCTGCCGATCATATCATTATGGACCTGGGGGCCGGCACCGCTTTTAATGAAATCGATTTTTTCCTGTTGGCGGATGAACAAATTCTGGTGGCGTCTACTGAACCAGCAGCGATTCACGAAGCTTTTGGTTTCATCAAAGTTTGCTTGTTTAGAACCTTGACCAGAGCCCTCAAATACCATCCCAATGCCCTGGAAATCATAGAGAAAGAAAAGACAAACCGACCGGGTCAGATTCATTTGACCGTATCAGACTTGCTCGACCAGGTGGCCCGCGCCGATCCTCAGGCCTGCGTCATCTTTGAATCCGTGTTAAGAATGTTTCGCCCCAGGCTCATTTTGAACAAGGTGGCAGATTCTGAAGAAATCTCCGAAGGCATGGCCATTCAGGTGGCAGCAAAAGAGCTCCTGGCCGTGGACGTGACCTATTTGGGCTACATCTCATTCGACCAGCAAGTGCGGGATTCTGTGATCCGGATGAAACCGTTTCTAATCTTTGATCCCAAATGCCAGGCCTCTCAGGACCTGGCAGCGTTACTACGCGTGAAGCTTCTGGGCAAGAAAGGACTGAAAGAAATCTTTGAAAGACGCCAGTGGCGCAAGCAAATCATCCGGAAAGCCAAATTCTACCCCGAGGCGAACCGGTCCGAGAATGCGCCCGTTTGTTCCGAAAAATGCTTTTACTGGGGCGACTGTGAATTCCAACGTGAGGCTCAACCGTGTCCGGTTCGCCATTTGGAAGCTGAGCGTTGAATAAAAACAGGCATTTGAGTGTTATATTAAGCAAGGCGGCGATTTTTGCCTTGCTTTTTATTTTTTAGAGAAATATATTGGATATTCAAGAATTCCAGCACCTTGAGACGACATAATGGGTTCCTGCGGGAACTTCTAAAAGCTTTTAATGTAAAAAATGCGAAACGAATAAATTCGGGAACGGTGTAATTCTATGCAGTTGCTTGCAAGCGCGTTATTGGTCTTTCAATCCCCTCAGCCCCCTGCAATGCTTTCTCAGAACGCATTGGATTTGGTTTTCAATGCGGGCATTGTGGCCAAGACGGTGTTGGTCATCCTTTTCCTGTTTTCTGTGGTTTCCTGGGCCATCATATTCGATAAACTGCGAGTGTTCAGACGGCTAAAAAGGGAATCAGAGGAATTCTTGAGATTTTTTAGAAAGCGGAATAGCGTGCGCGACATTTTAGCCGTCAGCAGAAAATTTCCGACCAATCCTTTTGTAGCCGTGTTCAAAGCAGCCTACTGGCAGATCAGCCAAAACGAGCGCAACAAACCGGACGCATCGATGTCCGGTGCGGTGGGCATGCTGCGCGAACAGCGGCCCAAATCTCAACCAACCAGCGACGATTTAATCCGCATTTTCGATTCAGCCGCCAGTCGTGAAGTTCTGAAATTGGAAAAATTTCTCGTCTTCTTGGCGACCACCGGCAGCGTGAGTCCGTTTTTTGGCTTGTTTGGGACGGTTTGGGGCGTCATGAGCGCATTTTTGGCCATTGGGTTCACGGGCTCTGCCGACCTGAGTGTGGTGGCGCCGGGCATTGCAGAGGCCCTGATCACCACGGTGGCCGGTTTAGGCGCGGCCATCCCGGCGGTCATCGCGTACAATTATTTCGTAAACAAACTCAAACGACTCAGCTCGGAATTAGAAGTCTTTTATTCCGACTTGTTGCAAGTATTAGCAAGAAAGGCTGTCCATGAAGTCCAGTAGATACACCAGCCTCTCAGAGATCAACGTGACCAACCTGGTCGACGTCACGCTGGTCTTGCTCATCGTGTTTGTGATTGCCGCACCGCTGTTGCGCACCGGCATGAAGGTCGATTTGCCGCAAGCGGCCGCCAAAGAGATCTCCCCGAATGAGGCCATCGTGTTAACCCTGGACCAGGAAGGCAACCTTTTTTGGAACAAGGAAAAGATTCCCATTCAAGTCTTGAGAGAACGGCTGGAAAACCGCAGGGCCGCCGGAAGGTTGAAGCCAGTACTACTCCAGGGAGACAAGCAGGTGCCTTACGGAAAAGTCATCGAGGTCATGGATATTCTCAAGACCTTGAAAATCCAAAAGTTGGGCTTGATTCTGAAACCCATCAAACGATGAAACTAAACCTTCTGTTTTCTTTTTCGGCGCACATTATGCTGTTTGCCTTTCTCTTAATTGGCAGACCCGGCATCAGAGAGTGGACAGGCTACCCAACCGTGATTCCCGTTGAATTAGTAGAGATCAAACCGGTATCTTACAAAATGCCGGAAGTTGAAAAAATACAGCCCCGGTTGAAACAAGAAACTCCGACGCCCAATAAACTGGTAGGTGTAACGCTGAAAAAAAAGAAAATCGAAAGGAAAAAGCCTGAACCCATCGAAGAACCCAAAGTGGAGGAAAAGTTAGAGAAGGCTGACCAGGGCAAGTCGACGGTAAGCGATGAGAATGTGCGCCTGGACGTCAAAGAGTTTCCCTTTTCCTATTATTTAGCGCTGCTGAAATCGCGCATCCAGGCCAACTGGGAACCTCCGGCCAATGTTGCCCGGCGTCAAAGAACCATGAAAACCATCGTGTCGTTCAAGGTTCAACGACAAGGACAAATCACGCGGATCGCCACGGAAAAGTCCTCAGGCAATTACATTTTCGACCAGGCCGCAATCCGTGCCGTTACGCTGGCCAATCCCCTGCCGCCGTTGCCATTCGACTTTCCCGAGAAAGAATTGGGCGTTCATTTCGAATTTGAGCAGGGAATTTAGATGAAGAACCCCGCAAAAACGAGCGTCGCCAGGTGCTGCGTTCTGACCACTGCGTTGCTGTTGTTGCCGACGATGTCCGCGTATTCCCAAACGGATGTTTTCCTTAAGATCTACACCAAGACCTTTCAACGAATGGAAGTCGATCTGTACCCTTTCCAAAGCGACAAGCAGGGCAAGGACGCGGAGCGACTTTCGGAATTGATTACCGAGGTGCTCAGCAATGATTTGTGGATGTCTGGTTTCTTTAAAGTAAATCTGCAGCAAGGAACACCCGACTTCGCCGCAGCGCTTTCCAGTGCGGGTGTTGACGGGAAATCTTCCTCCATTGCCGCCATCACCGGTCGCTTCAAGATGTCGAGAAATGCGGTTCTGATTCAGCCTCATCTCAGAGACCGAACCTCAGGTAAGACGATTATTCAAGAGAGCTACCAGGATCACCCGGCAAGCACCCGTTACATCGTTCACAAAATGGCCAACGACATCGTGTACAACTTGACTGGCGAACGCGGCATCGCTAATTCCAAACTTGCCTACGTCACGCAAAAAGATGATGAGATCAAAGAAATCTCAATTGTGGACTACGACGGCTTTTACGCAAAAGTCATCACCAAAGACAGAAGCCTGGACTTGTCGCCGGCCTGGTCCCCCGACGGCGACAAGATTTGTTACACTTCCTACAAAGATGGCAACCCCAATCTTTACCTGCTCGACTTGAGGACCCAATCCCAAACGATTCTGTCGAACATGCAAGGTCTGAACTCTGCTCCGGACTGGTCGCCGGACGGAAGCAAGATTGCGCTGACGTTGACAAAAGACGGCAATGCCGAAATCTACGTTCTGGAACTAAGAAAGAACAAATTGCGCCGACTGACCTTCAACCGTGCCATCGATTCTTCGCCAAGCTGGTCCCCCTCCGGGCGTGAAATCGCCTTCTCGTCGGATCGCAGCGGCTCTCCACAAATCTACATCATGGATGCCGACGGGGTAGATGTGCGCCGTTTGACCTACGAAGGGAATTACAACACAGCTCCGGCCTGGTCGCCCCGGGGCGACAAGATTGCTTACGTTGCCAGAACCGACAGTGGCCTGGACATCTTCACCCTGGACGTCACCGGAGAAAATGTGATGCGCCTGACCATGTACTCTGGCAATAACGAAGATCCTTCCTGGTCACCCAACGGATTTGCCTTAACCTTTAGCTCCACTCGAACCGGAAACAAGGCCCTGTACACCATGTTTTGGGATGGTTCCGACCAGAAAAGAATAACCGGCAGTGGGAACAATTACCTACCTGCCTGGTCGCCCAGAATTAAATTCTAAGACTTCGCTTAAGGAGGACAATGATGATGCTTAAATCAACATCGCTTTTCGCATTGGGCATTTATCTGGTGACACTTGGCTGCGGAGGCCAAAAAGAAACGCTCAAGTACAACCCGCCGGCCACGGTTGAAGAAGAGCCCATTGCAGAAGAACCTGCTACCATTGAAGAACCCGAAGAAACCAAACAACCTGAAGAGGATTTGCTAACCAAAAAGGAACCGGTGATTCTGGAGAATGTCT
The DNA here is from genome assembly GCA_046757525.1 of bacterium. Taxonomy (GTDB): domain Bacteria; phylum Zhuqueibacterota; class Zhuqueibacteria; order Oceanimicrobiales; family Oceanimicrobiaceae; genus JBHHYI01. The sequence continues at coordinate 3,441 of JBHHYI010000140.1, read as the reverse complement.
ACTTCGATTTCGACCGGTCAGAATTGACCCCGGAGGCAAAGCGCACCCTGGCACAGAACGCCCAAAAGTTAGTCGATAGTCCGGAGTTGAAAATCCGCATCGAAGGCCATTGCGACGAACGCGGCACTGTGGAGTACAATCTCGCTCTGGGGGAACGCAGGGCACTCTCGGCAAAAAACTATTTAATAAATTATGGAATAGCGCCGGGCAGAATAGCCATTATTAGTTATGGTAAGGAAAGACCCGCAGACCCCGGGCACAATCCTGAAGCCTGGAGCAAGAATCGCCGAGATGAATTTGTCATTTTGAATCAATAAGAAAAGGAACCTGGCCCATGGCTGCTAACCGTAAAGGCACCAGAATTTTACGTAGTTTCCTGCTTATGATTCTACTCTCAATGACTTTGTCGGTGTTAACCCAGGGGTGTTCCTCGCAAAATCGTTTAAGAGCTTATCAGGCGGAAACGGACAATCTGAAACGCGAATTGAGGTTCATCAAAGAAGAAAATGTCCGCCTGCGCCGGGAATTAGATGCGGTCAAAAAACGTTTAGAGGAACAAGCGGTCAACGAACGACAAACCAGGGCAGACCTGTTGGCCCTCATGGACGAGCTGCGGCAACAAGTGGAGATCACTCAAAACCAATTAGCAGAGTCCAACACCAGAATGTCCACTTTTTCTCAGACAATTAGTGCACGCGATCAGAATTGGGAAGCAGGAAGTTTTCAACGCACCTCTACCGACTCAACCGATTCCACCAGCAGTTCCGGAAACCAACGGTTAGGTCTGGACGAATCTCGTGAGCTCTACAACACCGCCTACGGCGATTTGATTCGGGGCAACTACCAATTGGCCTTGCACGGATTCAATCAGTTTCTGCAACGCTACCCCAATTCAGACCTCTCAGATAACGCCCAGTACTGGACCGGCGAGATTTATTACGCCCAGGGCCGCTTCTCAAAATCGGTTGAAGAATTCGAGAAAGTCATCAAGTGGTACCCGAACGGGGACAAAGTACCGTCTGCCTTGCTGAAGATTGGTTATGCCTACATCAACTTAGAGGAACCGGAACAAGGAAAACTGTACCTGGAAGAGGTAGTGCGGGAACACCCCAATTCTCAAGAGGCGAAACTGGCGCAGGGGCGGCTGCAATCCTTGAAATTTTGAATGGTTTTGCAACCATTGACTTGACTTAATCCATAAAATTTATTAAATTTCGAGTAAGGATATAGTTATTTGAATGAATCATTTTTTCGCCCACAGAATTGAAAATCCCACTGAAGTTGAATTCAAAAAGTCTTATTTCTGCGGGATTTCTGTTTCTGTGGGCGGATTTTGCAGTCTTGGTCAGACGGCTAAATTCTTACAATTTCGACAATTTTCATTTGATGTTGAGGTGCGAAATGAAAGGCATAAGTAGATTTCTCGCGAACGCAAGTTTGGCCTTGTTTCTAATCCATTTTTTCGTTCTTGCCGCCTACCCCGCTGACACAGACACCGAGAAACAGCAGGCGCTGCAGAAGGAGCTGGAACACAGTCTGGTTGCGCCGTGCTGCTGGAACATGACCGTCGACCAGCACGAATCGGGTGCTGCCAGACAGGTGCGTGCGGAAATCTCTGACTTGCTAAAGCAAGGGAAGGCCAAAGACGACATTTTGCAAGCCATGGTGGCAGAATATGGGGAGCGCATTTTGGCAACCCCGGACCAGGGGAATTTCATGGGCAAATTGGCTTATTGGTTGATTCCTGTGTCCGTTGTGTTGGGCCTGATTTTGGTGGGAAAAAAGATCAGGCGCTTTGCTCAGCCGGTTTCGGGCGACGAAAGCAAACAAACAACGAGTCCGGCATCTGAAGAAGGCCACTCCGAGTGGGACCTCAGAGTAGAAGAGGAACTCAAGAACCTCGATTAATTTAGTGAAGGTAACGGGAAGGGAGAATATGAAACGGGGCCTGTCCTATACGCTCATCTTTTTGCCTCTGCTGGTCGGCATTGTTTTTCTGGTTTTGCCGCTGAATCGAAACAGAAACGCAGCTATCTCTGCTCAGGATTCCGGCGCGACAGCTCCTGGCGTCGAACCGAACAAACTCATTTTCACCCTGCAATACATCAGTACCGATTATGGCAAAGCCGTGCAAAACCGGAAGGTTGTCAACACTTCTGAATTGCAGGAGATGAAAGATTTCAGCAAGGCGGTCCTGGGATGGTACCAAAAGCTCAAACCGGATTTTGTGCACGACGACGCCTATTCCAAATTAAGACAGCTCGATGATTTGATTAATGCCCGGGCTGAAGGGACGCAAGTCAGCGTTCTGACTGGCACCTTAATTCAGCAGCTTTCCAAGGAATTCAATGTCATTCCGTTCCCCACCGAAGAGCCCCAATTGGCCCAGGGCAAGGCCTTGTTTGGAAGTGTCTGCGCAGTTTGCCACGGGATATCCGGCGATGGTCTCGGTCCCAAGGCGAAAGAATTAACACCCCCGCCAAGTGCCTTCCAAGATCCGGTTCAGATGAACAAAGTCTCGCCTTACCAGCTTTTCAACGCGATTACTTACGGGGTCGCCGGCACCGCCATGCCTTCACACGGGCAGGCCCTGACTCCAATTCAGCGCTGGGATGTTGCTTTCTACCTTTTGACCCTGCGCAAGGGATTCTCGCCCAAGTCGCCGGCAAAGAAGTCAAAAATTTCAATCAGGGACCTGGCGATCTCCTCTAACGAAGACCTGGTTCATCGCTTAAAAACAGAGTCAGAATCCGGACTTTGGGCCGATTCTGGCAACGCCGCCGACGCCAAGTGGTTGGCAGTTGTGGACTACCTGCGGCAAAATCCACCCCGGGTCAATCCTAAAGAGCACCTCTACTATGCCCGGCAAAAAATAAACCAGAGCTTGCACAGCTACCGTCAGGGCCATGCAGAAGCGGCCATCGAACTGTCCCTGGACGCCTATTTGCGAGGCATTGAACCTTTAGAGCCAGCGCTGCGGCAAAAAAGCTCGACCCTGGTCAACACCGTGGAACAAGAATTCACCGCTTACCGCGGAGCGCTCAAGAGCCACCAGACATTGGCAGAAGCGGAACACCGGAAGCAGACCTTGCTCACCTTATTCGATGACGTTAAATCGACTTTGCAGCCTTCAGAGGCTGCCTGGGGCATCGATTTCGTGCAATCGTTGACCATTATCTTGCGAGAAGGCGTGGAAGCGGCTCTGCTCATCGCTATCATGATCACCTACCTGGTCGCCGCCGGCTACAGCCACTTGAAGAAGTTTGTCACGGCTGGCGCGCTGACAGGGATTGTCGTTGGCGGCGTCACCTGGTTGGCAGCACAAATATTCCTGAGCATTACCCAACTGCACCAGGAGGCCCTTGAAGGCATCACATCCCTGTTGGCCGCCACAGTGCTGTTTTCTGTTAGTTTCTGGATTATTCACAATATCGACATCCA
>JBHHYI010000139.1:0-10914 GCA_046757525.1 bacterium | reverse complement strand
CAACCCATTGCAAAGAATCTCCCTTTTTGAATGGGAGACAGTTCTTGAAGCGTCCAGCGAGAAAACCAGCAGGATTTTAGGAGGCGTCCTGAAAACCCAAGTCACGGTTCGCGCGACCAGACATCGCTCTGATTTTCGTTCTGGACGAGCGAAAATCTGTCTCCCTTCAAAGGGAGAATTGGCTGTGTAAAAAATCAGGCATCTGCCTGAGGCAATCGAGACGATTGCGTTACGTACAACAGGGCGTTTCCTAAGAGCTGCACTGTACGAATAAAACCAAGGGCCGCCCTGTCATGCAGGAGGCATCTTGTGACTGGTCGGCACTGTGCAGCCAGCTAACAAGATTCCTCCGGAATGACAACCGGGGACTGTAACAAGGGACGGCGACAGCCAGGCGTTTCCTGAAAGCACTGTGCGAGTCATCCCTCGATACGTCCCGACCAAAAACTGGTCGGGACTACTCAGGACGACTACCTTTGTGCTCCAAAAAATAACTGTCATTCCGCTCAAAAGGAGCGTTTCTCAGGAGGCTATCCAAAAAGTCGGAAAAGAGCCTTGATTTGTCATTCCTGCGCAAACAGGAATCCTTAAAAATCAATGGGTTATAGATTCCCGCTTTCGCGGGAATGACAGAAAACGTGGCCTTTTTGGACAGCCTCTTGCTCAGGCGTTTTAATGCCGCAATAGAAACCGTAGCTCCAGACCATGGAGCCTATAAAAAAAATCGGATAAATGAGTAAAAACTCAAACAGTTGCTGCAAGCCGTCCTTAAATGAATTTTGCAGGATAAATTGCAGCGTTCGCAAGGTTCTAACCCAGGGCAAAAGTGGAAACGCGTAAGGCATCTTAACGAAGAAACCGCCGGGCATGGGCAAAACCTTGCGCACAACAGCAGCGTATTTTCCCAGGATGAACTGATTCTTGAGGTAGGGTCGCCACTTGTTTCTGTTTAGATGTTTGATCTTTACCTCAGGATCGAAGATGATTTTATGCCCTTGTTCAGCCAATTTGTGTGCGAACAGCGTGTCTTCTGAAGCCCGCACATCGGGGAACCCACCGATGTGTTCGAAAAGCGATCTGGCGATGGCAAAATTGCAAGACGGCAAGAAGCGAATCTCCCGTTTGGGCGAATTGACGGAAAACTCACGAAACTCGATGTAATACTCCGCCCGGCTAATCCAGCTCTCGGGCCGGCCGTTTTGTACGCTGCCTCCCACGATTTCATGACCATTGCCGAAATTCTTGGCGATGTTTTCGAGCCATTTCCTGTCAGGCACACAGTCTGAATCGGTAAAAGCCAATATCTCCCCCGTGGCCTTTGCAGCCCCCACATTGCGCGCCCTGCTGGGCATGGTCTTTTCCGGCAGGTGCACGAGTTTGACGGCGTGGTACGTCTTCTCGATGAGCTTTTCAGTCCCGTCGTCGGAACTGTCCACGACGATGACTTCAAATTCGCAATCAGGTTGCTGTTCATGCAGGCTCTGCAAACACCGGGGAATGGTTGCCGAAGCGTTGTAGGACGGTATGATGACCGAGATCTTTCTCATTTAAGTCTGGTACAAGGTTTCAATGGTTTGGACTAAATTGTCCCAGGAGAAGCGCTGTTTGTCGCGTTTAATATTCTCTCTGAATTCGCTCCAACGCTTTTCTTCAAAAAACTTCACGATATGCTCGGCCAGGGCCTGGGCATCTTGTTTCGGAACCACGTAGCCTGTTTGGCCGTGCAAAACCACTTCCGGCAGCGCCCCCACATTGGTTACGATGGCCGGCAGATCGAACGCGAAGGCCAACTGCACCACCCCGCTGCCGGTCGCCGAGGTATAAGGCATCACCAGCAAATCCGTGGCCTTGAAATAGGTGGCGATTTCTTCGTTGGCAATATAACGATCTACAATCTGGACGTTTTTTTCGATCCGCAGTGACTTAATTTTCTTCAAATAAAAAGCCTTGTCTTTCCAGAATTCGCCAGCTACCACAAGCTGCACCTGTCGTTTTTCAAGCACCCCGGGCAGCGCCTCCAGCAGCAGCGCCAATCCTTTGTACGGCCGCACAAAGCCGAAAAACAGAATAGTGTCCTGGTTGAGTCCGAGCTCTTTGCGCGCCTCCTCCCTGGACAGACTCTTTCTCTGAAAGATCAAATAATTTGGATGGAAAACCTTTTGCACCGTAGCATCTGGAAAGATTCCTTTTAGATTGTCAAAATCCTCCTGGGAATGTACCAGGAACAGATCGCCCAACTTTAACACGCTTTCGGTCAGCCTCCGGCCCAACACGAAGCTCTCGTGGTCGATCACATTGTGGCAGATGAACAGCACCCGCGTGTCGACCCGTCTGCGAATTTGCTTGACCACCGTGTAGTAATGCGGCGCCCAGAAGGAGATCCACCACGACAGAATTACCAGGTCGGGCTCAAAAGCGGCTATTTCCTTTGCAAGCTTCACCCAGGTGAAGGGATTGACAGAATCCAGAATTAGCCGCGTATCGTCCTCCTTGAGCAAGAATTGGCTCTGGTCGCGATCGGTTTTTGCCGGATGCAGCCAGTGCGGGTAGAAGCGCTTGAAGCCAAACAGCCTGACTTCGTGCCTGGCCTTGAGTTGGCGAGCCAAAATCGTCGTGTAGTGCGCAATGCCGCCGCGAAATGGGTAGGTCGGTCCAAAGAGCGCGATTTTCATTGTGTGCGCTTAACTCTCTCAGTCGTTTACGTTCCAACTTAGTTTACTCTCGTAACACAGCGGCAGTTCGTGTTGACTTTGTTCCTTAATGTTGAACGAAAAATAGCAAATAATGTCATTTCGATTCAGGCGGCTGCCTGGCGAGAAATCTTGTTTTACCAAAAATATTGGCGTTATAGATTTCTCCTTTCAGTCGAAATGACACAATGCTGTGTTTTCATGCAAACACTACTGAAACACTCAAGGACACCGAAGAACGTTGAATGATTTCAATAACCCCAGGATTCCGACGTCAATTGTTTTGATTCGGTCTCCTTCGGTGTTAAGTTGTTGCTTTTGCCAATTCGTTCAGGCCTTGCTAATCACAGCCTTCAGTTTACCAAAATCTGCACTGTTAACCTCACCGCTGAGCCAGAGCAGCAGGAAATAAATCCCGCTCAGGCCCGCACATTTCAGCAGCACCAGGGAATTGAGCCCCGGCGACCAAAACGAGATCGCAAACACTATTAGCGCAATACCGGTCATGCGCAGTGTGGAAAGCGAGGGTAGCAGCGCTTTGATGTCTACTCGCACGAAAACCGTGCTCAACAGTGCGCCCACGGCAGCGACGGTCGTTGTCGCCAGGGCGGCCCCCTTGATGCCAAAGCGGGGCACCAGAACGGCGTTGGCAGCCACATCCAGAACCACCAGAACCGCCATGAGCACAAAGCTCAGAGTCATGCGGCCGCGCGACTGCAACACGGTATTGAGTACGGCAAAGATTGTGATCAGCGACAACCCGACGATCAGAATCGCCAGGGCCGGCGCCGCAGCGACATACTCCCGACCGAAAAGCGTGCTCACCAGAGACCGCGCCGTGGTGACCACTACCACGCTGAACAGCAGCAGAAACATGATCATGTAACGCAAGGACTCCCGCACCATGGCGCGCACCTGTTTTTCATCCCGCAAGCGCGTGGCTTTGGACAAGGACGGCAGCAACGCCGCCGACAACGCGATGGAAAACACGTAAGGAATCCTGGCCAGGGCGCCCGCCGACACGTAGTAGCCGACCTCTAAGTCGCTCTGGTAGATTTTTACAAACCATAAATCTATGCAAAAAAAGAGATAAAGTCCAACAAAATACAAGATATTCGGTACGATGAATTTAACATAAGGAATGGGATCCAGTTCACCGGATGCCTTTGGAATTCGCGTCACCCAAACACCCACGGCCAGGCCGCCGATGGAACCGAGCATGTTGCCAACCAGAGCACCCGCCAACGAAAAACCGGAAAGCACCAATCCGAAAATGGCAACGACTTTGGAACCGGCGTAGCAAATGCCCAGCACCGCATGTTTGTCGAACCGGTGTAGACCGTTTTGCAGCCCCTGGTAATACTTGAACAGTCCGTAAAAGACGATGTCAATGGAAGCGATACGCAGAAAATAGGCCAAAGCTGTGTCGCCAAACGATTGGGCAATCCTGGAACTGGCCAACCAGAACAACACAAAAACGAGGCAAGAATAAAAGAGCTGCCAGGGCAGCGTCTTGTGTTTCAGCAAATACATGTTTTCCGGCTTTTCGCCGCCGAATTTTTGCACCAGCTCTGGGATGCCAGTGATCACAAATAGCTCGATCACGATCAGCACCGACATCACCAGCCCAAAGGTGCCATAATCGCTCGGACCCAGCAGTCTGGCCAACCCAAAATTAATAGCAAAAGCCGACAGTAGGAACGAGGCCTGCCCCAACATCATCAGAATAGTGCCGCGTGCAATCATCTGTTTCTTCATTCCAAGATCAGCATTCCAACCTCAGTGGTTTGAAGTCAGAATTTTTTGGTACAAATCAACGGTTTTGCGGGCGATGTCGTCCCAACTGTATTTTTTTGCCAGCTCCGCTGAGTCGTTCGACAGCTTCTTTTTGTAAGCTGGCTCTGTTAGGATTCTCAGCAGCGCTTTGGCCAGCCCGTCCACATCGCCTGGCTCGAAAACGGCGTTTTTGTCGCGCACGAGATCGGGCAGTCCACCAACATTGCTCACCACCAGCGGTTTGTTGAACCCCAAAGCAATATTGCCAGGCCCGCTTTGTGAGTCGAAATGCCTGTAAGGCAGCACGACCACATCAGCGGCGGAGTACAAATACTGCACTTTTGATGAAGGCACGTACTCTAAATCCGCCTGCACCACCTGGTGCAAACCCAGCTTTTCGATGATCGCCTGATACGGTTCCCATGGCACCCAGTTTTTGCCGGCGAGAACGCACTTGACCCGGGGGATTTCGTCGCGCACCAACGCCATGGCTTGCAGCAGCGTGTCCACCCCTTTGTAATCGCGCACGTGGCCGAAGAACAGGATCATCGGATCCGTTGCCTCCAGCCCTAAAACCTTTCTGGCCTCGTTCTGATCGACCTTGTCTTCCTTGTAAAAATCGTAGCTACCGTGGGGAATGACCTCGATGTCCTGGGCATCGACTTTGAATACATCGATGAGCTGCTCTCTATTCTTCTCCGAGTGGACGATGAATTTGTCCGGAACCGCCAGCATGGTCCGGCACAACCAGCGGTCGAACAAGTTGGATTCATGCCCCAAAACATTGTGAACGGTGCAGACGATCTTCCTGCCCCGCAATTTTGCAAAGCGGGTCAAAGGATAAAACACGACGAATAAGAAAGAGGTCCACCAGTGGAAATGCACGATCTGAGTCCGGGCTTGCCATCCCGCCAGACAGGAACCGATGGGGTTGTACCAGCGCAGACGATCGGCCACTTTGACGCTGCCGTTTAGTCTTGCTTTAAAAACCCTGTCCTCTTCTTTGGGCGCGATGGGATAGAAAATCGGTGGGTAGATGGATTTGAAATTAATGAAATCGATTTCCACTAACCTGGACAGGGCCTGGACCTGCTGCAGACAATAAGCGCTCATCCCCTTAATTGGTGGGAGACTACCGACCATGGTAATTTTCATTCAGACTCACCACTCTTATTAAAGGTACTAAATGTTCACTTGTTCTATGCTTGCAGCGTCCCTCTGCATTTGGCTGGAATCCATTTGTCCATTTTGCTTTTGGCGCCGAATTTCATCAAAGGTCTCCTCCGCGTGCCCGGTGCTTGAAACCCCCACGACTACCGACGCCACCCTTGGCAAGGAGAAAAGATATTCGTAAGCTTCCCGCGGCTTTAAATAGCCAGCCGCCAGCGTGCTCATGGCTAAAAGTCGCAGTGGGTTTTGTCGCAAGCAGTCCTCAAACGCTGCCAGCGAAGGATTCACCTGAAATCCCATTTTGTTGATCGAAGCCATGATCAGGGGATTCTCAATATCGGTGTTTTTTAGAAGCCGCATCAATTTGGGCAAATTCTTGGTGCAGAACGCTGGAATGGCCTGGTATTTCTTCGCAACATGAGTCGCAAACAATTGCAGCACGTCGGCCATGTCCCACCCTAACACCAAATCGGTCATGACGTCGTGCAGAAAGATCGCGCGCAAGTTCAAATCTTTAAACTGCGCTACTTCAAAGTCAATCATTGCCGTGAGCATCTTGCTGACATCTTTGGTAATCAAACCCACGCCGCCACGAACAAACATGCTGAGTTTTTCCTGAAAGCTGGTGCCACCCAGCGCTTCTTTGACGATATTCACCAACCCCTTCTCGTTAGCCTGTTTAATGTATTTTGCGACATAAGGCACCAGAAGATAGACCCCCAGATCGTTCTTGAGTCGAGGGTCCCGCAAAACCTCCCGGGCCACCAGACCGGCCCGTTCGTGGGTGGACATCATCATCGCTTTTACGTCCAGATCATACGCAAAATTTATGATGTCCATGATGCGCGAGATGTCGCTGAAATAAGCTTCTTTCTGGTTACCCGTCGCCGCCACCAGATGGTTCACGCCAAAAAATTGATTATGTCCTAAAACGATGTCATCCAGCATCCTTACTGCTCCTAAAGAAAATTGATTCTACTTACTTGCAAGGTTGCAATTACTCGTTAAACTATGGTACCAACGGACCTTCACTTTAGTCCAGAGCCCGGCAGTGTTGTCATTTCGAGGAATCCGAAGACACCTGACCGCCAACCCGGCTAATCTCGACCGGGGCGCCGTGCTGGTCAGCCGAGGCGTAGATTGCATCCACTATCTTTTGAACTTTGTGAGCATTGGCCACGTCGCTTTCCACCTGTTGGCTGTTTTTGACCGCTTCGATAAAACGGACATCCTGGCGCGTGTACTGCGGACCGCCGAGGTCGATCTCCACGCCCTGAAACAGGTCCGGTTTGTAAAAGTTGGTCCAACCAACTCCGTAGCCGTTAAAGCTCTTTTCCAGGAAGAGTTTGACCACATCGTCGGAAACCACGAGATTGCCGAATTCACCGTTGACATCGATGCTGATCTCGAGCAAACGGTGGTGCCGAACACTCCAGGAGGAATCAAACCAGCCGGTCAAGCCGTTTTCAAATTCAAAATAAACATGGGCAAAATCTTCCACCTCCTCAGAATACCAATTTCTGGTGTGCGCCGACACCCGCACCAAATCTCCAAAATACCATTGCAGCAGATCGATCAAATGGGTTGCCTGACCGATGACCACGCCGCCACCCGATTCCTTCTTGTTGTAGCGCCAACCCTTGCCGGTCTTAAAGAGCTGGGAAACGTAGATGGTGGCTTTAAAGGTGATGAGACGGCCCAACACCCCGGACGCGATGATCTCCTTTGCTTTGGCAAAAGTTTCCGCGTAGCGCATCATATAGCCCACCATGGTCGTCAAATTCCTGGCTTTGATGTCCTGCACCAGATCGGTAGCTTCGTCGCTAAAAGCGCTCAGCGGCTTCTCGACCAGAAAGGCAATGTCTCGTTGCACGCATTGTTTGGCCATGGGCACGTGCAAAAACACCGGTGTTGTGATGACAGCCACTTGCGGCTTTTCTTTGTCCAGCATCTTCACATAGTCGTCGTAGACATGGATCGTCTTCTTGAGATGTCTGGCGAAATTGAGCAGTAGACTCGAAGTGTCAGAAATCGCGCAAAGCTCTATGCCTTCCAGCGCGTTCATAATCCCCGCATGCAGCAACCCCATCTTCCCGACGCCAATGACAGCTACTTTCATTTCGTGGGCACCTCTTAAGAATTACTTGTCTTGAGACAAAATCTTTTTTTGCCTTCCAGCTTTTTTCTTGACCGATCCGTTGGTGTGCGATTTTTCTCGCAACTCGAGCTTCTTTACTCTGAAAAGCGTATCTTCCACCAGGCGACGAAGGCTGCCGATCAAGTCGGCGACCAGCCCGATCATGGCCACCTGAAACCCGATCATCATCAGAACCGCTGCCAGAATCAAAGACTGAATGTGGCCGCCACCGTTGCCGGTGAGATAAAAGTACAAAAATCTCAAGGAGATCAAAACGCCACCGCCAAACACAGCGCCACCGATGTAAGAAAAGGTCTTGAGTGGTTCATACATGGTGTAGATTCTGAAGATGGTCGACAAAGACCTCTTAAGATATCTGGGAATGCTGGTGAACAGTCTGGATTCCCTGAGTTTTTTGTTGGTCTTAACCGGAACCGAGGTCACGGCCAGATTCTTTTTGCCAGCCTGGATAATCGTTTCCAAAGTATAGGAAAATTTCGAAATCACGTTCATTCTCAGGGCGGCTTCGCGGCTAAAGGCGCGGAAACCGCTGGGGGCGTCCGGTACCCGGGTGTCGGAAACGTGGCGCACCACCCAACTGCCTACGCTTTGCAAACGCTTTTTGGCAAAAGAAAAATGCGCGATGCCATTGGTCTGTCGGTCGCCGATGACGATGTCGGCATCGCCTTGCAAAATAGGCTGCACCAAATCAGCGATGTTACCACCACAGTATTGGTTGTCGCCGTCCGTATTGACGATGATGTCAGCGCCGAGCTTTAAACAGGCATCGAGGCCGGTCATGAAGGCCTCAGCCAGTCCCTTGTTGTTGGTGTGGCGCACGATATGGTTGACGCCAAGGCTGCGCGCTACCTCCACGGTGGCGTCTGCGCTGCCGTCGTCGACCACCAGGGTTTCCACCTCGTCGACGCCTGCAATGGCTTTCGGCAGATCGCCAATGGTCTCCGGCAGCGTTTCTGCCTCGTTGAAGCAAGGAATTTGGATGATGAGCTTCATCAATCTAAGATCTCTTCGATGGTGTACTCTTTAATGTCCTTGGCATGGGTGAAAATAATCATTTCGCCGATCAATCCGATGGAAATCATTTGGATGCCGATGACCAGCAGCAGTGCTCCTAAAAGCAACAAAGGCCGGCCGGCAATTGGCCCAAATTGAAACAACCGATAGACGAAAAGGTATAGATTCATGGCCGCGCCACAAATAGCAAATATTAGACCAAAGAAGCCCAGGAAATGCAATGGCTTTTTGGAATAGTTGGTCAGGAAAATAACGGTCACAATGTCTAACAAGCGCTGAAAATATTCGGAGACATATTTGGATTTGCGGAAGGTGCCGGCAAGCTGCTCGATTTTTTCGTCGGTTACCTTGTACCCTTTTCGGTGGGCTAAAATGGGTAAAAAGATATTCAAATTGCCGTAGAGCGCAATTTCTTCCAGCACCTCGCGACGGACGGCCAGCACGCCGCTGTTGATGTCTTTCAGCGCCAGCTTTGAAAATGTCTTGACCATCGCATTGAATATCCACGAGATGAACTGGTTCAGCCTGGAATCTCTGCGCGGATGCCTCCACCCTATCACCAGATCAAAGTCCTGGTCCAGCTTTGCCAGCAGATTCGCAATCTGGGTCGGGTTTACGCGAACGCGGGTGGTCAGGAATACGATTTTGTCGCCGCTGGCCTGCTTGAAACCGGCATCGAAACAGGCGGACTCGTCGAAACGGGTGCGCAAACGCACCAGCTTGACCCGCCATTCATCGGCCGACAATTCTTTGAGCCGCCCCCAGGTGTTGTCTTCGCTGCCGTCATCGACGAAAATCACTTCAAAATCCTGCTGCGTTTGCTGCAACGAATCCAAAAGCGATTGGTACAGGGGCTGCACATCTCTCTCAAAATTGTAAACGGTAACGATAACCGAGGTCTTCGTCTTAACCGACGACACCGCTGCTGCAACCTTTGCGTCGCGGGGTTTTTCCTGGGTCAAAACTTGTTCTTCCATTAAAGTCCTTCAGATTCAGAGTGAAAAATATTCTTTGAGCTGACCGTTCTTCTTCTCTCCGGTTTTCACAACCATATTGGCGATGAGCCCGAAGAAAAAAAACTGAAAGCCCGCTGCGATCAGCAAAAAGGCGATCGACAGCAGCACGTTCATGCTCGCCAGGTCGTCAAAGCCTTTCAGAACAAAATAACCACAGACGGCCAGAGCCGTCACGCCGAAAACATTAAACAGGAAGCCCAGCTTGCCGAAGAAGTGCACGGGTTTGGTTAAATACTTGATAAACAGATTCAGAGTGGTCAAGTCCATGATGACTTTGAACGTGCGGGTCAAATTGTATTTCGACTGCCCAAATTTGCGCGCGTGGTGCGCGACCACCATTTCGGCAAACCTGGCACCTTCGATGCGCGCCAACGCCGGGATAAACCGGTGCATCTCACCGTACAGCCTAATTTTTTTGATGATTTCCGAACGGTAAACCTTGAGAGAACAGCCGGTATCGTGAAGCTGCACACCGGTGAAAAAGCGAATGATCTTGTTGGCAATTTTTGACGGCACTTTGCGAATGATCATTTTGTCCTGACGGTTCTTGCGCCAACCGGCCACGATGTCGTAACCTTCGCGGAGCTTCGCCACCATGGCGGGAATGTCCTTGGGATCGTTTTGCAAATCGCCGTCCATGGAAATGACGATGTGGCCACGCGCATGCTCAAACCCGGCCGCCATGGCCGCCGACTGGCCGAAATTGCGGCGAAACTTGACGACTTTCAGGTGCTTGTCCCGGCGGTTGAGCGCCTGCAATATGGAGTAGGTCTCGTCCGTGCTGCCGTCATCTACCATGATGATTTCGTAGGAGTCGCCCATCATTTCAAAGACCGCTTTAATGGATCTGTAAAGCAGCTCCACATTTTCTGCCTCGTTCATGACCGGAACGACTACTGAATATTCAACTGGATTCATTTTGCCCTCAAGTCCCCAGGGTAATAACCAACTTTTTGCGCTTTTTTAGCAACTTAATGACGCCTAAGATCGGCACAAAGACCACGATTTCCCAAAGCGCTACCCACAGATTGTGCATGGTAAACAAGCTGTTCACAAAGGCTAACCCGGAGCCGGACTTATGCACCGACAT
>JBHHYI010000138.1:0-11174 GCA_046757525.1 bacterium | reverse complement strand
GGGATAAATATCCTGACTTAATGTGCGTTCAGCATAGACATACTGAACGATCCAACTATGGCCTGAACTGTTATGAGTTATAAAAGCAGCCTGTGTTGCTCGATGCTCCTAAAATTGCCCCGTTTGATAATATTTTTTGGTGGTAGAAGCGACGATCTTTGCCAGGAAGAGCAGGCCAATTAAATTCGGCAGGGCCATGATGGCGTTAAAGGTGTCGCCAGTGTACCAAACGATGTTCAAATACTTGCCTGTCATCAAAGCGCCTACAAACAGCAACAAGATATAGACCAGCCGATAGGACATGATGGACCGGATGCCAAAGATGTACTCTATACACCGCTCGCCATAATAGGCCCACCCGATGAGCGTGGTGTAGCCATAAACCAGCGAGGCAATGGCGATGCCCATGCCCCCGTAGGGCACGATGGAATTGAAAGCCTCCGCGGTCAGTTGCGTGCTGGTCAAGCCGCCGGTTTCTGCGAGCTTAATGCCCAACTGATTGGCCATGTGCATGGCCTGCGGCGACACATGGCTGACATCGAAAATCTGCCCGGGCGTTCTGAGGGCAATGCCTGCCGCGGGAGTGAGCCTCCAGAGGCCAGTCAGCACAATTGACAGCGTCGTCATCGTGTTGACCACAATGGTGTCGATGAAGACACCGGTCATGGCAATCAGTCCGTTGTAAGTTGGGCTGGGCGATTTGGCGGCTGCCTGGGCAATGGCTGCCGAACCCATGCCCGCTTCATTGGACAAAACGCCCCGGCGAACCCCTAAACTGATCGCCTGTTTTACCGAAGTGCCGATCAAAGCGCCACCAACGGCTTGTACTGAAAAGGCCGACTCAAAGATGAGTACGAAGGCTGCCGGTATTTGCGTGAACTTTACCAGGATGATGAGCATGGCCCCTAAGACATAGAACACGATCATGAATGGAACCAAGCGTTCGGCAACCGCACCGATTCGTTTAATGCCGCCGATGATTACCAATCCGACCAACAAGGTGATAACAATGGCGCTGAGGAGCGTGGGCACCTGAAATTGTGTCTTAAAAGCCAGGGCCATGGAATTGGACTGCATCATATTGCCGGTGCCGAACAGTGCAGTCATAGCGCCGCAGATGGCGAACAGCATGCCGAGCGGTTTAGCAATCGCCGTGTTTTTTATCCCGTGCCGGATATAATACATGGGACCCCCAGACATGGAGCCGTCTTCGGCGATCTTGCGGTACTTAACGCCCAGAAACCCCTCTGCGTACTTGGTGGCCATGCCAAAGATGGCGGACAGCCACATCCAGAAAGGGGCACCAGGTCCGCCCGTGGCGATGGCCGTAGCTACACCAGCGATGTTGCCGTTGCCTACCGTGGCTGCCAGTGCGGTCATCAGAGCAGCAAAAGGAGAAATGTCGCCTTCTTCCTTTTTTAGGTCCTCCTTGCCCTTTTTCCCTGAACCCTGGAACACCAACTTGAGAGAAAGAGCCAGTTTTCTGATTTGAACAAAACCCGTCATAAAGGTCAGGAGGACGCCGGTCCCGACGAGCAAAACGATCATCCAGCCGCCCCACATGAAATTAGACACGTTCAAAGATAACTTCAATAGGCCTTCAAGAAATTCAGTCATCAATCTCCTCCGATAGATTAGTATGGGTACTTTGCGGGATTTGATGGTTCGGTTGCCTACAAAAACAAAAGGCGAAGGGTTATACTCCGTTCGCCTTTTGCACTCCTCAAAGTCTACTCAAAGGATCAACCCCTCTTAAACGGCTTCAGCAGAGGCTTCTTCTTTACTTTGTACCCCCTCGACTTCCGTTACCTCTTCCTGTTCGCCCTGAGTAGCTTCCTGATAGAAAGGTGAATAGGGGCCCACAGTTTCGGGATCGCCGTGGGTTTTGGTAATGTATTCGTGAAAATGCTTGTGCAAAGTCATAAAAGAAGTCGCTTCCACGAATTTTCGGACGGAAAAATGTCCTCTGAGACTCTCCTTCAAGGTCTTGAGGAAGAAGTGCCGCCTCTTGCGGTCTCTGGTGAAAATGAAATGCTTGGCAATGTTGAACAGAACTTTCGGCGTTTTCAGCGTCATGAAGGGGTTGTTCTGGCGAAATTTGGTGAGACCAGGTGTAAAGTGTTGCATGGCGGTGATCAATCGTTTCGAATAGTTGTCGTAGGCGTACAAAGCGCGAATCAACCAATTGTACCCCTGGACAATCTCCTCTTTGGTCATGAGTTTTGGAATGAAGTTAATGTCGGCAGCGCCGTGGGCCTTTTGTTCTTCATAATTGTAGTCCAACAGCCGGCCCTCGCGTTGCATGCGATAATAAAGCGGCGTGGTTTCGATCGCCACCAGAATTCCCGAGGTGGTAAATGGAATGCCTGTTTCCATCAAAAAGTCAAACTGCTCCTGGAAAATATCCTTGTCGTCGTTGTCAAACCCTACGATCATGCCGGCGATGACGGCCATATTGTAAGAGAGAATCTTGTGTACGTCATCGACGATGGAACCGTGGGTGTTTTGTCGTTTGTTGGTTTCCAGCAAACTGGCTTTTCGCGGTGATTCGATGCCAACGAAGATCGTCTCAAAATTGGCTGCCTGCATCTTGCTCAGCAAATCATCTTTGCCAGCCAGGTTTAAGGTCGCTTCGCAGGCAAAAGAGATAGGATAGTTGTATTTCTTGCAGAAGTTGATCAGTTCGCTCGTGAGTTCCTTGGCGAACTTGGTATTGGCTATGTAATTAGCATCGCTAAAGGTGACATATTTTACCCCCAATTCGCGCAGTTTGTTCACCTCAGCAAGAACCTGCTCAACAGATTTGGTGCGAGGAACCCGGCCATCGGTAATGATGATATCACAGAATTCGCAATCAAAAGGGCAGCCACGGGTTGTCTGCACATAAAACGCTTGGTAGGCTTTGGCATCCAACATTTCAAAGGCTGGAATTGGCGAATCGGCCATGTTGACTTTTTCCTCCTGGCGGTAGAAATCCTTATGACGGCCGTTCTTGAAATCGTTCAGAAACTCCGGCCAGATGTATTCGCATTCGCCGGAAACGACCGAATCGACATAAGGCCTTACGTTCTCAGGACACAAGGATGCATACGGTCCACCAAGCACAACATGTTTGCCACGCTTTCTGAATTCAGCGGCGATCCCGTAAGCTCTCTGGGCCTGCACGTTGAAGGCGGTCAAAGCGATTAAATCGGCGTCCGTATCATAATTGATGGGCTCAATCTCTTCGTCGTAGATTTCAGTGTCCCAATCTTCCGGTGTCAAAGCGACAGCAGTCGCAAGTCCCAGCGGAGCAAACGCCGTCTTAACCCCTGTTATTGGCCTGATCCCACGGAAACTCCAAAGAGTATCTGGAAATTGTGGATGGATATATGCAACTTTCATTTTGTAATCCTTAAGATTAAGTTTAGATAGGTACTTGTTTATGAATCAGGTGAGGAATACATTGCATGAAAGTTAACAATATTTTCATATTTGTCAAGATGTTTTTTAGAGAGTAAGGGGAAACAAGCAAACGTGTGTCACACTGTCACGGCCCACCAGGCGCCGGTCCATGGAGTTGGGTCACCCCCGGCGCCTCAGAACGATTGCCAGTCTGCCATCGTCCTGGTCCCGGGCATGGTGGCAGCCCGGGGAACCGAACAGACCGGTGCCCTTGCCTCTGGACATGGTCAGGTGCGACCGCTGCGTTCTACGTCAGCTCCACTCAACCCACCGAATATCTCACGGTAAAAAGCACTTGTTTTCTGCAATTTGCGCAAGATGTGGATACTATAAAGACGTAAAAAGGTTGATCAAGAAAACTCAATCCCAATGCTCAAAAAATATTCGAGAATATTCTTGCTTTCATTGGTTGCCTACGATGCGGTCGTGGTGGCATCGTCCTACCTCATTGCTTTCTATTTGAGATTCTACTCCAATATTTTCGAAATCATCTTGATTCCGCCCTTTAGCAAATACCGAGCATTTTTCCTCATGGTTGTTCCGGTGTGGTTGGTCATTTTTGCTGCCCTAAAGCTCTATCAGCCGCGACGCACCGGTTCCATCTTTGTGGATGCCAGACCACTGTTTTTTGGCAATCTGCTGGGATTTCTGGTCTTGTGCTCGGTGTCTTTTTTCTACCGGGAATACTCCCACTCACGCCTCACCTTCATGCTGTTCGGCGTGGTGAACTTCCTGTTGCTCAGTGGCAGTCGAATTCTCATTCGTGCCACTCTAAAATGGTTACGGAAGAGGGGATTTAATAAACGGAGAGTGTTGATCGTGGGCGCAGGAGAAGTTGGACTCAGAGTGGCCCAATCCTTCAAAGAACATGCCTCCTACGGCTATGAAGTCCTTGGCTTCCTCGATGACATTTTCACCAATGGCAAATACAGGGACTACGGCCTGTCGATTCTGGGCAGAACCTCAAAGTTGCGAAGCATGTTAGAAGCAAGAATCGTAGACCGGGTCGTCATCGCATTGCCAAACAAAGCGCACAAGAAAATATACAGAATTGTTGCAACTTGTGAAGAAGAGGGAATCGAAACCGACATTGTTCCCGATCTCTTCCAATTTGTTCAACCCGTCACCAAGGTGATCGACTTTAACGGCCTGCCGCTGGTAAAAGTGAGGAATACGCCTGTGGACACCTGGACCTACAAGATTCTCAAACGCGTCTTCGACATCCTGTTTTCCCTCCTGGTGCTAACCTTGACGTTGCCTCTTACAGCCGTCATTGCCATTGTCATTAAACTCACCTCACCAGGACCGGTCTTTTTTAAACAGGAACGTGTGGGCAAGAACAGAAAATCATTCCTCATGTACAAGTTTCGCACCATGCGTGTGGTCCCAAAACAGGAAAGCGACACCGTTTGGACCACGACCACCGACACCCGACGGACCGCCTTTGGCAAATTCCTGAGAAAATCCAGCCTGGACGAACTGCCCCAGTTCTTGAACGTGTTAAAAGGTGAAATGAGCGTGGTCGGCCCGCGTCCAGAAAGGCCTTTTTTTGCCAAACGCTTTAAGAGCAGCATTCCCAAATACATGGTGCGACATCAAATCAGAACGGGCATCACGGGACTGGCCCAGGTAAATGGTTGGCGCGGCGACACGTGTGTGAAAAAACGCCTGGAGCACGACCTGTTCTATCTGGAAAACTGGTCCATGTGGTTGGATTTCAAAATCATCATCAAGACGCTCTCAAAGGGGCTTGTGAATAAAAACGCTTATTGATTTGCCTACCCAATTCGTAACAACCCTTCTCAAATTGTATTCTAATCAAATAGAGCAGTCCTTGGCTAATTGAGAATGAACCGTGTCAGCGTCAGGAATAACGCAAACCGGGTGGAGGTCCGGAGACAGCCTCCAGTTTCATATTTTGAGAAAACTGCAAATGGAAACCGGGTTCGAACACCCCACACTGACAGGACCGTCTGCACCGGGCAATCGGGACCGAAAGATTTGTTAAAGAGTTTAAACTTGCATCGTCGAGCGAAAAATAGTACATTCAAGTCGTCATTAACGTCTGCTTTAACAGCAGCATTCCAGGGAAGGAACTCATGTTGAGACTGGCTAAACTGATCTTGTTGACCGGATTGCTTGGGTCCGCCACTGTTTTTGCCGGCATCCGCGAAACCCTGCCCACATTCCACTGGGCCTACGACTACATCGACGAACTGCGCGTTCACGGCTACTTCGAGGATTTCTACATTCTAAACCGGCCTTTCACCCGAGGGCAAATCGCCGAATACTTGATTAAATTGGACCAACGTCGACAAAACGGCGCCGTGCACCTGAGCAAGGCCGATTGCTGGCTTTTCGATCGCTTGCATGCTGAGTTTGCACCGGAAATGCAACGCCTGTTGCAAAAAAGTCAGAGCAATCGTGCCAGCGTGGGCACCTATTTCATTCAGGAGTTCGACCGCAATGATGAGCGAAGCGTCGGCCATTTCCGCCTGCGCAGCAAAGCAAGCATTGCCATTGCCAACAGAGTGGAGCTCTACAACGGCATTGTGTTCGACAATCGTTTGGACGAAGACTCAACCTATATTGGCAAGCGTCAGGGTGACATCGCTTCGTTTACCGAACAAGCCTACATCACTACTGGTTTCAAGAACTTTGAGGTCAAGTTGGGGCGTGATTTCGTTCGATTTGGCTCCGGCCATTCTGCCACGCTGATGATTTCGGATTTTGCCCGTCCCATGGACCAACTCTGGGCCAGCTACACCCACAAATATTTCAAGTTTTCCTTTTTCACCTCCAGCCTGGATCCGATGATGGTTCCGGACACCTCGTCGGGCACCCTGGTGCGGGCCAATCGATTTCTGGCGGCACACCGCCTGGAATTCAAACTGTTCCATCGCTTCTATTTTGGTCTGACGGAATCCATCCTCTACGGCGGGCCAGCCAGCAACTGGCAGTTGGCCTTCCTGAACCCGTTTATCTTTTACCACGGCGTGCAGTTGAACGGACCTGTCACCGGCAACACCTTGGGCTCAATAGACTTTGCCCTTTATCCTGTACAAAACCTCGGTGTGTACGGCGAGCTCCTCATCGACGACATTCAACTGGAACATTCCAAACCGGCGGATCTGGAACCCAACGAATTGGGATTTATTCTGGGCCTGCAAATCACGGACCCGTTGCAGATGAGTGGCACGCGTTTCATTGGCGAATATTCCCGCGTCACTAATCGCACTTACAATACCCAGGACCCCTGGGAGAAATTCCTGCACCGAGGCCGACCCATCGGCCATTTTCTCGGCAACGATTTCGACCGCTGGGACCTCAACCTGAGCCAGTGGTTGCTGCCCGGATTGCAGGTCCGCGTCGGCTACGAGCACATTCGCCGAGGCGAAGGCCGCATTCAAAACAAATTCGACCAGCCCTGGCTGCAATTTACCGTGGAGCAGGGTTATTCGGAACCGTTCCCAACCGGCGTGGTAGAAACGAGCAATATCGGCAAGTTTCAAATTGTTTACCATCCTTCCGCCAATCTCAGATTCAATCTCTCCGGCAAATTTCGGAATGTGGACAACGTGGAGAACCAGTTGGGCCGCAACAATTCGGAGTTTAGTTTTATCCTGGGCCTCTGGTTTGAAGGCGACCTCCGCCTGGGTTTTTGATCCCCTCATCTGCCCTTTCCCAAAACCCGGCATCAAGCAAGCGCCCTGGCGTTCCAGAGAACTCTTGTTGCTCCTGCCGGAAATGGTCTTCTTAGAACCAACGACGACTCAAAAGCCTTGACTCTAAAATCCGTGGTGCTTAATTTACCCACAGATTGTGTAACGCCAACGTTTCGTTTGTACCAGCCTTTTTTGCGTTTAATTAAGGAGGCACAGGGGTGGTTGTTTTTGGATCTAAACAATTTTTCTTTACTCGAAGTATTTTTTTTAGTATGATAAATTTTAGAAAAAGATTTCTTAAATAGTTAGGTGAATCATGTCAATGGTCAAGAACCGCGCAAAAGGGAAAAGGAAATTAATAGCCTTTGGGTGGTACGGAGGGAAATACAGCCATCTGGACTGGTTACTGCCATTGCTGCCCAAAACTTACCACTACTGTGAGCTCTTTGGTGGCTCCGCCGCTGTCTTGCTGAATAGAGACCCTTCGCATGTGGAGACTTATAATGACATTGATGGCGAAGTGGTGAACTTTTTTAGGGTCTTGAGGGACCAAAAAGAGGAATTACTTTACGCTATCGGAATGACGCCTTTCTCACGTGAGGAGTTCCAACTGGCGATTGGATCCAGTGAAAGTGCTCAGAAACTTTCTGATCTCGAAAAAGCCAGGAGGTTTTTCATACGTGCTCGACAGGTTAGAACGGGCTTAGCACAGACCGCTTCAAATGGAAGGTGGGCTAGTTGTCTGTCCACGAGTAGAGCTGGAATGGCAGGCGCGGTTTCACGATGGTTGGGAAGCGTTGAAGGTTTGGAGTATATTGCCTCAAGGCTGCTGAGAGTACAGATTGAAAATGATGATGCGTTCAAGGTAATTAAAAGGTATGACAGCCCGGATACATTATTCTACTGTGATCCTCCTTATCCCCACGAGTCTCGAGGTGACAAGAACGCTTACAAATATGAAATGACTGACTTAACGCACATCAAGCTTGCAGAAGTCCTGAAAAACGTGAAAGGTAAAGTCGCAATTTCAGGATACAGATGTGAATTAATGGATGAGTTATATAAAGATTGGAACATCCATGTTGCCAAGACTAAAAAAGCATTGTCCATCAAATCGGACCGAACTGAGATCCTTTGGACTAACTACTGATCAACATGGCTGATGACTTATCACTTTCGCACAAGTGCCAAAAATATCTACAAGAAAGATGCAATCACACTCTCACAATTATTGAAGGTGAGCCGACAGTCGAACACTTAGAACAAGAATATGTCCTTCTCAAGGAAAACATAAGGGCCTGTCTCACAAGCAACACAAAATCCTATCGATACGTTTTGCCGACTCAACTCTTAAGTAAGTCCGTTGATCACAGCTTGGATTGTCGATCCTTGCAGGCTGCTGATGAAAGTGAGGGATCATTTGATGCACGGACCATTGCACATCAGGTCATCGTTCCATTTGATAAAGAAAATCATAATGTTTTGGGTGGTTCAAACGAACCTTATGTCAACAATCCACTACGATGTACTTCGGTATCCAAAGCTAACAGAGCCAGACAGAAAAACAAGAAGGACTGGCACAGATTAATCGATGTTTTAAGCACAGTCGAGCACAAAAACGACCCGGATTTCACGAGGAGCGTTTTTGATCAAATCCTGCTCGAAATATACAAACTCCTCGCAGACGTAGTTGTTGTATATCCCACGCCAAGCAGAATTAGTCTTGATAAAACCCTTCATCTAATAGATGCATTTATTGCAGAACGGTCTGGCGGTGACAGATTGGAAGCGGTCGCGACTTCACTATTCAGAACAATTTCAGATAAATTCAGCCTATTCGATGAAGTAAGGAGAGAAAAAGTCAATGCCCCGGATGCCTCCTCAGGTATGGTGGCTGACATTGAATGCTGGTTGAATAACGAAATAGTTCTCTTAGTTGAAGTAAAGGATAGAAGCTTAAACTTAACGCAATTAGATGCGAAGGTTGATGTAGCAAGGGCAAATCAAATAAAAGAAATCCTTTTTATGGCACAACAAGGCATCGAGCCGGAAAGTCATGATGCGATAAACAAGAAGATCATCCAGGAATTTAACAGCGGACAAAACATCTACATTTCAAATCTTTTCAAATCTTTCTGATTTTACCAGGGGAATTCTCATATTGTTGGGTGAACGCGGGCGTGTTGATTTCATTAGCAGAATTGGACCAGAACTGGATGCCTCTAAATCCTCGATTAAACACAGAAGAGCCTGGGCAGCGCTCCTTAAGGAAATATAACAGCCACGTAAGGGACGTGAAAACTCGACGAGGAGTTTCCTCTGGCATGGTCAGCGTTTTAGATTGCTTTTAGAAAACCTTACGAATGATTCTTTACTCACACATTAACTTGTTTCGTCAATGTCGATCTTAGTGACTGGCGCCACCGGATTTATCGGGACAAATCTGGTCAGAAGACTCACTGCCCGGGGCGAATCGGTGCGAATTCTGCGGCGCGAGTGGAGCAACCGGTTGGGCTTAGAAGGCCTGCCCCTGGAGGAGCACATTGGCGATGTGCGCGACTACGACACCGTACGCCAGGCGGTCAGAGGATGCAAGCAGGTCTATCATCTGGCGGCGTTGTTAAAACTCGCTCCCTTTGAAAGAGACCGCTTTCAAAGAACCAATGTGTTGGGCAGCGAAAACCTGGCCAGGGCAGCACTGGAAGAGGGAATCGAAAAGATGGTGTACACCTCCTCGATTGCGGCCATCGGTTGGGGTACGGAACAGCAGCCCGCCACCGAAGAGACCACCTTCAACCTGGGGCGCTTCCGTCTGCCTTACATCGACACCAAAAGGGCTGGGGAAGAGGTTGTATTGGAATACGGCCGCAAGGGCCTGCCCGTGGTCGTGGTCAACCCGGGCTACGTGTTTGGTCCCTGGGATAAAAGGCCCGGTCTGAACAGATTGCTGATTCTGGCAGCGCAGAAGAAGCTTTGGTTTTACATTGGTGGCGGCTTGAGCGTGGTGGATGTGGCAGACGTGGTGCAGGGACAAATTCTGGCCATGGAGAAAGGGCAAGCCGGGCAGCGCTACATTCTTTCCAACCAGAATCTGACCTACAAAGAATTCATGTCTATGGCCAATGAGTTTCTGGGGCAAAAGCCGCCCCGGTTCAGAATACCTTTCTGGGTGATGTTTTCCGCGGGCCTCATGGCCGAGGGACTGGGCAAACTGTTTCGCTTCAATCCGCAAATCTCGGCCCGACTGGCCCGCATGTCGAGACTCACCCACTACGTGAGCTCCGAAAAAGCCAAAAGAGAGCTTGGCTACGCCACCACACCGCTGGCAGAGTCGTTCAAAAAAACCTTCGAATGGTTGCGCGAATACCATTTCATCAAGGAGAGAAAATAGAAAACCCTATGGTAGTCGATTTTTCCGAACCAGAGCGAATGAATTTAGTGGGCTATTTCATTCGCGATCTCTTGCGCAACAATTTGTCAAATACCAGACATCAGGTACTGGCCAGGCGGTTGCACGGCGCTTTTTTGTTCGACGCAAGTGGCATGGAAATCACCCTGGATTTTCGCGGTGACTCCATTGCAATCCATCAGGGGGGCCGAGGCAAAATAACGGCAACCGTCCGCGGAGACCTGAGCACCTTGCTCGACATTGCCCTGGGTGAAAACTATCTGAAATATCTACTCACCGGTAGAATCAAACTTTCCGGAAACCTCTTCAAGCTGCTAAAACTGATACGCATTCTGCGCACTGACCGTTAGTGGCTTGCAAGAAGTCTCTCCTGGCTAAACCCCTCGTGTCGCTTCTGAAGAAGTGAGCACAACACAAGATTTGTTGCTTTGCATGTGCAACGGCCATAGGCGGCCCAATCAGGCAGGAAGCATCTTGTTACGGGTAAGCACTGTGCGAGTCATCCCGAGTAGGTCACTGCTTCTCAAGCGACCGTATCGAGGGGTGACGGGCTTCGATATGTCCCGACCCAAAAGCGATCGGGACTACTCAGGACGACTAGCTTTGTGCTCAAAGAAAAAGAACAATGGTTCCGCTCCGGAGGAGCGTTTGCACAA
>JBHHYI010000137.1:0-11195 GCA_046757525.1 bacterium | reverse complement strand
CGGTCACTCGACGCTGAGCGTCGGTGAGGGTGTTCCCACGGAGACCGTGGGAACGAACAAGGAGCGTTTCCTAAAAGCCCACGCCATCCGTGCAACCGGCTTGCTTTAAATGTCGGAAACGCCAAAGGCAGCCCTCTGTCATGCAGGAGGCATCTTGTTACAGATCAGCACTGTGCGAGTCATCCCGAGTAGGTCACCGCTTCTCAGGTGACCGTATCGAGGGGTGACGGGCGTCGTCCTTCGATACGTCCCGACCAAAAAGCGGTCGGGACTACTCAGGACGACTGCCTGTGTGCTCAAAGAAAAGCAACTGTCAGTCCGCTCAAAGGGAGCGTTTCCTAAGAGAGGGCACTTTGGGGATGTGTTGCGCCTGACTTGAAGCGCAGGTGCAAATGCAGACATGTCGTTTCGGGGACAGAAACACGCTGCAAACGGGACGTTCGCGTTACGGGCAACGGACGTTTCATGAGAGTTGCTTGACCAATCTTCCGAATTCAGCGACGAGTTTGTTCAACTGGTCTAAATCCTTTGACTTGGCGGCCAACTCAATTTTCGCGCCTAAATGGGTCACTTCCTCAAAGCCGTAACTGGTGCCGCTGCCTTTCATGCCGTGGCCGACAAACTCCATCTGTTTAGAATCTCCCTCCTCTAACGCCCGAACTAAACTTTCCTGCCGTTCTTTGAGGTCCTCCACAAACATCTGTTTGAGACGTGTCAGCTCTCTTTTGTAGGCTTCTTCTCTGGCATCCTGGCTGCCACTCTTGGCCGGAGTTCGTCCACCTTTCCCGGGGAGATTGCGACGCACACAATCGATAAACCGTTTGTTGTTGATGGGCTTGGTAATGTAGTCGTTGCAGCCGGCGTCGAGGCATTTTTGTGCGTCCCCGACCATGGCATAGGCCGTGAGCGCAATAATTGGCAAGCTGTCGAACCTGCCGTCTTTTCTAATCCGCCGGGTTGTTTCGTAACCGTCCATTTTCGGCATCTGCATGTCCATCAAAATCAAATCAAACTCGTGCTTTTCCAGCGCTTGCAACACTTCCTCCCCGTTGTTGACCACTGTCACCGCAAAGCCCTGCCGTTTCAGAATCATCTGGAACAGCCCCCAGTTCACCTCGTTGTCTTCAGCTAACAAAACATGCGGCGCTGAGGAGGCAGCCGGCGTTTGCGATTCCTTTGGCCGGTCCTCTGAGACCGTTTGCGGCTCAGCTTTCTGCCGCGACACGATGGCGCTGATTTCATTGAGCAGAAGCTCTGTACCCGTGGAATTCTTCTTCACCAAATACTCAAATGAACCGTTGAGGCGCAAATAGTCTTCGACTGCGAGGTTTTTAGCCGTGTAAATCAGAACCGGCACCTTTAGCAAAGCTTCGTTTTTGCGCAGTTCAGCAATGAATTCGAATCCGTCCATCTCCGGCATGACCAAATCCAAAACCAGAACCTGTACTTTGGGATGTTCCGACAGATACTCTAAGGCCTCTTTGGGCTTACAAAAATGGAGCACTTTGTATTGTTCCCGCTCCAAGGTTAAAGATATTTTTCTCAACACCGCGGGATCGTCATCCACAACGACAATCTTGCCGTGGGCGGTTGGTGCACTTCTCTTTAATCGATTAATGGTTGCAAGCAGACTTGACTCGGTTATGGGCTTTTCCAGGTAATCGAATGCGCCCAGACTAAAGGCCTGCTTTTTGGCGCTGAGCACAGAACACACCACTACCGGTATCTGACTGGTTTCGGGGGAGGCTTTTAGCTCTTTCAAAACATGCCACCCTACCAAGTCCGGCAATAGGATGTCCAACAGAATGAGATCGATCGGTTGAGAGTGGACGATTTCCAACGCCGCTTCGCTGTTGACCGCCACGCGCACCTGGTACCCGTTGCGCTTTAGGCGAGACACCAGGAACTCTCTGGTAATCTTGTCATCTTCGACCACCAATATGCGACCTTTTTCCCCTTGCAACAGGCCTTGAAGGTTCTCACGCAGCTCTTTGATCTCTTCACACGTCTCCTCGGGCCGCGTGCGAATCTCCAGAGGCAGGCACAAAGTAAATTTTGTGCCACGGCCCAATTTGCTGGTCACTCGAATGTGGCCGCCCATCAGTTGCACCAGTTTCCTGGTAATCGTCAATCCCAATCCCGTGCCTTCGTATTGTCTGGTGGTGGAGCTGTCGGCCTGGGTAAAAGCATCGAAGATGGTGTCGAGCTTTTCGGGAGGAATTCCAATCCCAGTATCTTCCACAACGATTTGCAACGGGAAGACCTCTTTCCGGTTCTTGAACCCCCTGCCTTTGCTGACCGAGATGGAGATGCTGCCCTCCTGGGTGAATTTCGCGGCGTTGGAAAGCAGATTCAATACGATCTGGCCCACTCTGGTGGCGTCGCCGATGAGCCTTGAAGGGACTTTCTCCGAAAAGCTGAATTTCAATTCCACGCCTTTCTCTGCAACACGGGGGCGCACGACTTTGATCTTCTCATACAAGACCTTGGTGAGGTCAAAGGGTTCGTTTTCTAACTCAATGCCCTGAGCTTCGATTTTGGAGAGGTCTAATATTTCGTTGATCAATTGGAGCAAGTAGCGTGCGGAGGCCTGAATAATCTTAATCGATTCCAAATACTCGGAGGTTAGATTCTCCTCGATTAGAAGCTCGGTGTAGCCAATGATGCCGTTGAGTGGGGTCCGTATTTCGTGGCTCATGTTCGCCAGGAAGTCGCTCTTGGCGCGGTTGGCGGCCTCGGCGCCTTCTTTGGCCTTTTGTAACTCTGCCTCGGCCTTCTTGCGCTGCGTGATATCCCGGTAAATAGCATACAACCCGACCTGCTGACCTTCAATAAAAATGGGGGTTCCCTTAATTTCAACGTGAACCAGGGAGCCATCTTTTCTTTTGCGGATCGCCTCACAGCTAATCTCCTCATCCTGACTCAAGGCTCGAGTAAAACCGTTGGCCTCTTGCATTTTTCCCGCCGGGATGATGATATCGTCTATATTCTTGTTTATGACTTCTCTTAGAGTAAAGCCAAATAACTTCCCAAAGGCAGGGTTGAAATTGACGATACGCTGCTGCATATCGAGAGAGACGATGGCATCTGGAGCACTGTTGAACAAGGCTTCAAAATATTTCTTTTGAGCTTGTAAGGCATCCTCCGCCTTTTTTCGAGCTGTAATATCTCTGACCACCCCCTCATAATAGAGGACCTGTCCGTCTGAATCCAGAATTGCCTTGCCGTTATCTTCAACCCAGAGCTCCCTGCCGTCTTTTTTCTTCAAACGAAAAATGGTCGTGTCAGGATGGTCTTTCTGGTCGAAATTCTGCAAAGCCTGACGCCTTTCCGCGGGTGAAAAATAGAGATCGGTGGGAATGTCAAGCTGCAGCACCTCGTCGGCACACATGTAACCCAGCATCTTGACAAAGGCGTCGTTCACCGTGACAAACCTGCCGGCTGGCGTGCTGCGGTACAAACCATCCGGCATTTGCTCGACCAACTGCCGGTAGCGAGCTTCCGATTCGCTAATGGCCAACTGCATTTGTTTGCGTTCGGTGATGTCCCGTAGATTCACCAGGATGGCTTTGTTCCTGGTCCAATCGATCATGGTGGCCGTGAGATCAGCCAGAATGATGGTACCGTCGGCTTTGGCGAACTCCTGTTCACCGAACACGGAGTCGTGCACCCGAACCTTGCTGAACAATTCTCGCAATTCACCTTCATGTTTTTCTGGCAACAGGACGGAAAAACTCTGTCCCACGAGTTCTTCTTTGTAACCAAACAGCCTCCTCACCACATTGTTGATCAGCAGTATCTTTTCGCTCAAAGCATCTACGATCAAAATAGCGTCCAGCGATTCCCGAAACAAAGTAGCGAAGCGGCGCTCGCTCTCCTGCAACGCTTCCAAAGCGCGCATGCGTTCGATCGCCATGGCGATGTGTCCGGAAACCAACGACAACAATTCCAGGTCCTTTTCCGAATACAGGGAATGCTCGGTATAACTCTGCACCGCCACCACGCCGATCACGCCGTTCATGGTTTTTAACGGCACACCAAGCCAGATGGGCGAAGGCTCCCCGATCAACTCCACTTCTCCTCGTTTGATGAGCTCCTCGTGCAGAGCTTCATCTACCAACAAAGGCTCGCCCCGTCTTCGCACGTAATCGGTTAAACTCTTTTTGAGCTCTTCCGGCGTAAAATCGGCGTCGTCATACTGATCCACGTAATAGGGAAACGAGTAGGTCTTGTTTTCCTGGTCGTACAGAGCCACAAAAAAGTTCGTGGTATCGATCAATTGGCCCAATTGAGCATGGATGATTTCAAGCAGCTCCTCCAGCTTGTTGGATCTGCTGGTAGATTCTAATATGTGCAACAACACCGATTGAACTTTTTCGGCCTGCTCTCTTTCGGTGATGTCTATGAAATTGGCCTGGATGGCAGCCTTGCCGTGGTAACGGATTAAAACGCCTAACAACTCGGTGATCACGGTCTGACCGTTTTTGTGTTGACATCGTACGCGCATCGAGTTGGCAGTTGGTTCCCCTGCCAAACGCGCGAGAATCCTCTTTTGAACTCTGTCCCGTTCTTCAGGTAGAATGAATTCATAAATGGATTTGCCCACGAGTTCCTGCTCCAGATATCCCAGTATTTGACTGGCCCTATTATTACAATAGACTATTTTGTCGTCTTCAATAATAGCGATGCCGGTCAAAGCTGACTCGACCAGGGTGCGGTACTTCTCCTCCGACTGCTTGAGGGCGCGTGTTCTTTGCTGAACTTTCCGTTCCAGATTTTCGTTGGCGCGGCGAAGTTCCAGGGTGAGTTTTCGATTTTCTTGCAGCAAATTGTAGCGTTCAACGGCTTGACTAATGACCATCTCTAATTCGCTGATGTTGAACGGCTTGGCTACATAGCGCCACACCAGACCGGAGTTTATCGCATCGATTGTGGTGCCTAAATCGTTGTAACCCGTGAACAGGACATTGATGGTGTTGCAGTTGATTTCTGCTGCTTTGGTCAAGAATTCCAGGCCTGTCATGTTGGGCATCATTTGGTCTGTCAGGATGATCTGCACTTCCTGGTTCGCCAGCAATTCTAAGGCCTCTTCTCCGCTTTGTGCTGTGAGTAGCTTGTAGTCTGCCTCCAGGGTACGTGTAAAAAACTGCAACATCATTTTTTCGTCGTCTACAATTAACAAAGAAAATCTTGCCATGGTCCAATCACCTAAACCCCTGTAAATCTTAAATTATTTTTAAGGATTTATCGGCTGATTTGGAGCTTATATTTAGGAGGGTTCTTCAAATAGGTCAAACAGACACGGGAGTGGAATTATTTGCCATTACTTGCTGTTGAATAGGGGAAGCAATACCTTTAGATTATTACCAAATCATAAAAATGAGCTGTTTTTACGAGGCCAAAACAATCCGGGTCGACAACACCATGGTTCCAAAGGAACCTTCCACGACTCCGGACCTCTCGCTGATTAGGAGAAAATACGCCGGACAACGCTGTCCCATTTGTGAAGGCTACGGCATGCTGAGGTGTAAGGAATGCCAGGGGGGAACAAGGTCTTTTTTGGGAGGCTACCAGCAGTGTACCAAATGTTACGGCGCAGGCATCAAGCCCTGCCCCGCGTGCGGGCGACGGGGCGTGATTGAATCGGCGAACCACAAGACTCCATCCAAAAAGGTCATTTCCAAGGGACG
This sequence comes from bacterium, assembly GCA_046757525.1. GTDB lineage: Bacteria > Zhuqueibacterota > Zhuqueibacteria > Oceanimicrobiales > Oceanimicrobiaceae > JBHHYI01. Next base: position 5,505 of record JBHHYI010000137.1, on the reverse strand, counting down.
AAAAAAAACCGCAAAGGCGGTCTCTTCTGTTTAAACCAAACACCCCAGGCGCCAATTCCTGTGAAAACTGCCAAATGACGTGTGCAAGAAATAGCGATAGACCGCTTTGCACTTTGCACCGTCCTGAGTAAGCCGCTTCACTTCTCTGGGGCCAGATACACCGTTATTCCCCAATGGACCGGGTCGTACGGCGGGTCATCGTTCCAGTGGTTGAAAGCGTGGGAGTCATCGGATTCGTAGTAAACCGTGTAATCTCCTCTCTGCAACAGGATGATATCGTCAACCAGGCGGTTCTTTCTGGCGCCGCCAGCATGTTCGGTTTTGCGATAGGTCATTTCCCAGACGGTCCTGCCGGTATTGGCGTCTTCGATCCAGCCATAATCATACATTTCTCCGTCCATGCCTTCCCCAATGGCGTAGATCCGGATCTTGCCGTCTTTTCCCAGCGTAAAGTTTGCTTTCTCGTATTCGTGATTGCGAACTCTGACCAATTTTGCTAACACAGAACCATCTTCCTCCTCGCGGTACTCGGTAACATCATCCGGGTTGAATTTTTCACTCGCCGCTAAGACCGTAATCCCCCAGCCTTTCTGGTCAAAAGGAGGGGTCGTATTCCAATTCCGGTACGAATGCGATCCGTCCGTAACAAAATAGACAAAATAGCTGCCCTTGTTGAAATGCACCACGCCGTCGAAAAGTCGATTCTTCTTGCCACCGCCCGCGTGTTCTGTGTCGTAGTACTCCATCTCCCAGACTTTCTCGTGAGTCTTTGCATCCACAATCCAGCCGTAGTCAAACATTCCGCCGTTTCTGCCTTCACCGATCGCGTAGATGCGCAAGTCCATGGGCTTGTTCAACGTAAAGCCCTTGGACCTGAATGCATCATTCCGGAGCTTGGTTAGTTTGACGATAACGTTCTTCTGCGGGAGATCTTCAATATCGTATAATTTGACATAACGTTTCATGGCAGTATCTGCGACTCTCAAAGTAAGTCCCCAGAACATGGGATCATGGGGCGGAGCTGAGTTCCAACGACGATAAGAATGGGAATCATCGGTGACAAAATAGGCGGCATATTCCCCGGCGGGCAGGGAAATCACCTTGTTGACCACACGATTCTTTAGGCTGCCGCCCGCGGGCTCCGAATGCCGATGGGTAAAACTCCAGACTTTCTCTCGGGTCTCGGCATTCACAATCCAGCCATAGTCAAAGGTGCCGTCGCGCCTGGCCTCGCCGATGGCGTAGACCTGAATCTCCGCCGGCTTTTCTAACTTAAACCCTTGATGCAGATATTCATCGTCGCCGAGCGCAGCCATGGACACAAAAGCGTCCTTTCGAAAAGAATCCTGCAATTGGTCAAACGCTGCTTCTCGGTAGCGCTTACCCTTGCCGTGCACGACGATTCTGAACTCTTTCCATTCACCCTTGTAATCGTCGTAGACGTCTTCGTAGTCTTCATGGTCAAAGATTTCATCGAAAATTTTGCCGATGAAAGTGCCAAATCCGTCATGGTTCCAGCGCCCGGGATCGGGAAAAGAGGAATAGTACACCTCATAGCTGCCTCTGGCAAGTCTCAAATCCTCCTCAACTTCTGAGAGTGAACCGGTTCTGTTTTTCACTTCAGCATCTTCCATTTCCCAAACAACTTCTCTGGTGCTGGAATCCAAAATCCAGGCATCGGTGAAGCTGGACTCATGTCTCCGTGGCCCTTTGAAGCCCACGGCTTCTATCCGAATGTCTTGCTCCGAGTCCAGTCTAAACCCTTCCCATTTGATTTCTTCAGTCGGAATGTCCTGGACCTCTGCCAGGATATCGTCCTGAGAAAAGGCTGCTGAGCAAGGGATTAGCAGGCTAATCAAACCCAAGCCGACTAAACATCTCATAGAAACCTCCAAGAATTGATCTTGTAAATCGATAAGGTTGGATTTATGCTGGCATCCACTGATTCCTTGTACGACAAGAAAGCCGCTTTGTTACTTAGAACGAGGCCTAACAGCACCCGACGACCAGCGGGCTGTTTTATTTATTCGTAAGAAACGTAGGTGGAGTGTAATAATCAGTCCGCAGGACGTATTTTTACAGCACCGTTTCGTTGCAAAAATATCCAGCGGCTGCCGGATTCCGCTGCGCTGATTTTTGCACTCCGGTTCAACGAGGGTTTGTTTGGAGTCTTGGTACAAATATTTGATTATATGGTGCTTGCCAAGAATCCCCCTTTTTTAAAAGGGACGGTTCTTGAAGCGTCCAGCGAAAAAATTAGGGGGATTTTATGAGGCGTCCTGAAATCTCGAGTCATGATTCGCGCGGCCAGACATCCCTCTGATTTTCGCTCTGGACAAGCGAAAATCTGTCTCCCTTCAACGGGAGAATGGGCTGCGCAATCGAGACGATTGCGTTACGTGCGACAGAGCGTTTCCTAAAAGCAGCCCCGGGACGTTTAGGAGGAGTATTTTTTTTCAGCATTTCTCGACCGGGACCTTCTCACCATGTTGCTGGCAACAAAATAATAGGCGATTAACGCCAGGCCAGCCATGATGAACATGCCGCTGACGGTAGCTTCATCGGAAAACGAGCGTGGAAACATCTGACCGATCAGAATAGCGGCCCCGATGGCAACCAGCACCATGCCCCATTTCAGGGAAGCTGGCACCTGTTGCTCCAGCGAATTCACATAGAGATGTTTGACATTTTCGTCAACCAGTCCCTTTTCGATTAATTTGCGCCGCACCGCATTATCCGAAATAATTTTCACCAGGGCTACAAAGGAAAAAAATATGACGGGCACAATGATGATAGGTACTAAATCTCCGGACATGGTTATCTCCTCTTGTTAAGGTTCATTTGCTACATCCGACAATCGTGGCTGCAAAATGTTGCAGGCCAATCTAAACAACATTTTGTGCAACATTTTCTGTGCTTAGCGGTCATTAATAATAATGAATAGCTTCTCCGACAGCAGAATCCTGATCCAGAGAATCCTCGGCGGGGACACCCAAGCGTTTCAAGCCATCATCCAAGATTACCAGCGTCTGGTCAGTCAGATCATATTTCGAATGGTTCCCAATAAAGTCGAAGTGGAAGATCTCTGCCAGGATGTGTTTATGAAAGTTTACCAGAATCTGGCAAGTTTTCAATTCCAGGCCAAGCTTTCAACCTGGATTGCCAGAATTGCTTATAATACCGCCGTCAATTATTTGAAGAAAAAAAAGGTTCCCCTCTTCGCAGACCTTTCGCCTGAAGGACGCTCCATTGAAGCTTTTTCAAACGAGGGCGCCCCGGCCGATGAGGCGGTTGTCCAGCACGACTTAACCGCACGCGTTGAGGCAGAAATTCAAAAGCTGCCGGTCCGATTCAAGACCATTTTGACTTTGTACCATTTACAAGAGATGAGTTACGCTGAAATCGGCAAAATCATGGGACTGCCGGACGGCACCGTGAAGAGCTATCTGTTCAGGGCAAGAAGAATGTTACGAGAACGACTCCTTGCAAAATACGACCAGGAGGTATTATGAGGTTGAGACATTTGAACGATGCAGAGATCCAGGAATATTTAGACGGACACATGGACCAACAAAACTCGCCGGCGGTGCACCATCTCAACAGTTGCAGCCTCTGCAAGGAAGGTGTAGAACAGTACCAAAAGCTGTATTTAGCTTTAAACCGCGAGGTGCCATTCAGTTTGAAGGAAGAGTTTGCCCATGCCGTCTTGGCGAGAATTCAGCAAGAGTCTCCAGACGTAACGAAATCAAGGATTGGGACTGTCATCCTTTTCGCGTTAGGACTTGCGACTGCAGTTCTTACGTCGCTATACTTCATCGACTTCAAACTCATTCTCGGGGCCTTTTCGATGCTTGTTACAGACCAGGGTCGCCTCAGTTCAGGGCTGTTTTCAGCGATCAAAGAGTATTTGTCGACGTTAGACTTAGATTTCACGCTGTTCGCTTTCGCAGTGCTCACCATGCTCATCATGAGCGCCATCGATCGTTTTATGACCACCCTGAAACACAAAGGCGGCCCGTTTCTTAAATAGCGACGTACGGGTCGGTTGATTGACCCCGGGTCGCACCTGCCTAAAGCTTAGCCCATTTCCTGCCATCCGCAGCAATGAACTCGTCGGCCGAGTACGGTCCCCAGGTGCCTGCGCGGTAAGGGTAGATGTGTGGGGATTGGTCAGCAGCCCACCGCTTCAATATAGTATCGATGAATGTCCAGGCGGCCTCCACTTCATCGTGGCGGATAAACAGGGTGCTATCTCCTAAGATGGCATCCAAAATCAGCCGCTCGTAGGCTTCGGGTGGATCGGCCTGAAAGACGTCGCCGTAGCAGAACTCCATATCGGTCGGCCGTAGAATCATGCTGGGTCCCGGAATTTTCAGCCCAAAACTCAGACGGATGCTCTCGTTGGGCTGGACGCGCAGAGAAAGGGAATTCGACCGCATGCGGTCTCCTTCTTCGTGCGCGTCATGGTCGGCATGGCTGAAAAGCGCCAGCGGCGGCTGGCGAAATTCGATGGTTAATTCCGTGATTCTTTTGGGCAAGGCTTTGCCGGTGCGCAAATAGAACGGCACATCCGCCCAGCGCCAATTGTCCACGTGCACTTTTAGAGCCACAAAGGTCTCGGTGCTGGAGTCGGGATTCACCCCGGGTTCTTCCAAATAACCGGTAATCGATCGGCCATCAATTTTTCCGGCAACATATTGGCCGCGCAAGGTACATTTTTCCACCTCGTCAAATCCGATGGGACGCAAGGCACACAACACCTTCACTTTTTCGTCGCGGACGGCATTGGGGGCAAAAGAGGCCGGCGGCTCCATGGCCACCAGCGCCAACAGTTGCAGCATGTGGTTCTGCACCATGTCGCGAATGGCCCCGGACTGGTCGTAATAGCCGCCGCGTCCCTCTACGGTCACGGATTCGGCAACCGTGATCTGCACGTGGTCGACGTAACGACGATTCCAGAGGGGCTCGAAAATGCTATTGCCAAAGCGAAAGGCCATGATATTCTGCACAGTCTCCTTGCCCAAATAGTGGTCGATGCGATAAATCTGGCTCTCGCTCAGGACCTTTTTGATCTCATGATTGAGCTTCTCTGCTGATTCCAAATCACGTCCAAAAGGTTTTTCGATGATTACGCGGGTCCAGCGATTTCTGTTGTCTGCATCTGAGATGAGTGCAGCCTGACCAAGCATCTTGACAACCACGGAGAAAACGCTCGGAGGCGTAGAGAGGTAGAACAGACAGTTTCCTGTACCTGGAGCGATGCCGGCTTCTTCGTCCATTTTTTTCAGCAAATTCTTTAAAGCCACAAAACCCTCCGGGGCATTGTAGTCTGCGGCATGGTAATAAAGCCGGGCCAAAAAATCCTTCAATTTTGCTGAGTTTTTTTCCGGCTTCGAGCGGGCAAACTTGATCAACGCCTCTTGCATTTCATCGCGAAATTGCTCATGCGATTTTTCCCTGCGGGCAAAACCGACGATCCTGGTAGTCTGCGGCAGCAGCTTCTCC
>JBHHYI010000136.1:0-11209 GCA_046757525.1 bacterium | reverse complement strand
TCAGGCCGTCGCCCTTCGATACGTCCCGACCCAAAAGCGGTCGGGACTACTCAGGACGAGTCCCTTTGGGCTCAAATAAAAGCAACTGTCGTTCCGCTCAAGAGGAGCGTTTCTTAAAAGAATGGCACGGCACCATTTTTGTAGCGCAAACTCTATTTGGACAATTTTTAAAAAGCCCCAGGACTAATGAATATCCGCGTACTCATTGCGGACGACCATGCTGTTGTCCGCGAAGGCCTAAAGCGCATCATCGACGACACCCCCGAAATGGAGGTCGTGGGCGAAGCCTGTCGTGGAGAGGAAGTGTTGCAGCAGGTTCGCAGCGAACCGGTGGACGTTCTGGTCTTAGACATCACCATGCCAGGGATTACCGGCATAGAAATATTGAAACTATTGCGAAGCGAAAGACCCAATCTACCAATCTTGGTACTAAGCATGCATCCCGAAGACCAATATGCGATTCGGGTCTTAAAGGCCGGAGCTGCTGGCTACCTCACCAAAGAAAGCGCGCCGGGCCAGTTGGTGGAAGCCATCAAGAAAGTCTTTGCCGGCGGAAAATATATCACTCCATCGGTTGCCGAAAAGATCGTCGTCAACATGGAGGGGGGTCTCCACAAACAACCTCATGAAATCCTATCAGACAGAGAATACCAGGTCTTGTGTCTGATTGCTTCAGGCCGGACGGTCAAAGAAATTGCCGAGGAAATCTCTTTGAGTGTGAAAACCATCAGTACCTATCGCAGACGGATTCTGCAGAAGATGGGCATGAAAAACAATGCGGAGCTTATCCACTATGCCGTTGAAAGAGGATTGTGATTTGGATTTTATACGGCCCCAACCTGGCGCGGGATGCTTGTCAGACAAAGCCTTACAAGATTTGTAGTTCAATGCCTACACAAAAATACGTTTTTGTCCTATTTTTTTCTTCGAGCAAGATTGTATCTTTACTATTAAATTAGATTAGTCAGGTGATTCATTTTCGCCGATTAATTTGGGGCATTCCTGGGCAGTCGTAATCTTCCGGAACCGATACTGAAATCACAAGAATACCACAGCCGGGCCTTACAATTGTTGAGTACCGAATGTGACTCTGGAGCCGATGACGAAACCGAATGCCGAGAACGATTCCTAATCCGAAGCCGAAACTATCCGCTGAATCTATTGATGCTGCAACCTGAGACGATGCTTGAGACGATCTTCGAAGTTGGAATGATTTGTTGAGACTGCCCATGAATGACTTTATTGTCGAAGAAGTTGCTTGTAAACTGTAAATCCTTCTGACATCCTTTTTATCAGGGGTCTGCGACTCATCACCTGTACAGAGTGATTATCCTCATGCAGGGCGATCTTCTAAGGATCCTCAACATGCAAATGCAATCTCTTCCATATATATGACTGAAGTTCCTGTGATAGGATCAGTTTAATGGAATCCTGTTTCGGTTCTTAGTAAGCAATTCAGACCGAGCAAGAAATTTCTATCAGATTGAAATCAGCAAGGGTGATTGGGAGATGACGACGGTATTAATTGCGGATGACTCAGCCCTGGTTCGCGACAGACTGTACACGGCGCTGTCTGACCTCGAAGACGTCGAGGTGGTAGGCCAGGCGCAAAGCGGTTTGGAAGCCATCGAGTCTATTAGAAAACTGAAACCTGAAGTCGTAATCCTGGATATTCGCATGCCTTCCGGAACCGGCATCGACGTCTTGCAAAATATTAAGAACAATGGATGCTCTCCTATTGTGATCGTACTTACCAACTATCCGTTTCCTCAGTATCGAAGGAAATGTCTCGACGCTGGCGCCGATTTTTTCTTCGACAAATCCATCGAGTTCCTCAAGATAACAGAAGTCTTAAAGAAACTTAGCCGTAGTTTCCGTTAATAGCGCCATGGTCATAGGGAGTGATTATATGGCTATTGTGCTGAATTTGCGCGATATAGCGCAGAAAGTGCACACCAAAGTTGACCTTTGTCGCTTGAGTCCTTGCCATTCAATACTCACCGAGAGTAATATTTCAGTGCGCCGTCTAATTTTTTGCAACTGGAATCGCAACGTTCGGTCACACTGCGACGTGCTCCCCCGACCGGCAAGGTTACATTCCTCATTCCCTTGATTCTGAAAAATAAATAGTTAAGGATTCTTGGAAGTAGACTCAGACGCTGACTTTTGTGAAGAGAGTCAGGGTTTGCTAACAAGAACCGCCATGACTGGTTCTACTGGCATCGCGTTCTGAAACGATGATTCGTCGCTTCTCACATTTAATAAAATTAAATACTTGAAGCACTTATGCTCTGATTTGGCACAATCTTTGAGACATGGAAGTGATAAATGGGTAAGTTTCGATACCATATCAAAGCCCTATGGGAGGCGCGGTCGTTGGTTCAGGTGTTTGCCGATCGAGTTTCCGCCTGCGCCTCTCGGTAGACCTTGAGAGTCGGAAACTCAGGCCCTGGCTGTTACTGATGTTGCAGTCGTCCTACCATAAAAAAATCTGTAATGAGAACGACGGCAGAGCGATTGAACGGGATCTTCATATTATGGGCAAAAAATAGTAGAAAATTACAGATATTTTTCATTTCTTAAAGCTTGCCTAAGTAGTTGATTCTTCACATGAAGTTGTGTGGAAGGATGAGGTAGTCCTCTCCAGAATTTTATAATAGCGTAAAATATTAAGATTATCCTTGACAATATTGCGTAAAAATAATATATTTCATTCGAGTTAGAAAAAGGGGTAGATGTCTTTTTAGGGGAAGATAACGGTCTCAAAAGGGAATAGAACAAGGATAATCTTCCTGCTGTAGTGTTGTGAGTTGTTGGTGTGATGATTCACACGTCGAAGATCTGGCCAAGTTTATTCCTATTTCCCACCCTTTGTTGAAGTCTGTTTGTGTTATCCGTTACAACTTTGCACTGCTCGCTTTGGTCATCGTTTAAATTGTGTCGTAAACGAGAAGAAGGCTGAAGAGTTATTTTCTATTTGGTACCAGGGGACTATGCGAGCTTTATACGACGATAGCTCTACGAGGAATTTGCAATGGATCTTCAGACACTTACCACAAAGCTCCTTTCTTTCTCTATCCCTGTCTTGACCATCGCCAACAGTTTTGCACAAGAACAGAGCCCCATTGCGCGTTTCGATTTGATTGGAAATCTAAATGCTCAGTTAAAGCCGGGCCAATCCATGAAGATTGTCGTGTCAGCCACGGCCACTGGAACCGGAAGATTGGAATTCAAGCTTGAGCGTTCTAATGCTGCGTTTGATTTTGGTTTTGATTCCAAGAGTGTGTTTTGTGAATCCATTTGCGACCTTTCAGACACCCTCTTTTTCAAGCCCACCAGCCAGCATTACGGGGAGCATGAATTCAAAGTCGTTGCGCGATTTTTTGAAAATGGGACGCTAATTCAGGAGAGAAATCGCCGGATTCGAATCAGCGTCATCCCGAAAATGCAGCCAGAGCCGGCCTTTACCCAGGGGACTTTCAACGAATTGTGTTGGCGTCCTTTTGACAAAGATGCCAGCTACAACCTCATTCGAGTGCCGTCATCCTTGCAGAGAAAGACGGGGCCTGTGACGTCCTCGGAAAGCGAAGGCTGTGAAGTATTGCAGGGTTTGCCCGAGGGCGTGCGACTGGGCTACTACGTGGTGAGGACGCCCCTTTCCGGCCAGGAGGCTAATTCGGTAAAATCGAACGTGGTTTATTCCGTGCAGGACAATACACCGCCGCCTCGAGTTTCCGTGACGAATTTTTCCGTGAGCCAAGCTGGCGCCGTGACCTTGCGCTGGCCTTTGCAACAGGACGGCATCAGCTTTGTGGCAAAGTACGTCATTTCTCGCAAACAAGTCGCTCCCGTGGTCACCGATTTCGTTCGGCTCGACACCGTGGATTTTTTCCCTGTCAGCGACATCGCGCCTGCCAACTACTACCCTGTGATTGCCAAGCGAGGGCAATCGCTGTACACGGACACCGAGGATACCCTCTTTGTGCCACACCGGGAAACGGTTACCATTCTGGAGCTGCCCAAAGAACTCAAGGGCACGACCATGATCAGGACGGGACTTCGGGATCTCTGGGCAGAGGCAGACGATTTTCTCAGTTTTCAATTAGCCGTGCCTTCTTACGTCTACGTCGCTTTTGATCCGAGAATCGACACCCTGCCTTTGTGGCTGACGAGTAATTTTCGCTTCGCAGGTTTGCGACAGGTACTCACTGACAAAAACGCACCCAAATTCAGGGGGCTGAAGGTCTTCAAGAGCACCCATGTTCTCCCGGCTGGCCGGGTCACTTTGGGCGGCAATTTTGCGGACGGTGCCGTGTTCAAAGAGTTTGCCGATCTGATGTACGTCGTCTTTGTCAAGCCGGTCGATGGGAGCCTGCCGTTACCTTCCAAGCAATTGATCAGCTACACCGACTCCCTGGGCAGCGACCATGACCTCCAGACCTTCAAATACAAAGTCGACGCCATCGACGCAGCCGACAATGACAGCGAGGGCCTGGCTTCCGGACCGGTCATTTTGGATTTAAATGGACGTTGTAAGCCGATTGTCAACCGCTGGTTTGTCTTTGAAGATGAAAGGGGCGCCAAGTTTGGCCGGGGACTCTCCAATACCATTTGCATCGTCGATCCCGAAACGCTGCCCGAATGTCGCGGCTTTCGCGCCACCGATTCCCTTCGGTTTCAGGCCGTGCGGGACCTGGAGACGCTGTTTAGCAATCACCGGCCGCAAGACGAAGGGAAGTCGTTTTTTGACAGCGGCTGGATCGCCGTGGACGATCTGCCCGTGCCCTTTTGTTACCAGTTTGACCTTCTCCCCGAAGGGCAAGGTCCTAACTTTGTCAACGGGCATGCCTATTTGTACCGCGTGCAAGCCAAGGACGTCCACGGCAACTTGAGCATCTGGTCCGACACCGTGTCAGCGGTGCAGGACTTTTTCCCGGCCGGGGATATCAGCAACCTCCAGGCCGAGACGGAGCTGTTTCCGGGCGGTGAAGACGGCTGCATTAATCTAAGCTGGGATGCCGCCTTCGACCCTAATAGCGGGGTTGACTCTTACCTGGTATTTCGGAGCGAGGATGACGGCAATAGTTTTACAGCCCTGGACACCATTTCTGGAAATCTGACCGCCTTTTGCGACACGCTTTCGCGCATCAGCAGCAACAAAATCGTCCAATACAAAATCGGTTCTGTAGACCGCGTGGGCAATCTGAGGTCCATCGACGACTCCAATTGGCAAGTCTCTCTGCGCGCCCTGGTCGGTCCAGAGATTTTCGCCGACCTGTCGCAGAGCATCCGCTGCCCTTCTGGGCTCACAGGGGTCACCGGAGATTCGGTGAGCCTGGGCTGGCAGAATTTCGACATTGCAGGTGTTGCCGGCTTTCAGGTGGAAATCGAGAGCTTTCTGAACCAGCAAAAGACGGTCAAGGTCGTTGCCGCACCGGTGGCCAGCCGGATCAGATGTCCGCTGCCAGGGGGAGATGGCCTGTACGGCGTCAGGGTGCGTGCCTTCTACAGCAACAAGGACACCACGATTTATTCCAACACTCTGGTGGTGAAGAAAAAGACGCGCTTGCGGGCTGTCGAGAATCTGACCGCGGTTCAGGACAGCCGGGCGACTGGAGACATCATCGTGAGCTGGAGCCACCCGGATTCGACCGACATCGTAGAATACCAGCTCTTCACCTGGCGAGAAGGGGAATCTCCACCGCAAGTTCCCACAGTGAGCCTCCCTGGGGACAGTTTGCGTTGGGTGCAAAAGTTTGCACAAGACTCTCTCGTCGTTTACCAGTGCAATTTCTATGAGGTCAGGGCCTTCGATTGTTTTGGCCTGCAAAGCGAGAAAGGGGCCGTGGTGAGCCAATATCCCAATCGGCCGCCCGTTTTCGACGCCTCGAATACCACCATTGAAGGAAACACGATTACCGTTTGCTGGCAGCGGCCCTTTCCCAGAACCGCGGGCAGCGGTGCGTTCGACGCTTTCGTGGAGGTTTTTCAAGACTCCCTGACCATTCCACCCTTTGTGAGCGAATCGGTCTTTAAGGACACCTGTTTCAAGCTGTTAAATGCACTGCCCATGCACACCTACCTTTTTCGCGTCCGTGAAGTCCTGTTGGCCAACGAGGGGCAAAGCTGTGCCGAAACTTTTGCCAGCCCGTTCTCTAACACGCTGGTCGTTCCCTTCGACAACCTGCCGGTGCCCGTAGATTTTGTCGCGCAGGCGTTACCCGTACCCCCGGATTCTGTTAGCGGGTCTGTTTTTCTTTCCTGGCAAGGCTATCCGGAGGTGGCGGTGAGCGCGTTTGTCGTAAACTGGAAGTCCGCCGGGCGCAACGTTGTGGCGGATTCGACCCTGGTGTTGCACAGCGACACCGTGCGCGTCTCTGGCCTGGAGCTGTCCCAGAGCTACGGGTTTACCGTCACTGCCATCGATTCCCTGGACCAGAGGTCGCTGACCACCACGACAAGGCTGGTGGGCTTTGAACCAAAATGGCTGTTCACGCCCAGGCCGCAAGCATTCGATCCGGTTTGCTTTCGCGATGGCGTTACCCTCGATTGGGCCTGGGTTGACGAAAGGTTGGTGCCGACAGACTCGACTTTTGGCGCGGACAGCGTGATGGTGCAGTTGAGCATCGACCCGCAATTTGGATTCAAAGTTACGCAATCGAATTGGTTGAGTTTGCGCAAAGCGCAGAGCTTCCGGCGCGAAACGGATTATCCCTTTGCCAGCGACCAAAACGACGTTTTGTACGCGCGCGTCAGGGCCAAGGACCGGTGGGGGCACGTTTCTCCCTGGTCGTCTGACTACCAGGAATTCGGCAAGTTTTCCGGCAATTTCGACATCGTGCCGCCTGAAATCGCCGCTTGTTTTATCGATTCTGTGACGGCCCCCTTTTTTGTTGGCCCGGACACTGTCGATGTGTTTTTGCACTGGAATGAAGTCAAGGACCAGTGCAGCGGTGTGCGGTTTTATGAAGTAGAGCGCAACGGCCAGGTCGTTGGTCGGGATTCGACGCGGGCGGCCGTTCACAACTTTGCCGATCGGCGTCTGGTTATTGACAGCGATTTCTTCGACACGCAGTGGCAGGTGCACGCTGTGGACAGTGTTGGCAATCGCCAGGTGTTTGCTGTGGCTTGCAGCCTGGAAGTCGAGCTGGCACCACCCACGGCCAGCCGGCTCATCGACAAAAACACCATTTGCTGGGACGCCAATGAAAGCAACAGCGGTGCTCCGCAGATTTTTTATGTGATCGAGGTGACCAACAATCCCGAATTCTTCGGCAATCCCTTCGCTACTGAACGGGCGGGACCGCTGGATTCGCTTTGTTACGAGTTTAAGCAGAACTGGCAGCCGGTAGTTTTCTGGCGCATTAAAGCGCAGATCAGTGCAGCTTTCAGCAGCGCCTGGTCTCAGACTTTTTCGATGCCGTTGGATTCGTTAGGCAACACATTTGTCTCCAGGGTTTCGTCGCTGCAACTGCCGCAAGAATTTGCTCTGAGGCAGAATTATCCCAATCCTTTCAACCCCACGACCACCATTCGCTTTGCGGTGCCGGAAAAAGCAGGGCGCGGATTGCGCGTGGTCCTGGAGATTTTCAACCTAACTGGTCAAAAAGTTCGAACTCTAATAGACGAAGAAAAGCCGCCTGGTGAGTTTACCGTGCAGTGGGACGGCCGGAACGATTTTGGCGCAATGAGCAGCAGCGGACTGTACGTGTACCGAATGCGAGCTGGCTCCTTTGTCAAAACGGAGAAGATGATTTTGTTGAAATAAGGACAAGTGACCTGGAGCGAAGCAATTGCTTGAAATCTTAGCCGTGAGATTGCTTCGTCGTCCGTTACCACATGCTTCGATCAACAAAGTGGGTGCGGACTCTGGGCAATGACATGTCGGCTTTTGCTTTTTTGCAAGAGAAACGAGGGATGGAGTGGAGAAACCTTATCTCAAAAAATTTGTTTTACCCTTGCTATTGCTTGGGTTAGCGGCGACCCACCTTTGGGCGCAGTCCAGGCAAGCGGTCGATTTTAGCAAGCCTTTGGCGTTGACGGAATATCTCAAGTTGATGCAGGCAGCAGGCTGCGTTGAAGATCTGCCAGCACCCACGCTTGTGCCCGAACCACGCTTTACCATCGGCAGTACGAACCAGGTTTGCTTCCGGTTGCCGTCTCGCGCCCAGATTCCCATTGTTCAGGAAAAGATTTACCAGCCGCTGGTGCGCACCTTTGTGGTGACCGGCGCTGACACCACCATCGAACGGACTCTGGTCAACTTAGACAGCACCTCCACCCAATTGGTCGACATCGCGGGCACGCCTCTTTTAAACGGCACCACCTACCACTATTTCATGGATTTAATCGTCGGTGAGCTGGTGAAGGAGAACGGGGTCATTGTCGACATCATTTTCCATTGTAGTCCTTTGAGCAACTTTACCCGCTCTACTCAGGATTCTGAACCACCCGTGGTCGAAAACGTGACCATTCCCCAGTTGAGTTCCACACCCGTACCTGGCTGGCTGAACACGCCGTCGGTTCGAATTCTGGCGGGTTTGCGCGATGGTGCTGGCGTCTGGCAGGCCTCGCTGTTCCGGCGTACCTGCACCGAAACCGGCTGGCCAGCCTCGGTGGCTGATTCCACCTATCCGGGCACGGCCAGCGATTCCGGATTCGTATTTCTCCAATCCGCACAAGCTGCTTTTGTGCAGAACCTGCCGGACGGCTGCTACGCGTTCCGCGTCGAAGGCAAAGATGCCACCCACACGCCGGAGAGCTGCGGTTCGAGCCTGCAATTGGCTGGCAACGGCGGCGTGCCGCTGTCGAACAGTCCGGCACAGGTGCAGGTCAACATCGACACCAGGCCCCCGGCCAGCGTGGACCTGGCCTGCACGCAAACTCGCAACAGCATCGAGCTCCAGTGGACCGGTTCGTCCGATCCAGCACCTGGGGTCGGTCTCATGGGTTATCGCGTGCTCCGCGACGGGGTCTTGATCGCCACCCTCGACAATACGACCACGGAATTTCGGGAAGATTTCCCGGCGGAAACTCCCGACACTTTGTTTGTCTACCGGATTCTGCCCTTTGATTCTCTTGGTAACGTTCAAAGCCGCGGTGGAACGGCAAGCTGCATTTTCCGGGCCGGCCCGCAAGTTACCTTGTTTGCAGAGCCTCGGTTTACCCCCGGTGCCAGCAACACCGTTTTCTGGAGGGCTTCCGGTGCCATCGCCAGTCTCAAAATCTTTCTGGACGCCGAATGCGATTTTGTGGTCGACGACTCGGTAAGCGTGCAAGACCCTGCGGTCACCCGGGCCACTTTCTCAAACCTGGAAGATGGCAAACGCTACTGTTATTGGATTCGGGCTGAGGACGAGCAACAAAGAGTTGTTTACTCCGACACCGTGATGTCGGTGCAGGACGCCACGCCTCCTGAAATCACCTCGCTTGAGGTGCTGCACAAGACGACCATAGCCGGGCGCGACTGGGTCAAAACGCGCAACATTCAATTACGCTTGCTTGCGGAAGACCAAGTGCCCGGGCAGATCTGGAATTTTCAGATCAGCGAGAACAGCTTGCCGGCCGCCCTGCGCAGCAATCCCGACTCTTCGCGGCAATTGAACACCACACTGCCGTTTTCACTAACTGCGCCTGAGTGCCAGTCCATCGCCCTGACTGCCAAAGTCATCGACGGGGCTGGCAACGGAAGCGCCTTGTCGACCGCCGCGGTGTTTCTGGACGCCACGCCGCCCGACAGCGTGACCGTTCTGAGCTGTGAGCAGAGCTTAAACAGCATTCACATTGCCTGGAGCGCAACCGTGGATCCCGGTGCTTGCAGCGGCTTGCAAGGCTACCTGATTTTGCGCAATCAGGTTTTGATCGATTCCGTCACATTTGAGCAAACAGAATACACCGATCGCTTCCCGGACCAGGCTGCCGGCGCCACCTTCGTCTACCAGATTCAACCGTTCGATTCGCTGCGCAACGTCCAGACGGCTGGTGGCCAGGCCGTTTGCACTTTTGTCGGGCGACCGGAAATTACGCTGTTGCCTGAACCGGAATTCACCCCCGGACTGTCGAATACGGTTTGCTGGAGCGTTTCGGGCAGTGTGGCCAACCTCCGTCTGTTTGTGGATGAAGATTGTGACTTTGCCCCGGAGGATTCGGTTTTTCTCGACGATGCCGGGGCGACCTGTTACACCTTCGAGGGGCTGAGCGACGGCTCGAAATATTGCTACTGGCTTAAGGCCCGGGACCCCCAGAACAGAATGGTTTACTCAGACACGGTCATGTCCACCCAGGACGCCTCGGCTCCGAAAATCGTCTCGGTGGCTATTGCCAACGCAGAGGTCATCGATGGCCAGACCTGGGTCTTTGCCCGCGACTTGCAAGTAAGCGTGGTGGCCAACGATGCCCGCAACGGAGAGATCTGGAACTATGAGATATTGGAAAATGACCAATTGGGTGCCGCTTCAAACTTTGCCGACTCGAGCGGGCAGGTGAAGACCACATTAAGCTACCTGCTGCAAACGCCGGGAGGCGGGCCAACACCCATTCGACTTTCGCTCAAAGTCATCGACGGGGCGGGAAACGAGAGCCAGGCATTCACCACCGGCTTTGTGTTTCAAGATCAAAGCTTTCTAAAGCGAATGTTTGCGTTTCCGAATCCTTACAATCCCATGAAAGGCCGTTTGACCATTCGGTTCAATGATCCCAAGGAGACCGAGGTGAAGATTTACGACTTCTTTGGCAATCTGGTTCGCACCCTTACGACCAAGGCCGGGTCCCTGGACTTCGTTTGGGACGGCCTCAACGGCAAGGGCCAGATGGTGGCCAACGGCGGTTATATTTGTGTGGGGAAACAATCCAAAGCACAGTTCAAGCTTGGGGTGGTTAAGCAGTAGTTGGCTGCAAGACAAAACCATAAGAACAAAGGAATGAAATATTTCTTGACACAGACTCAGGTTGCAGCATTTCGATTAGCCCGTCATCACTTCGTTGATGGGAATCAGGCGGATCTGACCACGGTTAGCCAGGACGTTTGCGGTGTCCAGGCGCAAGTAATGAGTGCGGCGCAAATGGCTCTGTGGGCAAGGCTGCACGACCTTACCCGGGCGGAGCTCCATTCGGCGCTGTGGGAAAGCCGTGTGTTGGTCAAAACCTGCTGCATGCGTGGTACGCTTCATCTGCTGTCGGTTACTGATTTCCCGATTTACATCAGTGCCCT
>JBHHYI010000135.1:0-11230 GCA_046757525.1 bacterium | reverse complement strand
TTCTTCGGCTTCGAGGGTTGAAGTAGACATAACAGCCTCCTTTCGTTGTTACACTCCCGTAAATTTTTTGTTGACTTTTCTTCATTAATTCGTTAAAATAAAAAAGATGAAATTCAATCAAGGGATTGGATGTTTTTGCAACACTGGCTTGCGCTTATTATACCTCCTAACTCTTGGTGACAGATCTTTGACCACAATGCTAAATTTCATTAGGGAAGAATGGCTCGTTAACTGGTGTAAAGATCCAAGTTGCTGTGGTTTTCTCATCTCTTGTCATTCACAGGAAACACCGCTTTCGAATTAAATCTGTGCTACCCCGGGGGCGAACGGTACAAATATCTTTAAGACAAATAAGCTTGGAAATTTCTTGTCGCAACTGAGCATTCGTTCTGTGTGGCCACGTTGCGCAACACAGGTCTAACGCAATGAGTCAATCGAACAAAGGACTTGCTTTCCGGCAACTGCTCGAGTTCTGTAGCAATCCCGATTGCCCGCAATGGCAGTTCGCATGGTCAGAATTCATTCGGCGCTACAAGAAATACATGTACAACGTCATCCTCAATCGGTGTTTGATGTACAAAAATGGCCGCATGCGACGGCAACTCTCAGAGGTGGTAAACGACATCTTTTCCAATGCAACCGCCCAGCTTTACAAAAACAATTGCCGTGCTCTCCAGGAGTTTCGTGCACGGGACAATGAAAAAATGTTTCTGGCCTGGCTGGCCATCATTTGCAATCGAAAGACTTCCACGCATGTCAACAAGTTCTTCATCAAACCACTTTTCGAAAATGACATCGATGAACTCCACCAATGCATCCAAAGCATTGACCCGGCTATGCGCTGGCAGCTCTATGATTATTACGTCTCCGCCTTACGCAAGTGCAAAGGGAGCAAGCGGACCACCGAACGCGATATCAACATCTTTAAATTGTATGTTTGGGCAGATTTCTCTAATGAAATGATTCTTTCGATTCCTTGTTTAAGCTCCATTGGAGGCCGGGTGGTTGACAATGTGGTCAACCGAATGCGAAAATGTTTACGGAAAAATAAAGAATTGTTCGAAGATTTTTGAGAGAATCCAGGTGCGCTGGGCCACTTAATTAACAAACGCTACGATTTACGAATCGTTTGGCAGGCAAGTTAACTAAGGAAATGCATTTGAACAAACAAAAACTCACTCTTGGCAGGGCGCTGGCGATTCTCAAAAACAATGGAAGCCCCGAGGCTGTTCAATCAACAATTTCATCTCAAGAAGCAAAGCTTTTCCAATCTTTACGCGACCGTCGTGAGTCACTGTTAGCAGCACCAGAGGAGGTAGAGAGAGTGCTTCAAAGCATACCACCCCATTGCTGCCGTGAGGAACAACCACGGCTCCACGAGAACACAGATTTTTTCGTCGCCTATGTTTTAATCGAGCCCCGGAATGGAAGGAACGACAACCATTATCTTCGCTTGATGAAGCATCTAAACGATTGCTACCGATGCTTTGAGGAATATAGCGCGATCTTGCGAGATTATTACAACCAGAGCCAGCTAACAGCCTCGCATCCCTGAGTGGGTCCCTAAACGACAAAGAGGAATACATTATGCCAGGTAACTCTCAGGATGTTCAGCACACAAATGAAATTGAATCACCCAAAATTCCCCACGAGCACCTTGTAGCCTATTTGCGCGGTAGCTGCTCAGCCGCACAAACGCAACAAATTGCCGCAACCACCAAAAAACACAAACCATACGAATTGCTTTTTGAGTTGGTCGATCAACTGCAAACCACAGCAGGCCCGGAAAGACAAAGCCCTCCCAAATCGGAAAAACCTGTTACATTCCTGGAATTAGATGATCTGCTCATGCAAGCTTTTTCAGGCAATTTGGGCGCGCCCCAGGCGCAGCGGCTTCTCGACGCCCTGCTAACCTCTCCTTTGTGCTATCAGCGCATCCTCATCAAACTGAGCGAAGCCACGCCAGAGCTCGTGCCCAAACAGATTCCGGAAATGGCGCAGGTCCCGGTGCGATCGGATGCGAGCATCCTGGCGGACGTGGTCGCCGGTGGAGGTCACAAGGGAAAGTTTAATTTGTGGGCGACGTTGAAAAAGCTGACAACCGGCCTGAAAGTGCGTCTCCACCCGCTAAACCTGCGTCCGGCAGCCTGGGGTTTAACTGCCGCCGCACTTGTGCTGCTATTGCTTGTTGTTGGACAGGGCAGGTTTCGAAGCTGGCGCGCAGAAATCAACACCAGAGCAGGGTTGGAACAATTGCACGAACAATGGACCATTACAGATGCGGATCTGCGCCCGCCGGGCGATTTTCCCAGAAGCATCTTTTCGGTCACACTCGGCGCAGAACCCGCACCAGGGAGCGACCCGGCACTGCCATTTGAAAACGCCTTGAAATGGAATAAGAAGAATCGCGCAGCCAAGCACGGGCTGGCTATCGCGTGGTATTTCACAGGTCAATACGCCAAGGCAGACAGCCTGGTTAACGCACTCATTTCAGAGGATTCGCTGGACCATGAAGCCTGGAACATGCGTGGCTTGCTGGCCGCACAACGGGAGAATAGCGATCGGGCAATCGAAGCGTTCAACCGGGCTTTGCGAATTCGTCCGGATTATGCTGAGGCCGCCTACAATCGCGCCCTGTTGCTGCAACAGACGGGTCAATTAAAAGAAGCCAGAAAAGCGTGGCAAGAATATCTAAAAATAGACAAAATATCCACATGGTCGGAGACAGCGCGCAAACAACTCAAAGACAAAAAATCCTTGCCCGACCAATAGACAAAATCTACCTTCAAGATTCAGGAGAGAGGCTATGGCTACTAAATACAAGTTCCTGAATGAAAATGCCATTTTTCATCCCAGGGAACGTCCCTATTGGGCTGTGTTAGCTTTTGGCGTCACCTTGGGCAGTGCCTGGGCTTTGTTCGTGGTGGTGATGACCTTATTGGGCATGAACAATTTAATGACGAGTTTTGTGCAAACCATTTCGGTTTACTATCCCGGATATTCACAGCCTTTGGGAGCAGCCGATCTTTTGCTGGGACTCATCTACGGCTTTGCGCACGGGTTTCTTTTTGGACTCCTGGTCGCCTATATCTACAATGTGTGGAGGGCTCCGGCGCCTTGTGGTGTCGAATTGAAAAAACCCAACGCCATCACTGCTTCCGAACAACCGGTCATCATCAGCCCGGGGGTCAAAGCCGGCGGGACGAAGCCGCCCTATACCATCGCCATCATTGCCAATCCAGTGCTCCAGTCGGAATTGGACAACAGCCTGCGACCAGATCCGATCCTTGGACAGCCCAAGCTGTTTCAGGCAAAAGTCGCCTGCATCCTTGGCAGTCTGGCCAGCAATCCAATGATCAAGGAAAAATTTTTAGAAAAAATGCGCATCATTACGCTCTTCGATCCCAGCTTAGCCAACCAACCGCTGGATAAGAAAAATGCGCTGTGCAAGGAGTGCGCTTTCAACACCATCATCGAACCCATTCAACGCGTGTACGAAAAGGTTGGCACAGGTGGCACACCGTTTGTCGAAGGCCAACCTTTTGAGTACACAGTTGACGAAGAGCGCCTCAAGAACTTCCTTGCGCACACCCCACACTTGCAAGCTCTTGATGTCCCGGAAGTCATAGACCTTGTGTTTGCTGTGACCGCCTCGGAGACGCACACCCGTTCCACGGCGCTTTTTACCTTTGATGACGAAAGTCGAGGCGGACCTGAATTCACGTTTGAAAATTTAAGTCGGGAGTTCAAACGACATCACGCCCCTTTTGCCGAGGTGCCGGGCATGGTGGCTTATTCTGCCTGGGACAACCGGCTCAAGACTCCGCTGCATGAATTTGCACATGCCATGTCTTCCACCACCAACGGGTTGATTCACGATGAATATTATGACGAGATTCCAGAGGAATTTCGTGGGATGCCCATCATCAACAAGCAGCATGCCACAGCGAGCCTGGACGAGAACGGAAACGGCCTTATTGAAATGAACGAGCTGCCGGACGATTTCGCCAGATATGCGGATGCTGCAACAACCCCCTCCAATATTCCTACGGACAAGGCTCGCAACAAGCCGATGAATTGGATTTCTTTCGTACCTGCCAGGCACGATCCACAATTGCCTTGTACTATGGACATCTCTGGCGATGAAAACAGGTTTGACCTGTGCATAGAACAATTCATGTCTAACCGCCTTGAAGCGAAGATCAATAGAACTGAAATTTGAGGAGGCTAAAATGTTGAATTTCGATCCTGCATTTCGTCAGTTGCTGTTGGCACATCACCTGCGCGTACCCCTCACAGACAGGTCCCTCAAACCGAAGCTTCCTGTCTCTGGCTCTGAAGATGAATCGAGCTTTAAGGCAGCATCGGCAAGGGACCAGGCCGAAGACGGGTCCCGTGGTTTAACGCATGAAATACTCGATCAATATGAGTCCCTGGTAGGACATAGCTTCACTCTGCGCAGGGCCTTATTCGGCGAGTTCAAGCAGCCGGATTCGAAGACACCGAGCTTCCGGGCCCAGGCGGTGACCAACGAACTGCAACAGGTTACAAATGAGATGGACGCCATTCGTAAGAACCACATGCCCGATTTTGAGCAGGTCTACGCTGCCTGGTTTGCTCGCCGCAAGTCGGTGGAGCTGGGCAATGCCAACCGGGCGTTCAAAAAGCCCTGGCAGCGGACAAGCTCCGAAAAAGGCGGCCTGTCTGGATTTTTTCGTGGGATGATTGTGGCGGTTCTGATTGGGTTCATCTCGATCCCTTTTCTCGCCGGGGACAAAATCAGAGATAATGGCCCGGTCGTCTTCAACCCACCGGGAGAAAACGCACCGGAAAGCTCCTTAAACGCAGCAGAACAACAGCTTCTTCAAAAATGGCACAACGCCGCTGGCCTGGGTAACACCAGTTACCTCGACGGTCTGGTGCACGGCAGACGGAAGCTGGTAAAATCGGTGGGTGAAAAGCTACTCAAACAAGCCGAGCTGTGGCAAAAATCTGAGAATTACAACGAAGTCGATCGGCGGCTGGCCTGGGTGTACGCAATGGGAACGGTGTTGACACGCGTGTGGGGAGACGAGGCGTTGCTGCGGCAAGCGAATGAACGTCGCAGGCAACTGCCAGTTGACGCTAATTTGACACACAAGACAAACATCGATTAGACACGCGCCTACCATGGCCAGGATAGAAAGTATTAACCTGCGTTTATCTCGAATCCCGTGGCAAGTGTGGCTGCTGGCTGGACTGGTCACCCTGGGCGTCATCGGCCTGAAAATGTTCGCGATTCGCTCCGAACCCGACGTCCTTGACGACCCAATGAGCATGATTCCTCCGGACAGCCTCAAGGCCTACACCCTAAATTCGGTGAAGTTGCGAACCATGTCGGAGTGGGAAGCCATTCGCAACGGAAAGAATCCGGGTAGCGTGGATGATTGGCTGCGCCATAATTATGTCGCCATTCAAAACGTGGGCCTGGTTTTGTTGGAACAAGCCACCCTCTTTCGGGATCGAGGTGAGATGCTGCGCGCCGACACCAACTTCAAAACAGCGCGGGAAATTGGAATGGATCTGGCCACGGTATTCCAGGATTCTTTTTTGCTCAAGCAAGTGGACCGTATTGACAAGCTGGGCCCGAAGCCACTGCGACAAAGGGCCCAGGCAAGTGCACTGTACGCCCACGCCTATGAGCTGCTCTTTGCCCGTAAGTTGAGCCAGTCAAGACAAGTTTATGAACGCGCGTTAGAGTTGGCCAGAAAAGCTGGCGACCCAAAGCTGGAAATAGATGCCATGGTATCGCTGCAATGGTTTTTGCTCGGCGATGACAACCACCAGGCCGTCATTGAGCTTGGCGAGCAGATTGTAGAAAAGGGGGAACGAGTAGGCTACAAAAGGCGCGTGGCCACCGCTCTGCGCCAAATGACCGAAAGCTATCGCGAGCTTGACATGGACTCTGAGGCTATCGCAACCCTGGAACAGAGCATTGCGATCGCAACGTTTTTGCAAGACACCGGGGAGTTGGCCAGCAGTTATTTTAGCCTGGCTCAGGTACGCTACCGGATGGAAGATTTTCAACGAGCCGACAGCCTTCTGCAAGTGCTGCCTTCCATCGACAAGAAAGGAATCTATTTGAATCGTGCACGAATCACACGGGGCTCCATCTATTATGAATTAGGCGAATATGGCCGCGCCATGTCCTTGTACCAGCAAGCAGTAAGCGGTTTTCACGAACAGAACGACAGACTCAATGAGGCCATCGGGTTGAGTCGATTGGCTCTTTTGCATTACCGCCTGGGTGAATATGAAAACGCACTGACGCTCGAACAGAAGTCTTTTGCCATCAGGCGTGAACTCGGTAACGAGAGCAGGGTGGCCAATTCGCTGAGAAGCCTGGGTCTCATCCATTCTGCGACCGATAGCCTGGCCAAAGCTGCCGAGAGTTATCGGCGCGCTTTGAAGTTGTCGCAGCCGAATGGAAATCGATCTGCCTGCAACATCTGGTTAGGCCTGGGTGGGGTAAAGTTAAAACAAAACGACTTGAGTTTCGCCGACCTCGCCTTCGCAACCGCTGACTCGCTGGCAACTGTGGTCAACTATCAGTTGGGCAAAGCTGAAGCTTTTTGGGGTCATGGCGAGACAGCCCTTGCCAGAGGACAATTGCCCCTGGCCAGGGAGTCTTTTGGCAAAGTGATACAAATCTCTGAACAGATCCAGGAACCTCGTTTGCAGGCTATGGGTTTGTTTGGGGTAGCCCAGGTTGAAAAAAAATCAGGACAACTTGAAAGCTCAACACAAACCATCGCAAGGGCCATCGATCTGGTGGAGAGGTTGCGAACAGGTGTTAGGCAGGACAGCTTGCGCATGGGCTACTTTGCCACGATCCAGGAGATGTTTGACGAAGCCATCCTGTCTTGCATCGCACTTGGCCGTAACAAGGTCGCCCTGCATTATGCCGAACGCGCCCGCGCCCGTTCCCTGGTCGATGCCATAGCCAACCCAACCCTGATAGGCGTAGAAAAAGACCGCTGGCAACTCCTGGAAAACGAGGTGCCATCCATTGACGAAATGCTTCGGAGCATACCCAACTCTGTGCAAGTCATTGAATACCGCATCACCAGGGACACGTTGCTCATTTGGCTAATGGACAAAGGCGCGATCCATCTCAGCCTGATTCCTGAATCATCGACAGCCATTGAGTCGAAAGTCCGGCAGTTCCTGCGCAGCATTGGCGCTGAAGAGCTGGCAACCTTCAAGGCGAAAGTCAGAAAAAATATTCAGGCGGTCTATGACGAGAATGTCAACCTTGGTGCAGCGTTGTACGAGCTACTGATACGTCCCGTCTCCGGTAAAATAATTCCGGGGAAGCAATTGCTAATATTGCCCGATGGTATTTTGCATCGCCTGCCCTTTGGGGCATTGGTCACCGAAGCAGACAGCTTTTTTGATGAACGCTATGTTTGGGCTAAAGCGCCGAGCTTGACCGTATTACACCGGAGCTCAAAGTCCCCACCTGAGAATTTCGGGCTTGCCAGCGCACGATTTTTGATGGTTGCCGGCGATCTCCCCAGCACAAGAATCCAGAAAAGAAGCATACGACGGCTTTTCCAGAACGCCACCATCCTGGAGAATCAGTTGGCTACTTATGAAACCATGAAAAGCCACTTAGAGGCTGGTCCACAAATAGTTTACCTCAATGTGCACGCTGTGGCAGACCCACACCATCCGCTGAATTCTTACATCGTGCTCCACAGTGACAACGGCACCAATGGACGGACGTCCTGGTCAAAAGTGTACGCACGTCGGTTGCTACAGCTCAGCCTCTCAAGTACCAAATTGGCCGTATTGAGCGCCTGTGAGACCAGCAGCGGCAAAGTCTTACGAGGAGAAGGCGTATTGAATTTGGTCCGTGTCTTCTCGCTGTCACAGGTGCCATTCGTCATCGCAAGCTTGTGGAAGAATGACGACCGACGCTCTGCCAGCCTCACCGGCGAGTTGTTTCACGAAGTTGTGAGAGGTACTCCGGTCATTGAAGCCCTGCACAGAGCCAAGAAACAGAGCATTCAGGCACTGCGCGAAGAGGACGGTTCTCCGTTGCCGTACTTCTGGGCTGTGTTTGAATTGTATCAGAATGCCTATTAGCATTATTTGCGTCAAAAAATAACGTGGTACCAATTAACCATTTGAGGAGTCGAATCATGCCTGATGGAAGACTACCCAATTTGCCCGTAGAAGAATCTACCGTGCCTCCCCCACCGCCGCCCATTGAAGACCAACGGGAGATGTTTTTTCCCACCAAACCGTTCCGATTTTATCCCGTCGATATGGGGCTCGCCATTGGGATAGCGGCAGCACTGTTTATGTTGTTCTATGTGGTCGTGGCCCTGGCCGTCAACAAACTGGGTTTGGGGTCAGCAAACCTGGGCTTTTTTGAGCAGCTTTTTCCCGGATTTCATTTAGGAAACACCATTGGAACTGTCTTTGCGGGTACGCTCATAGGAATGATCTGGAGCTTTGGCCTGGGCTTCCTGCTGGGTTTGCTCATTGGTGTTGTGTACAACCTGCGCCTCAAGGCGTACGCAGAAAGCTCGTGAGGCAAGGCCAAACAAACCCAAATTCGGGGAGGAATTGGACCCCGCCCGCAACCAAGATTAGAATTCCATAGAAACCGACTTTTTTGAAAAAAGTCGGTTTCTGACCTCATTCATACCGCAAACTCTCGATCCGTCAAGAGCCGGACAGGCCCGTCAAAGCCGGATTTTCGCATTACTCGTAACGTAATGCTTCAACCGGGTTCGCCAGCGCCGCTTTTACCGATTGGTAGCTCACGGTAAAACAGGCAATGACCATCGATAACAAGGTGGCCAGAACGAATATTTCGGGCCCAATCCCGGTCCGATAAGCAAAATTCTGCAGCACCTGTTTCATGAGCAGATAAGCCAGGGGCCAGGCCACAATATTTCCTATCAGCACCAGTTTCAAAAAGTCTTTCGACAAGAGTGCCACGATGCCGGGCACAGTGGCCCCCAGGGTCTTGCGAATGCCAACCTCTTTGGTTCTTCGTTCGGTAGCGAAAAAAGCTAACCCGAACAATCCGAGACACGAAATGAAAATAGAAATCAGTGTGGCTATGCGCACCATCTTCCCAAAGTCAAAAAACCAGCGGTACATCTGATCGATTCTCTGGTCCAGGAAATAGAAATCGTTGGGTTGGTCCGGGGCAAATGTCGCTAAGGTCTTCTGAATTGTAGCGAGAGACCGGTCCAGATTCGTGCCGCCGACTCGAATCAGGATGTTTTGACAACGGCGCGGATCGATCTTGAACAGTACCGGCTGAACGGGCTGCGTCAAAGCTCGAAAATTGAAATCTCTCACAACCCCGACGATCTTGCCGGTGTAAAACTTCTGGACTCTTCCGTCAGATTTGAAGTACAGCTCAACAAGCTTTCCGGCACCTGATGTCCAATTCAGCTTTTTCAACGCAGCCTGGTTCATGAGTACGGCCTGGCTAAGATCGGTAGAAATGTCCAACTCAGGCGATCGGCCCTCGACGAGGTTCAGGCCAAGCGTGGCCACGTAATCAAAATCTGTATAGATGATCCCCAGCAGCACATCTTCCACACCCTCCGATTTGATCATAATGCCATTTTGTGATGTGACGCCTGGCACCTGGGATGCGGCGGTTACGTTCACAATGCCCGGACTTCTTTTCAATTCCGCCTTAATCAAATCATAATTGCGTTTGGCGGCCTGGTCCCGAATCGGAATGACCACGATGTGTTCTTTTTTAAATCCTAAGTCTTTGTTTCTGATGAAATTCATCTGTTTTAATATGATGATGGAACCCACGATCAGGATCACGGAAATAGTAAATTGAAACACCACCAGGGTTTTTCTAAACGCATTCGAAGACTGGCCCGAGGTTTCGCCCTTCATCACTTTGATTGGATTGAAAGCGGAGAGAAAGAAAGCGGGATAACTGCCCGAAGCCATGCCAACCGCAACAGCCGTGAACAGCATGAGCAGGATGAAAGCGAAATTGTTCTGATAACTTATCGATAGGTTTATGCCGGCGAAGTTGTTGAAATAGGGCAGCAGGAGTTCGACCAGCAACAGAGCAAACAACAGGGCCAGGAGACTGAACAGCAAGGACTCGCCCAGGAACTGCCCGATCAACTGTGTTCTTGCCGCCCCAACCACTTTACGAATGCCGACTTCCCGGGCACGCGTTGCCGAACGCGCGGTAGAGAGATTCATGAAGTTGATGCAGGCAATCAGCAAAATGAAAAGAGCCAGTGAACCAAAGATGATAGAAATGAGTCGAATATCCCCGCTGCTGGTGAATAGGAATCCACTCAAGTCAGCCGAACGAGAATAGACCTGCACAAAAGGAAGCAGTTTTAGTTTCAGCCAATTGTAAGCCATTTTACCAACATATTTGTCTGTGAAATCTACCATGAGCTTTTCCAGATCATCTGGCGCGTAGTTCTCCCTTAATTGAATATAGGTCAACGTTGCAGAATCCCAGTGATCGGTGAGCCAGTGAGGATCTATGATATTCATGATGGTGTATAAACTTTTGTACGAAGCCAGAAAATCGAATTGGATGTGCGAGTTCTCAGGAATTTTTTGCAAAACTCCAGTAACGCTGAAATCGAATTTCCTCTCATGCCAACTGGTTTTAAACGAAATGACCTTACCGATTGGATTTTCATCGCCGAAGTACTTGATGGCCATTTCCTGTGAAAGGATGATCGAAAATGGCTCTGTGAGCGCTGTCTTTGTATCCCCCATTTTGAGATGAAATGAAAAGACATCAAAAAGCGAGGCATCGGAAAAAATCAGCTCTTCGGTGAATCGCTTTTGGTCAGAACTAACCACCCCGTTAAAGAAAGAAAACCGCACGGCATTCTTAATTTCGGGGAAATTTTGCAGAAGCAGCGGCGCTAACGGCGCCCCAATATTGGCTCTCTTTTCGATTCTGTCTTCAACACCTCCTTCTCTGTAAATCAGATAAATGTCCTTGTTGTTGTGAAACTGGTCGAAACTAAACTGGAATTGAATAAACAAACTGATGAGGAGAAAACAGGCCATTCCCAAAGCCAGACCGCTGATGTTGATCAGCGAGTAAATCTTCTGCTTGAGAAGATTACGCACGGTAATTTTAAGATAGTTCTTGAACATGATGTCCTCCATTTCAATGCCGTAGAAACCGACTTTTTCGAAAAAAGTCGGTTTCTGA
>JBHHYI010000134.1:0-11256 GCA_046757525.1 bacterium | reverse complement strand
GTAAATCCTGTCAAAAAATATTTTGCTAAAAACTGACGGAAGTTGACTTGTCAGGTACTAATCCAATGAATTCCAAAACGCGCAAAGAGAGGTTCCTCGTCGTCGGCGGCTGCGCGGCTGGCATGAGCGCTGCCAGCAAAGCCAAACGCATGAATCCCAATCTGGAAGTCATCGCCTTCGAGAAAACAGCCCACGTTTCATATAGCGCCTGTGGCATTCCCTATTACGTGTCTGACCTGGTCCGCGAACCTGAGGAGCTCATCGCGGTCTCAGCGGAGGAATTTCGGCAACGGCGCGGCATCGAGGTTCTGACCTTGCACGAAATCGTGGAGGTAAGACCGGTGCAGCGCGTGCTTGTCGCGGTAAACTTGCAGACGCAGCAGGAAGCCGTTTACGAGTATGACCGACTGATGATTTCAGTTGGAGGTTCGCCCAAGAAACCCCTGATTCCAGGCATGGATTTGAAAAACGTGTTTACCGTCCAAACTTTGCAGGATGGCATCGACCTGCGACAATTTATTGACCGGCGCCGGCCTGCGCGGGCTGCCATCATCGGTGGCGGCTACATCGCCATGGAAATGGCCGAGGCTTTCCGGCTGCGCTTTATCGAAGTCACCATTGTGGAGCGCGAGAAACAAATCCTGCCTGATTTTGAGGAAGACATTGCCCAACGGGTTAGCCAGGAACTGCAAGCTAATGCGGTCCGTGTGTTGACCTCGAAGCGAGTGGAATCGTTGGAGGAAAATTCGCTGGGAGAAGTCGACGCACTGATTCTGAAAGATGAGAACGAGGCCGTGCCCGTCGATTTTGTTTTGGTAGCGGCCGGGTTGGCGCCCAACGTCGCCTTAGGGCGGAAAGCCGGCCTGCGCTTAGGGAGCACCGGCGCCATTGCAGTCGATTGGAAGATGCAAACCAGCGTTCCCAACATTTGTGCCGCCGGCGATTGTGTGGAGGTGAAGAATCTGGTGTCCGGAAAACCCGACTACATTCCGCTGGGCCCCACAGCCAACAAACAGGGCCGGGTGGCCGGCGAGAACATCGCCGGTGGGTACGCCACGTTTAAAGGGGTTGTCGGCACCTCGGTGTTCAAGACGTTTAACCTGGAGGTGGCCCGAACCGGACTTGGTTCAGCCGCCGCCAAAAGCCTGGGCTACGAGGTTAGGTGCGTGACCATCACCGAAAATTCCAAAGCCGGGTACTACCCGGGCGTGAATCCCGTGACGGTTGCGGTGATTTTCGACAAGCGCAGCCGACGCTTGCTGGGCGCTCAAATGGTCGGGGTGGCGGGCGTGAGCAAGCGCATCGATATTTTTGCAGCGGCGCTGACCAACAAGATGACCCTGGACGAGATGGCCTCTCTGGATTTGAGCTACGCCCCGCCCTTCGCGCCGGTGTGGGATCCGGTTCTCGTGGCAGTAAATGTGGCCAAAAGCAGACTGTGAAAGCATTTGATTTTTAGAGGGCGATTTATTAGATTATTCGTGCGGCTGTCTTCTTTTTTTGGTATTAATTCAACCTTTCTCATTGAAACAGCTCTTTTCCAAAGGAGAGGCGTTCATGTCTACAAAAATGAAGGCGGTTCTAAAAGCGGATCCTCGGCCGGGGGCACAATTACAAGAAGTGGAAATCCCGGCCATTGGACCCACCGACGTCCTCATCAAGGTGAAAGCAACTTCCGTTTGCGGCACCGACTTGCACATCTACGAATGGAATCAATGGGCGCAGAATCGGATCCGCCTGCCTCAAATCATGGGACACGAAATGACCGGCGTGGTGGAGAGGGTCGGCGAGCGCGTGACCAGCGTCAAAGTGGGGGATGCGGTGTCGGTGGAGACCCACATTCCCTGCGGATTTTGTTACCAGTGTCGCACCGGCCGTTCTGAGGTTTGCCAGAATCTAAAGATTCTCGGGGTCGATCGCGATGGGGCTTTTGCGGAGTTTGTCGCCATTCCGGAAATCGATATCTGGAAAAATGACCCCAACATGCCGCCCGAAATCGCCACCATTCAGGAAAACCTGGGCAACGCCATCGATACGGTGCTGGCAGAGGATATCGCCGGCAAAACCGTTGCGGTGCTGGGTTGTGGGCCGGTGGGGCTCTTCGCCATCGGTCTGGCCAAGATCAGCGGCGCCACTTCGATCTTCGCCAGCGACGTCAACGCGTTCCGGCTGGACATCGCCAAAAAGATGGGTGCCCACGAGGCTCTAAATGCCAAAGAGGACGATGTGGTCGGCATCATCAAAGAAGCCACCCGCGGTGATGGCGTGGACGTGGTTTTGGAGATGTCAGGAAATGCCACCGCTTTGAGTCAAGGCATCAAGATCATCACCTCTGGTGGCCGGCTTTCGCTGCTGGGCTTGTTCAACGGCGACGTCACCATCGACTTGAATGAGGGGATCATCATGAAGGGCGTGCGGGTTTATGGGATTACAGGCCGGCGCATGTTTTCCACCTGGTACAAAGCCGCCCGCTTCCTTGAATCCGGACTGTTGGACGTGAGCCCGGTCATTACCCACCGGTTTAGTCTCAAGGAATTCGACCAGGGGATGCAGTTGATGAAAAGCGGAAATTGTGGTAAGATTGTTTTTTACCCGGAAGGATTGTAGGGAATGTAGCTGTTCAAAAGAGAGCCGCTGTGCCTGGCAGCGGTCGTCTGGCTGGTTCAGGTACTGGCTTGCTCCTTGTAACGCAAACGTCTTGTTTGCGCCAGCGTTTCTTGACAATAAAATAATTTTGGATCTAACTGTGGAGTACAAAATGGCCAAATTAGATTTTATTGAAAAGGCATTAAAGCAATTAAGAGAGCAAGGACTCTTAATCGACATTAGAACCATTGGTACGGCCCAGGGAGCCTGGGTCGAGGTCGATGGCAAAAAAGTGCTGAACATGTGTGCCAACAATTACCTGGGTTTTGCCAATCATCCCGACTTGAAAGAAGCCGCAAAAAGCGCCATTGAAGAATTTGGCGTTGGGCCGGCCGCGGTCAGGTCCATTGCCGGCACCATGTCGTTGCACAACGAACTCGAGGAGAAGCTGGCCAAATTCAAAAAGGTCGAGGCCGCGATTTCCTTTCAGTCCGGATTCAATTCCAACCTGGCCACCATTCCTGCTCTGATGGGGCCAGAAGACATCATTTTTTCCGATGAGCTGAACCATGCCAGCATCATCGACGGTTGCCGGCTCACCAAAGCTAAAGTGGTTCGTTACAACCATTGCGATGCCACCTCCTTGAACGATGTGTTGGATCGTGAGGTCGCTGCCAGGCGCAAACTGGTGGTCACCGACGGCGTGTTCAGCATGGACGGCGATATTGCACCGCTGCCTGAGATTGTGGAGGTGGCCGAGGAACACGACGCCATCGTCATGGTAGACGACGCGCATGGTGAGGGCGTTCTGGGGGATGCCGGGCGCGGGATTTCAGACCATTTTGGCCTGCACGGAAGAGTCGACATCGAAGTCGGCACTCTGTCCAAGGCGTTTGGTGTGGTGGGCGGTTACGTTTCCGGCAAGAAGCAGATCGTCGATTACCTGCGCCAGCGCGCCAGACCCTTCCTGTTTTCCAGCGCCGTGACGCCAGCAGACGTTGCAGCCTGCATCAAGGCCGTGGACATTTTGACGGAATCCGGCAGCCTGGTGGAAAAGCTCTGGGACAATACCAGGTACTTCAAAGCCAAGCTCAAAGAATCGGGGTTCGACTTGGGAACAAGCGAAACCCCCATCACCCCGGTGATGATTGGCGACGCTAAGAAAGCTCAGGACTTCAGCCGCATGTTGTTTGACGGTGGCGTGTTTGCCATGGCCATCAGCTACCCCACCGTTGCGAAAGGCAAAGACCGGATCCGGGTCATGAATTCAGCCACCCATTCCCACGAAGATCTGGACTTTGCTGTCAGCGCGTTCAAAAAGGCTGGCAAGGAGTTGAATTTAATTTAGGAGGTTCACCATGCGAAAAATATGGTTTCGGGGTCGTTTTTTGGTTTGGCTGCTGGCAGCGGTGGTGCCCGGCCTGGTTCAGGCGCAGGTGTCTGAACAAGAGCCCGGGAAGCAAGCCGGTGCTGATGACATGAAGGCAGCCATTGCCGAATATATGAAGTATTCCCAGCCGGGCAAATACCACGACTACCTTAAACCGCTGGCCGGGAAGTGGCAACTGACCGGCAAAGTGCGGATGGCCGAAAACGCTCCCTGGCAGGAGATCCACAGCGAGAGTGAAATCGAATGGATTCTTGGCGGCCGATTCTTGACGGAAAAGATTCAGGGTAAACCTTCCGACTGGATGCCGCAGGCGTTCGAGGGCTTTCATATCCTTGGCTATGACAACTACAAGCAGAAATACCTCTCGTTTTGGATGGACAACTTCAATACGATGGTGGTGTTTGCCGAAGGTCTTTCCGATGCAAGCGGCAAGATGATCACATTCACCGGTTCTTATGACGACCCCATGAGCGGCTCGCAGAAGGAGATCAAGCGCGTCTATGACATGGTTGGCAACGATAAGTACATTTACCGCGAATATGACAGGAGTCCAGCCGGTAAGAAGTACGTTTCAATAGAGATCGTTTATATGCGCAAGAAGTAGCTGCTGCCTTCCGGAACCTTGTCTTTTCGGACAACGGGACCTCACCAGAACTTCATCGACCCTTCTTAGGTACGCGAATTAAGCTTCCTCTGCGGAAGGAGTCCTACTTTGCGAGCTAACATTTTGCTGCTACTGAGAACTAACCACGAAGACTTGCGAGAGCCACATTTTACCACAGATGACCAGGGATCTAAGATAAGGAAAAACCATTCGACCTGGCAGCCATCCGGTCCAGGCTACAGGCAGGGCGGGGCAAGCAATACTCGCGGAGTCTGGAGGAGGTAGCAGAGACCGATTTTTCTTGTTCATCGGCGCTGTCCGATCGTAAATTCGAATTGAGAGAGACCAGAAAGTTCATGGAGTCTCTAAAACCGTACGAGGTGTTTGAGGTCGAACCGTAGCTGGAGGCTCGATGAGACCACAAGCTAGAACTGCGCTTGAAGGATTGGGATAAAGTAATAAATACAAACCTACGCGGTCTTTTTCTCGTCAGCAAGGCTTTCCTGCCGGTCATGATCAAACAAAAGTCAGGTACCATCGTAATAATTTCTTCCACTTCTGGCAAACGCGCAGACCTTTGCGGGCCCGCCTACTGTACGTCCAAGTTTGGTTTCATGGGCTTTGCTCAGTCGCTGTTGTACGAGGTACGCAAGTTCAACGTTTGAGTCATCGTGGTGAGTCCGGGTCTGGGTAGTCGACCCTGAAAAAGTCCCGAAAGAAGGCCACCGCGTGCACCTGCGTACCGAGGGTGGGGCTGAAGCGATTTTACATTTGGCGAGCCTGCCGCTACAAGCGCTGGTGCGAGAGATTGAGCTTTGGACGACCAATCCGTGAGTCTCTGTATATACTGTTTACAGCGTTCCCAAAGTTCACATTTAAATCAAGGAGATAACCAATGCCAAGAAGGTCAATAAAGAAAATTCAAATTAGAACAAATTTAAGATGCGAAAAGATTTACCCAAGGGAGAATTCAAAAATAAAAATGATGTCAGATTTAAAGGCTATTGGCATAACATTGAATACAGAACAAGCTATTGAATTAGCAACATCAATTCTTGTAGCGAGCCAAACTTCGGATGTAATTGACATTACAGGATATAGGCTTAAGAGACGCCAATCTGATGGAACTTATCCATTAACTGTAACCATAATATGAAAAAGATTGATTGATTTTTTTGTCAAATAGGGATTCCTATTTCCACAAATTCAAACTGAAGAGAAGTAGGTCGCCACACTTTGTTAGCATTTTTTCCTAACCCAAGATTTTATCTTCTGATAGGGATTCCTTTTTCCAATAAAATGTTAAATTAGGGAAAATATTGTGATAGTATAATAAAGTTTATTCAGTTTCAAGGAGGCCGTTATGAGAACTATCCGGATTTCGGACGACGTCTGGAATGCAATTGCTAAAAAGGGCAAGTTTGGGGAAACGCCAAATGATGTCCTTGAACGTGTTTTTAAGATAAACAAAGATATGAGTGAAAGGGCAAAACTTCGCAAGAAAAAAGCCACTAGACCAATGACGACTCCACAAGTTGTCGGTCAGGAGTTATTAGTTAGTTTCAAAGACGGAATTTCAAAGAAATGGTCACTTCCAAGTCGTGATGATAAGATAGCGATTCGTAGAGTGAGAGATGAAGCAACTACTTTCGCAAAACAAAACGGAGCAACACCCGGTCAGGTAGACGCGGTTAAAAAAGCACTAACCAGTGCGGGTTATTATCTAACGGGGCCGCATCAAACTACTAAATAAAATATGATAGCACTTCACACTCGATGAAGCGTTTGAGTGTATGAAACTAATACTAAAAGGGTAATAAGGATAATGAAATTTTCCTATAGAATAACGAGCTTTGATGACATAACGCCCCGTAACGCACACAGAAAAGAACTTGTACTGCAAGCCGACGTTGTTCCAACAGATAAACGAGGAACTCTGGAAGAAAAATCTGTAACTACAAAAATTGAATTCAAGGTCATACTCCAAAGCTCTCGCTTGTATTTCTGGAAAAAGGCAAATTCAGCATTAGAAGAAGGAGAAAGTATGAGCAAGGTACTGTATGAATTTGGCAGGGAACACCTGAAGCAAAAACTGCAAGAAGGAAAGGTTACCGAGCCTATTGATTTAATATTGAATAATAAAAACACGCGACTATCTTGTCCATATGATCCAGCAGAAATTGAGATAGATCTTAGTATCTGGCACGAGGTTGAGGTATACAGGCCCATAGGATTTGGCCTCAACTTTTAATATTTCAACTTTAAGCAGTTTCTCCTATTAACATCTGCGAATAATAGACTGAAAACTTCAAATTGTTTAAAACCAACTCAAGAAATCGAAGCGGGTAAAGGAAATACAGAAGATTACCCGTTTCAATTGTCGAATTCGAAGAAGAAGTTATGGCTTAATTCAATCATGTCCGATTTCATTTCACTAGGTTTACTTAGAATATTTTCTCTGCTCACAAAAATGCCCGGCAAGCGTCGTTTTAAAGTCATACGACTGGGCCATTGCGCAAAGAGAATCTGGCAATTGTGTTATCTCCGGCTTTCACTCAAAAATCGAAAAAGATGTTTTGCACTATTTGCTTAAGGGCCGGCAGCCCATCATCGTCGCTTTAGCCAGAGGCTTGAAAAGCAAGATAGAACCCGAAATCCAACACGCCATTGAGGAGAATCGTTTGCTCATCGTTACACCCTTCGAGAAATCTGTCAAAAGAATCACCTCTGAAACCGCTATCAAAAGAAACGAATTCATGGCAGAATTAGCGGATGAGGTGTTTGTGGCCTATGTTTCACCAAAGGGCAAACTGCAACCACTGATTACTAAAAATCTAGAAGTGGGCAAAAGAATTCTTACCTTCGACGTGCAAGAAAATCAGCATTTAATAAAATCAGGAGCAGAGATTTGGAGCGAAGAACTAGCAAGCATTTAGGCTTTAACACTTAAACTGCAGCCCGCAGTCTAAGCGCGGCGCTTGGCTTGAATATGAGTGGATGGGTTTTGTGACGGAATTGAGTAGTATGTTAGGTTTTAGGATTGTGTAGAATAGTTCCGCTTGACATTTAAGTTGAGGTTTATATATTTTTTGCATGGTAAGAGGTCGTTCAAGTGCAAAGAAACGGAAAAGATAATTGATCCGCGGTTTTGCAAAAAGTTCCCAATGCCATTCAGCGTGTCGCATTGAGAAAGCTACAAATGTTAAGACTTCGAAAGATTTTCTTGTTCCACCTGGAAATCGATTAGAAGCGTCAAAGGGTATTCGGAAAGGTCAACCCAGTATCCATGGGACACGCCAGACACCGACTTTTTTTGAAAAAGTCGGTGTCTTACCTTCGGTGATTTCAGTGTCCTTCAGTGTTGAAATATTCGTGAAAACTGAAGACGGCAGGACGCCCGGGAATACCAGTTCCTGTCCTCAAGCCCACGGCCTTCAGGTGTGGGCTTTTTTAGTTTCAGTTTGGAAAAAGCTCCAAAATTCGCTAAATTGTGGACCACCGGTTCTTCGGAAAAGGTCGTGTTTTCGAACCAATGCAAAACGCTAAATAGAATGATTAAAGTCAGAAACCTCGTTTTCGAATACCCCCAAAGAAACGAGTCTGAGGCCGTGCGCGTTTTGAACGGCATCGATTTGACCATTGAGGCGGGCGAATCTATTGCCGTCATGGGGGCAAACGGTTCGGGCAAGACCACGCTGGCGCGCTGTTTGAACGGCCTGCTGCTGCCCAGCGAGGGCGACGTTTGGGTGGACGATTTGAACACTCGTGTTGTGAGCAACCTGCCTGAGATTCGCCGCCGCGTCGGAATGGTTTTTCAGAATCCGGAGAATCAGATCGTTTCGACTACCGTGGAGCGGGAAATTGCTTTTGGCCTGGAGAATCTGGGCGTGCCTTACGAAGAGATGCACCACATCGTCGATGCCATGCTGACTCGATTCAATCTGCTGCACTACCGCCAGCATCCGCCGCATCTGCTTTCCGGCGGTGAAATGCAGCGCCTGGCCGTGGCCGCGGTGGTGGCCATGTCCCCGCAATACCTGATTTTCGATGAACCGACCTCGCTTCTGGATCCTGCCTCGCGCAAAATGGTTCTCGCTTTAATTGCGGAAATGCAGGCCCAGAACAAGAAAAATGGAGCATTAAACCGCGTAGCCACGTTTTTCATTACCCAATATGCAGAAGAGGTGCTGGGGTTTGATCGCTTGCTAATCTTGCATCGAGGGACCATCGTTTTTGATGACCAGCCGGAGAAAGTCTTTCAAAACGTAAAAGAGCTCGAGCAGATAGGGGTTATGGTCCCCGTGGAATATGAGGTAAATCATTATTTGAAGCAGATTTCCAACGGCAAGTTCTCGCTCAATAGTTTGAGATTTTTGCCGATAGATTAGAGCATGAACCCCGAGAATTTAGACCTCAATTTTCTGCATTTGCGCACGAAGCGAAATCAGTCAGGAGAAAACGGCACACCTTGTGAGTCTCCTGGTGGTTCACCGCATTTAGTCGATATCGATTTCTTAAGGCTCAACAACGGGACAAATGACAACCAGGAATCAAGGTCTGCAAATGTGGTCGTGGCTCCGGCAGAGGATGCTTTAGGAAATGTGCGCGTCCTTGAGCACGAGAATTCAAGAGAGAGCTCGCAAAAGGATTGGTTCCAGGCCAGCCGCCCGGCTGAAGACCAGGCGCTGCGACCCTCGCCAGAAGGCCCGCCCCGGCCCATCGAACTCGTTGTTCCTGCGGAACCCGAATTCGAACAGAAGCCGGCCGTGGTTCCAGTCTTTGACACGAACCCTGCTGTGCACCAGGCTGCCGTGCCAGAAGCGGCGCCACCGCCCTGGAAGCAAAGAACGGCTGCGGCCAGGAAAAAGTTTTCCCTGGGTGCGCTTTTCCAGTCGCGCAAGGTGATAGGCCTGGACATCGGTTCGCAGTCGCTGAAGTTCGTGGTGCTTGGGATTTCCTTCCGAGGCTCTATTGAGCTAATCGATTGTGGCATCAGGCCCCTACCTCGCTTGCCAGCAAGAAGCAACGGTGAAGATCGACAAAAAATGATTGCTGAGCTTCTGCGCCGCAGCCTCAAAACTGAACACCTGCAAAATGCCGTGTTGTGTGGTGCGATTGCAGGCTTTCATGGGTTTGCACAAATCCTGCGGGTGCCCGCCATGCCTCGTGAGGTGCTGACCCATCTCTTGCAACGTGCCCACCACGACGGGTTGCTATCGGTTGGCAGCGGCGATAAGATAGCCTATCGAGTTTTAGAAAACAACAAGGCCGACGCGACGCGCGACGTTTTGGTGTTAGGCGGAAGATACAAAGCCCTGGCTGGCCGCTTACGGGTGTTTGAGGAGGCAGGCCTTCGACCTGCTAAGATTTCTCCGGTGCCCGTGGCTCTGTCAAATGCTGCGGCTCTAATTTTGAGCAAAGAGTCCAGGGGCAGTTACGCCATCATCGACATCGGGGCTAATGCGAGCAGGATGCTATTTGTCCATCGCGGTAGGCTGCTGTTTGCCCGGGGCATGAAGACCTCTGGCGACCACTTTACCCGGGCCCTGACCCGGGCCCTCTCCTGGCACGACATCGGAATGGAGCAAACCCGCAAGCAGGCCGAAATAATCAAGAGAACCTACGGTTTTCCCGCTGCCAACAAGAAGGGCTTTACCCGGGAAGGCCTCCTTTTGAACCAGATTTCGGCTACCTTGCAGCCCGTGCTCAACATGCTGGCCGATGAAATAAAACAGACGGCGCAGCTTTACCAGGAAAAGTTCTGCAATGATTCGTTGCAAAAAGTCTATTTGACTGGCGGCGGGGCTCTATTGAGAAAACTGGATATACGGTTGTGCCAGGCGCTAAACGCAGAAGTTGCCGTATTGAACCCTT
This sequence comes from bacterium, assembly GCA_046757525.1. Taxonomy (GTDB): domain Bacteria; phylum Zhuqueibacterota; class Zhuqueibacteria; order Oceanimicrobiales; family Oceanimicrobiaceae; genus JBHHYI01. The sequence goes on along the minus strand of JBHHYI010000134.1, from coordinate 802 downwards.
TTAAATCTGTCCTCAAAAGAAAACAATGCAACCGGTACGCCCTGGAGAAAATGGGCCCGCGGTTTGCCGTGGCCGTGGGAATTGCGTTGGAGCCTAGCTGAAAAACTTAAACGCTGGCTTTGGTTGGTGTGTCCTCTGGAAAGCGGCCGTTTCATAGAAGCCCTCGCAATCCGGCAACTGCCGGATTGCTTTAAACGTCGGAAACGCCAAAGGTAGCCCTGTCATGCAGGAGGCATCTTGTTACGGGGCAGCACTGTGCAGCCAGCAAACAGGATTCCTCCTGAATGACACTAAAGGCTGTAATAAAGGACGGCGACAGCCAGGCGTTTCCTGAAAGCACTGCGCGAGTCATCCCGAGTAGGTCACTGCTGTCCAAGTGACCGTATCGAGGGGTGACGGCCGTCGCCCTTCGATATGTCCCGACCCAAAAGCGGTCGGGCCTACTCAGGACGACTGCCAGGGTTGTCTCTGACGACAACCGTCATTCCGAATCCGGCGGCTGCCGGATGAGGAATCTGATGGTGCCCCTGATGTTCTTGTTTTCCCAAAAGATAACAGGAAATTAAGAACGTTCGGTGGCGGTAAGATTTCTCGTCAGGCCACGGCCTGACTCGAAATGACAAGGTGGTTAGGACTTTTGGACAGCTCCACTTCAGCGGAGGGTTTCCTAAAATCTTCCGCAATCCGGTGCAAACGGGTTGCTTTAAATGATGGAAACGCCAAGGCAGCCCTGTCATGCAGGAGGCATCTTGTTGCAGGTCAGCACTGTGCAGCCAGCAAACAGGATTCCTCCTGAATGACA
>JBHHYI010000133.1:0-11469 GCA_046757525.1 bacterium | reverse complement strand
TTGGTCACGGTCAGGCGAATCTTTGCACTCTGAACCGTTCCCGTGATGCCGCTGACATCGAACTTCAAGAAGCTCAACACCTCTATGGTATTTCTGGTCACCACCCGCAGGTCCGTTGCCGAACCGTTGTTCGATGTTGGATTGCTGGATATGACAAATGCATCATCGGTGGGATTGAAAACCGTCTGTGTCTGGGCAAAACTTCGAGCAGGTAAGCCGTGAAATAAAAGCAACGATCCCATGAAAATCTTTATCACTGCACGCTTCATTTTTGTCCTCGGTTAATGAAAGGTGATGGATTGGTAGTAGCTTTAGCTTAAACAGATTATTTAGACTCTTGCTGCCTATTGAAGTGCTGTTTGCGAAGGGCGACTCTGATTGGAATGACAGCGTAATGGTACCGAAGGGACGGCCTCAGTGATTACAGCAACCGAAGCGAACCTTGCCATGCGCGAAGGCTCTATGTTACCTTTCAGTCAAATTAAAAGTAAGAAGTATCGTTAAAACAAAGTTGGAAAAGCGAAATGCATCTTTTATTAAGGCGAGCAAATACTTCCCCCAAGGAAAACTGTCAAAAAGTGTCGGGCACTATTATTACAAAAATGTTATGGATTTTATACTGACAAATAATTACAAATGCGTAAGAATTAAACAAAAAAAGATTAAACCCCAAAAAAGTTTGTGAATAGAAACAGGAGAAAAAGATTCGGGACCAGTAAGAGGAAAGTGTCAAAAGTTCATGGAAGGCGGAGTAAACAGTTTTTTCTGGACGCCTGCTCCTCGAGTTCTCGAGGACAAGCTTTGTAGGCATCACCTGCGGGGAATGAATGAATCCTTCTCAGCTAACTTCAAAGGGCCAGGTGCCTGTCGAGGCACACTTGATCTGAGAAATGTTACTTATCTAACTGCTGAAGTGGAGACAAGCCAAACTTGGCAATTTTTCGGTCCAACCGCGGCCTGGAAATTTTCAGAATTTGGCAGGTTCTGCGTTTGTTCCACGCCATTTTCTCCAGCACGGCCTGAATGAGTTTCTTCTCGCCTTCTTCAAGACTGATGCCTTCGGAAGGGATATCGATATTAACCGAAGTAGCCCGTTTTTTTACGGACAAAGCCAACGGTGTGTCGGACTCAATAGCGTCCTCTAAAGAGTCCGGGCTTACTATTTTCTCATCGCTCAATAGAACGACGCGTTCAATGGTGTGTTGCAGCTCGCGGACATTCCCTGGCCAGGAATAGTCTCTCAACAGGCTCACAGCCTCTGGTGTAAAATCACGCAAAGGGCTCTCGTACTCTTTGGCATACTGCGACAGGAAATGTCGTGCCAACAAAATCACATCTTCACCACGTTCGCGTAATGGTGGCAACTGAATGGAAACCACATTCAACCGGTAGTACAAGTCGTTGCGAAACTGACCTTCACGAATGGCAGCTTGCAAATCGCGATTGGTCGCTCCGATGATTCGGGTGTCGATTTGTATGTCCCGGGTGCCGCCCAGCCGACGAATTTTTTTTGTCTCCAGGGCCTTCAAGAGCTTTACCTGCACTTTGGGGCTGGTGTCCCCGATCTCATCCAGGAACAGCGTGCCATTTTGCGCGAGCTCAAACAGCCCTTTCTTCTGTGTCTTTGCGTCGGTAAACGCGCCCTTTTCATAACCAAAAAGCTCCGATTCCAACAAGTTCTCGGGCAAGGCATTGCAATTGATCTCTACAAACGGCTGATATTGTTTAAAACTGGCGTAATGGATGGCCTGTGCAATCAACTCCTTGCCGGTTCCTGTTTCACCTCGAATCAACACCGTCACCCATTTTCGACGGGTGATTTTCGTGATGATCTCGAAAATGCGCTGGATTTCGGGGCTATTTCCCAGAATGGTCCTGAATTCAAATCTCTCCTTGCGATTAAGGTGCAACTGCTGGCCCTTTTCAAGCTCCTGCCATTGCTCGAGTATCTGTGCGAGGGACTGACGAAGCTTGTGCGGCTCCTCCCTGGCGTTTATGACTTCATGAACCCCCATTTTGACCGCCGCCACCACCAGACTCAACGGACTGGTGTCCGCCAAGCCGATCACTCTGACCTCCCTGGTTTTTTGCAAAACGTCGCTCACAAACTCCAACGGTCGCAACGCGCATTCATCGAAGTCCACCACCACGACTTCGGGCGTGTCCTGTGCCAGCATGCTCAAAGCTTCAGCCTTGTTTTGAGTCAACAGCACACTTTTGGGCCCGGCCTGAGTAAACCCATTGAACAAACTCAGCTTTTGGGAATTTCCAAAGAATAACACGTTGAAGGGCACAAGGGACTCCGGTTACAAGTTGCTATTTTACTAAGAGCTTACTCTTAGTTAATGGTTCGCTGCCCGGTATTTTCTTTGATGCTCGGGAATGCGCCATTGGGAAACGTTGGCCAAAAAGCCGCGTGCGTCCATTTTCACATTTTGTATTCTTCGACTCACCCCGGCTAATTTTTCCGGTATGAACAGAAAGGTGTAAGGAGAATCTTCCAGGATGATCCTCTGAAATTCATGCCAGAATGGTTTCGCTAAGTGTCGTCTTGAGGCATTTCTCCCTTGCTCTAAAAGCGAGTCCACTTTCGGATTGCTATAAGAGACAAAATTGTAGCCATTTTCGATGGCCGAGGAATGCCACAAGTCGGTCGGGTTGACGGTGAAATCCGTATCCCAGCCCAAGATCACCGCGTCGAAATCCTTTTGCTCAAACACCTGCTCGATAAACAAGTTCCACTCCACCGTTTCCACCTGCGCCTTGACACCGATATTTCGCAATTGCGCTTGAATCATGATCGCCGCATCTTTGCGCGTTTGGCTGCCGGCGTTGGTCTTAATGGTGAACTCGAATGGCTGCCCGGCTTTGTCGAGAATTCCGTCACCATCAGAATCGGACCAACCTTCTTGCTGCAAGATTTGCCGGGCTTTTTCCGGATCGTATTGAAAATCGGGCAAGTCTTCGTCGAAGGCCCAGACAAACGGAAGCAGGGGACCTTTAGCCGGTGCCGCAAATCCCTCAAACAGCGTGACAATGATTTCCTGTTTGTGGATGGCATAAGTGAGGGCCTGACGCACTGGCTTAGAAAACAGCGGTCGGGTGAGATTCCACCCCACAAAAGAGAACCCGCGTCCACTGTATCGCACCGCGCGCAGCGATTTCTGGTTCTGGATTTGCTTGAAACCTGTTGGCGTCAAAGAAGGCACGATATCGAGAGCGCCTGTTTGCAAATTTGTGAGCAGTACGGTTTCATCCGGGATGATCTGAAACACCACACGATCCAGCGAGGGTCGGCCCAGGGTGTAAGCAGGATTGGCTACGAACACCAAGTTTTGATTGCCTTTCCATGCAGCCAACTTGAACGGCCCGTTGCCCACGGGCTGCCGATTAAACCCCGCTTCAGCAATCTTTTTCGCCGGGATATCTTCGAGAATGTGCTTCGGCAAGATGGGTATTTGCGTGTCAAACAAGGCATCCGGATAGGGCTTCTTGAAACGGAACCGTACGGTGTAATCATCCAAAACCTCGACGCTTTCCGTCAGATCAAAACGGCTGCTGGCCGGATAGGCCACTTTGGGATTGGTGGCCAACGCGTAAGTGAACCGCACATCTTCAGCGGTCGTTGGATGGCCGTCACTCCAGGCCACATCCCGCCGCAAATAATAGGTCAGAACCGAATCCCCTCGAGAAAATTCCCAGCGCTCCGCCAAGTAGGGTTCAAATTGCAAATTCTCATTCAGTCGGGTCAATGTCATGAACAGCATATTTTGGATCACCTGCAAGGCATCTGAATCAGCGGCAGTGAGCTCGTTTAAAGAATCGAAATCGCCTTTCATACCGATGAAAACCGTGCCTCCACGTTGCTCGGGAACGCTGGCGGACTGCGTTCGCATGGACAGGAACAGGATGAGGCAAAAGAGCAGGTTGACAGAAATGGAGACTACTTTAAACGACGGGTAGTATTTGTGAGACTTTTTCATGGCCCTTTCCCTTTTTTAGACACCGGACGCTTCTATTTTTGCTCAGTGTGACATTTTCAGGAGCGGTGTTGTGGCACTCGGCTTCTGCCAACGAACACCTGGGGTGAAAAGCGCAACCCGAGGGCAAGTTCATCAAATCCGGCACAGTGCCCTTGACTTGCGTCCTGCCTTCGCTTCTGGAAACATCCCCATTGCCCGAGAGCTCGAAGCTGGGAATGGCGCGGAGCAAGGTTTCGGTGTACGGGTGCCCGGGATCGCTGAACAATGCCCTGGTGGGCGCTTGCTCGACGATTTGGCCGGCGTACATCACCGCTACCCGGTCAGCCATTTGCGTTACGATTCCCAGATCGTGAGTGATTAAGAGAAGCGCAATTTGCAACTCGCGCTTAAGCTCATTCAGCAAAGCTAATATCTCGCTTTGAATCGTCACATCCAAGGCCGTCGTGGGTTCGTCCGCCACGACCAGGGCTGGTCGGCAGGCCAGGGCAATAGCAATGAGCACCCGCTGTCTTTGCCCGCCGCTGAGCTGGTGTGGATAGGCGCGGTAGAGCTGCTCCGCATTTGGCAACTGCACCCTTTCCATTAACTCGAGCGTTCGCTGTTTGGCTGGCTGACGTTTCAAGCTAAAATGGTGTCGGAAGATTTCCGAAATCTGCTCACCCACGCGCATCACGGGATTTAACGCAGACAATGGGTCCTGGAGGATGAGACCCATCTCCCGGCCTCGAACCGAAGCCATCTGTTTTTCTGAAAGATGCAAAAGGTTTGTACCGCGAAATTCAATGGCTCCGGCCACGATGCGCCCCGGCGGCGGCACCAGCCTGAAAATGGACAAGCCGGTTACCGTCTTGCCACTGCCCGATTCCCCGACAAGCGCCAAAGTCTCTCCGGCATGCAATTCCAGGTCCACCCCATCCACCGCCTTCAGCACCCCCTGGCGCTTATAAAAATAAGTCTTTAACGATTTGATCTTGAGCAGTGGTTTCATGCTTCACCGTTGGTACGATTGCAACCCTTCCCCGACCAAATGCAAACTCACGGTGGTGGTCGCGATGGCCAGGCCAGGAAAGGCGGTTAGCCACCACGCAGAGGCCAAAACCGGCCGGCCATCGTTGATGATCGAGCCCCAACTGGCAACGGGTGGGTGAACCCCCAACCCCAGGAAACTCAGGGCAGATTCAATCAAAATGACGTCCGCGACCCGGATCACGGCCACCGCCAGCACAGTAGCAAAGGCATTAGGAATTAAGTGGTGCAACACAATTCTGACTGCACTCAAGCCTGTAGCCCGGGCCCTTAAGATAAACGGCCGCTGTTTGAGAGCATGCACCTCGGCGCGAACCAGTCTGGCAATGTCCATCCAACTGGTTATGACCAGAATCCATATCAACCAAACCAGGCCAGTTCCGAAGAGTGCCATAAGAGTTACAGCCAGAAAAACGACCGGAAACGACAGAGCCATGTCTACCACACGCATGAGAATTTGATCCCAGAGTTTGCCCACGTATCCCGAAATCGCGCCGTACAAAGTTCCGAAAAGAACCGAAACGCACACCACGGACAGGGCAATCAACAGCGAAATGCGGCCGCCGTGCAACACGCGCGAGAAGGTGTCCCGGCCAAATTGGTCGGTGCCAAACCAGTGCTCCGCGGACGGCGGCAAGAACCGGTTGGTCGCCGGAGACACCTGCAGATTGGGCTGGTAGCGCGTCATTCCGGATGCCCCTAAGCAGGCAAAAGCGATGACGCTCAAGGAAAACAAACCGACCCACAGTTTGCGATTGTATTTTAGCGTGACCAGCATTTGTAATGCTCCCAACCTGGCGAAATCTAAAACAAAACATTAACTAAAGAACTAATATCTTTCACTTCAGTTACGGTCAAAAAAAGTCTATCGTAGCTGTCATTCAGAAGGAATCTTGTTGATTCTCAGCAAAGCTTCTAATTCAATGCTCATTTCTAAGAGCTAACAAAATTCTGCAAGAATGACGTCTAAGCTATTGTTTATATGTTATTTTTATCAATTTATTGAAGTGACAAATGTTAGTACAGAATTCTTCACTCGCAAAGATCATTCCATGCATTTCCGTGTAAGTCCCTGGTAATTACCTTGTCTATTGAGCCAAATAATTGCGTCTTTCGTGCCTAAGCGCTTTCGTTGAGCTGAATTCTTGGGTCGATAAATCGATAAAGCAGATCGGAAAGGAGGTTGCCGGCGATAACCATGGTAGCCGCAATCAAATTCACCGCCATGAGCACCGGGTAATCTTTCGCAAAAATGGCCTCATAGGTAATGCGTCCCATTCCCGGCCAGGCGAAAATAACCTCCACGATAAAGGCGCCGCTGAGCAGAAACGGGAAATAAACGCCCAACAGCGTGACCACGGGCAGGAGCGCATTTCTGAACGCGTGTCGAAGCAACACGCTTTTGCGGGTTAACCCTTTGGCCAGGGCCAGCCGAATGTAGTCCTGACGCAGGACCTCTTGCAGCCGACCACGGACAAACCGGGAGGTCGCGGCCGCCCCGGTCAATCCCAGAACCGTGACCGGCAAAATCAAATGCCGCAGGCGATCCCAGAACCTTGAGGCAAAATCCAGACTTGGGGCAAAAAAAGATTGCATTTGCGACCCGGGCAACCAGTGTAATTTCAAACTAAACACCAAAATCAAAATGAGCGCCAACCAAAAAGTAGGCATGGAATAAAGACTCAGGCTGGCCACATCCAGGACCTTGCCAAACTTCTGCTGCGAATACAGACCGGACAACAATCCCAGGGCGCACCCCAGCAAAAGGTTAACGACCAGGGCCAGGAAAGCCAATTGCAAAGTCGCCGGGATGGCCTCACCTAAGATGTCGTTTACAGGCCGGTGTTTGGACCAGGAATAACCCAGGTCTCCACGCACAAATCGAGTCGACCACACTTTAAATTGTTCGTACCAGGGCTGATCAAACCCTCTTTGCTGCCGCATGATTTTCAGATTCTCCCGTCTGGTTTTTGGCCCGAAATAAGCATTGCTCGGATCCCCCGGGCTAAGACGGAAAATGAAAAAGTTTGCCGTGCAAATGCAAATTAGAAGAAGAATCGATTGAAAAATTCGTTGCAAAGTAGCATTCATTTTTGTAGGTGAGAAACCAACCCTCCACAATCGCAGAAAGCCACTCCAGGCCGTCGCGTTGAAGTTTAACAAAGCTTAATGAGAAGTGCTGAATTCACTAATACTTAACCCCTCATCGATCCGCAATATTCCATCACTGCGAGGGGAAAAGGCCAGATTCTTAAGATCGATGAGGGGCAGATTTTCGACACTGAACAGCTTACCCGTGCTGCTCTTACGATGTCAATTATTTGAGCAACGTCATTCTGCGAGTTTCCGTAAAACGACCCGCTTTTATTTGATAAAAATAGATCCCGCTTGGCACCGGATTGCCCAGGTCATCTTTGCTATCCCACTGAATCGTATGGCTCCCTGGCTGCAGCGGCTGATTGACCAGCGACCTCACAGCCTGACCAAGCAAATTGTAAACGACTAAACTGACCTGGGTTTTTCCCGCGGTGCTAACGGGCAATTTGAATGTAATGGTCGTGCTTGGATTGAACGGGTTCGGATAATTCTGCTGCAGTACAAACTCTCTTGGTTGCGGCGAATCGCCTCCAGAATCCGCGATTCCAGTAACGGTGCCGCTGTTCAAGACTTTAATCTTGGACACCAGCAGCGTGCCGTCTGCCAATTTAGTGGCGCTGGCTGTTACCGCCTGTCCCACAACTAAGCTCTCAAATGACAACGGCAGGTTTTGCGTACCCAGAACCAGAGTATTAGCATCTGTCAACAAATTGGCGTCGAGAATGGCAAAGCTGTTCGAGGCGATATTGCTGACCGTGCCTGAAATAACCGAGGCGTCCTCGACTTTGATTCTCGTGGCCAGGGCGCTTCCATCGGTTCGCTTCAAAGCGCGTATTTCCACTATCTGACCCAGCATTAAATCCGCAAAGCTAATGGGTTCGTTTTTCTTACCCAGGATTTGGGTGTTGCTATCTACCTGAAATTCAATCCCTAACACAAAGAGACTGCTGGCCCTTAAAGTGTCGATTGGGCCCTTCACTTGCAGTTCATTCTGATTGTTGTTTTCGACTTTGATTCTCAACGCCACCAGAGTGCCGCCAGCCAGAATCTCGCCGCGCACTTCAACAATCTGTCCCACCGAAAGGTCGCCAAAAGATATTGGATTCTTGTTGTCGTCCAATACAACCGTGTTTTCAGTGACGTTGAATGTGGTGCCTAAAACAGTAATGGTGGTGTCGGTCAAGGCTTCAATGGCACCTCGGAGTTCCACTTCGTCTTCAAGGCGGTCTTCTACTTTGATTTTCGTGGCCAGAATGGAGCCATCCGATTGGAGAACCCCTTTGATTTCCACGATTTGGCCAACGGCCAGGTCGGTGAAGAGAATGGGGTTTTTCTTGTTATCCAGAATCTCCGTGTTCGCATCCACGAGGAAAGTCACCCCCGAAACCGTCACACTGTCGGCCCCGAGGTCTTCAATGGTGCCGGTGAGCTCAATTTCGTTTTCGTCGCGGTCCTCGATTTTGATTCTCGTGGCCAGGCGGGTACCGTCAGCCAGGATTTCCGCTTTGATTTCAACAGTGAAGCCGACCTGCAAGTCGGAAAAGGCGATGGGGTTTTTATCGTTGTCGAGAATTTCCGTACTGTCGTCGACCACAAAAGTCAGGCCGTTCACCTGCAACGTCGTATCGCCTAAGGCCTCAATTCTACCCGTAATCTCGATCTCGTTTTGGAAGCGATCCTCAATCTTGATGAGATTGGCGAGCAGGCTTCCGTCGGATTGCACCGTGGCCTTGACTTCAACCACAAATCCAACCTGCAAATCCTTCAGCTCAATGGGGCGCTTGTCATCATCGAGAATCACGGTATTTTCATCTACAACAAAGGTGAAATCGGAAACGACGATGAAATCATCGCCGACTTCCCGCACGTCGCCTGTGATCTCGACTTCATTTCTGCCAGGCACTTCGTCTTCGAGCTTTATTTGGGTTGCCAACAAGGTGCCGTCGGCCTGCTGCTCCGCTTTGATCTGCACCAGGGCGCCAACCTTCAAGTCGCCGAGACCAATGGGATTCTCCTGGTTGTCCAGAATCTCGGTGTCACTGTTCACTACAAAGCGCACCCCCGAAACCACCAGATCGGTGTCGCCCACGGCTTCCACGAAGCCAGTTAATTCTACCTCGCTGTCGTTCTTGTCTTTAACCTCAATCTTGGTTGCTAAGAGGGTGTTGTCTGGCCGGGGTGTGGCATGAACCTTTACGGAAAGGCCTACCGTTAAATCAGCAAAGGCCAGTTCATTGTCGTCCTTATCGAAAATGGCTGTGTTGGCGTCTACAAAAAACTTGCGACCTAACACCGCCAGATAATCGGCCCCCAGACTGTCGATTCTGCCCTTGACGACAACCTCGCCCTTTTGCCGGCCTTTTACTTCAATGGAGAGTGCCAACAGGTCGCCATTGTCCTGTTGAACAGCTTTGACCTCCACGTTCTCACCCGGTGACAGATCGCTAAGAGCTAAAATGGTGCCGTTTTGATCGGTGATGAGCGTAGCCGCATCCACAAGAATTTTGGTGCCTTTTACCACCAGGAAATCGCTGCCTAACAGTTCGATGCTGCCCTTGATGTCGACCTCTTCTCGCTTCACGCCGTTTGAGATGGAGATCTCTACTTCGGTCCTGAATTCATGTCCGCTTCGGTCTCGAATTCTTGCCTTCAAGCGCCAACCCGTTTCAGATGAGTTCAGGGTCTGCAAGGGAAGCTCTGCGGTGTAAATTGTATTGAGGGAATTGTTGAAAGAGCCTTCGAATTTGTCTCCACCACGGTCGGCTTGCAGTTCAAACTCGTTTTTGTCGATGTCGAGAAAATCGATGGAGGGCGCGGTGATTTTCACGTGCAATGTGTCGTTGACGTCGAACACCCGATCGTCGGTGGAGAAGTCCGCGTTTTTCGACAGCATGAAACTGGTTTGTGCTCCTAACTCGACAATATTTTGGGAAAATGTAAAAGCAACCAATACAATGAAACTGAAAAACAATACTCTAAAACGTTCCATGTTGCATCTCCTTTAATTCAATAGTGACAAATAATTCCAGGACTTGAAATGGCTCTGTTAGCCTATTCGGCCTCAAAACGCCCCTCTTTAATTCTCCCCCCCGAGTGGGATTCACGGGGGATGCAAAAGCGTTTCGGCTCTAAACCGAACACTCCTGAGAACAAAACTCAGACTAATCATCGTCGCCGCCCCTTTTGTGTTCGTCTTCAATGTCAATGCGCGTTGCCAACCAGGTCCCGTCTACCCGCAGTATTGCCTTAACCTCTACGAAGTCCCCAACCTTAAGGTCAGACAAAGAAATCGACCGCTCATCTTCGTCGCGAATGCGGGTGTTCCCGTCCACAAAAAACGTAGTGCCAGATACCACCAGACTGTCCGCACCCAGGCTCTCAATAGTACCCTTGACCTCGACCTCCTCGCCTTCCTCTTCACGGTTCTCATCCTCAACTTCAATCCGAGTGGCCAAAAGCCTGCCGTCAGCCTGTCTGATGGCTTTAACCTCTACGAAGTCCCCAACCTTAAGGTCAGACAAAGAAATCGACCGCTCATCTTCATCGCGGATGCGTGTGTTCCCGTCCACGAAAAACGTGGTGCCGGAAACCACCAGACTGTCCGCACCCAGGCTCTCGATGGCACCCTTGACCTCGACCTCCTCGCCTTGCCGATTCTCATCCTCAAGCTCAATCCGGGTCGCTAAAAGAGAACCGTCGGCCTGACGCAGGCCCCGAACCTCAACCACGTCCCCTACCTTTAAGTCGGAAAACGAAATGGTCCCTTTGCCCTTGGCCTTGACCTCCGTGTTTCCGTCCACAAAAAACGTGGTACCGGAAACCACCAGACTGTCCGCACCCAGACTCTCGATGGCACCCTTGACCTCGACCTCTTCGCCCTGCCGGTTCTCGTCCTCAACTTGAATCCGGGTGGCCAAAAGCCGGCCGTCAGCCTGACGCAACGCCCGAACCTCAACCACGTCCCCTACCTGCAAGTCCGAAAAGGAAATGGGATTCCGGTTGTTGTCCAAGACCTCCGTGTTCCCGTCCACAAAAAACGTAGTGCCGGATACCACCAGACTGTCCGCACCCAGACTCTCGATGGCGCCCTTGACCTCCACTTCCTCGCCTTGCCGGTTCTCATCTTCAAGCTCAATCCGGGTGGCTAAAAGAGAACCGTCGGCCTGACGCAGTGCACGAACTTCAACCACGTCCCCTACCTTCAAGTCGGAAAACGAAATGGCCCCTTTGTCCTTGGCCTTGACCTCTGTGTTTGCATCAACAAAAAACGTGGTGCCAGATACCACCAGACTGTCTGCACCAAGGCTCTCGATGGCGCCCTTGACCTCCACTTCCTCGCCTTGCCGGTTCTCATCTTCAAGCT
>JBHHYI010000132.1:0-11637 GCA_046757525.1 bacterium | reverse complement strand
ATAATATAGGAAAAAATTCTCAGAGGCGCAAGTAAAAACTTTCGTTGTAGTGCTACTGTTGTTTGGTTAATGACTTCGTATCGGACGATGGCCCGCGAGCAGGTCCAGGTCCGTGACGTACTAAAAAAAAAGTTTGCTTGAAATTACACCAAGCAAACGGGTCAAACAATACAAATTAATTTAACAAAAGTCAAGAAAATTTTTGCAATCGCTTCAGCAGATTTCTTGTAATCTTTACGGGTGGTAATGCTCCACAAGCAAGCCTGCTTGGTACGAGCCTGATTACATTTGGTAACCAATGAAACACTCAAGAAACAACTTTTCTTCCTCGGTACTATTCTTTTGAAATATTCATACTCATTTCTTAGTTTTCCGTTTAGCTTTGTGAATTGCTGGAATACCGATGAAACAAATTTCTAATTGATTGAGTTAAGTTCAAATGTTTGTAATTATGAAGTCCTGAGCAAATTAAAGGAGACGATCAAAGCATGGCAAAAAGCTTTTACGCTGAGGGAAGACCCCAAAACGGTTTAGCCTACGAAGACTACCTAACCCTGATGCAGCAGCAGGTTGAGCAAGCCAACACGGGTGCCTTTGATGAGGAAGCTCGGAGGTTGCACGGCTATATCGAATTGAATTTTCAACGCAGCTCGCGCATTCAGAGAACCTATCGAGTGCCACAAGATTTGCGGGCGCAAATAGCGGCCATTGCCACGCCCCAACTGTGGATGGTTCTGACCGAACCCTGGTGCGGCGATTCAGCCCAATGTTTGCCCTACATCGCCAAATTTGCTGCCTGCAATTCTGCAATCGATTTAAGAATTCTACCACGCGACCAAAATCTGGATATCATGGATCAATATCTAACCAATGGAAGCCGTGGCATCCCCAAGCTGGTCGCATTTGACCGTGCCGGGCAGGAGTTGTTCCAATGGGGTCCGCGACCGGTTGAGGCGGCGGAATTGTTTGCTAAAGAGAAAGAGGCCGGTTTGATCAAAGAAGAAATCATGGAAAAGCTGCATCTGTGGTACGGTCGCAATCGCGGCAAGGCTATTGAGAAGGAGTTCCTTGAAATATTTTCAAAACTAAAATAAACCTCTGGTTGCAGTAACCTTTGTTGCTGTGGAAATGTCTAACAGGCAAAGAGTACATTGTTGCAGCGTCAAGTCCTGGGAGGAGAATAAAACTGGCCGGAAATGAACAAGAACTCATCGAGAAGGCCAAACAGGGCGAAACCGAAGCGTTTCGACAACTGTATGAGGGCTACAAAATTGGGGTGTTCAATTTCATTTTGCACATGGTTGGCCAGAGGCAGGACGCAGAAGACATTTTGCAGGACGTTTTCGTAAAAATGCACAAAAAACTTCCGGGGCTGCGGGAAACGCGATATTTCTCTACCTGGTTGTTCAGCATCGCCAAGAATGAAGCGATTAATTACTCGAAACGGAACCGCCGCCGGCTGCACGAGGCCATCGACGACTCTGAAGGGTGTCCGGGGACTCAGTCGGGCCACTGGGTCGTTTCAAAAATCGGCGATCCCCAGCGCGAGGCGGCAAATCGAGAACTCGAGGCGCAGGTGGAGTCGGCCCTGGCAAAAGTGCCGGAACTCTATCGCGCCGCTTTCGTTCTGGGGGTCCTGGAAGGGTATTCTTACAAAGAGGTGGCTGACATCCTGGGCTGCACGGTCAATAATGTTAAGTCGCGGGTCTTTCGCGCCCGCGCCGTTTTAAGCGTGGAGCTGAAACCTTACTTTGAAACCAATTTGAGAGGAAGTTGAACAATGAAATGTCGCGACGTCGAACGAGCGCTTTCTGCGTACCTGGACGGCGAGGTCACTTTGTCCGAATGGCGGGAGGCTCAGAGTCACATCGACGGCTGCGCGGGCTGTGCACAGTTGTTGGCCAATTTTGAGAGCAGCACGTTTCTGCTAAAGCAGGGGTTGAGACAGCACGAACCTGCGCCGGAGGTCTGGACGGAGATTCAAAAACGAATCGACATGGCGGAACAACCGGCCTGGAACCGTCGCTTCGTCTTCGCATTCGAGCGATTCTGGCAATCGTTCGTGCTGCGGCCCTCCTGGTCCGTTCGTGCGGTTCAAATCGGCGTGGCCGTTCTGTTGCTGGTTGGCCTGGGAGCGCGCAGGCTCTGGCAGAACGCCAGCCAGCAAGCCACACAGACCGCTGTTACGGCTCCAGATACTTACTCGGTGCCCGACTTTGCACAAGAAGAAAACAAACGAAAATCGCTTCAGGCTGCATTTGCCGCGCAAATCACCAAATATTTTGACAAGGCCGGCGTGCTTTTGTTAGAAGTCAAAAACAGCGACCTGGATCATGAATCTTCGGAATGGTCCAGCTTGCGCCGGGCTTCTCAAGACCTTTTAGAAGAGACCATTCTGATTAAAGAAGATCTGAAAGACGAGGAAGTGGGGGTATTAAAGAAAACGGTCGAGCAATTGGAGATGGTTCTGTTCGACATCGCAAATCTGAAAGAGACCCCGGAAAGCGACGAGTTGGAATTTCTCAAAGCCACCATTTTGCAAAAGGACCTGCTCATCAAGATTGAGATTTTTGACGCCAGGGACTTGGAGAACCTCGAATCAGAATTTCCGAAAAAATTGAGGTTCCCGAACACGAACAAACGCAATACAATTTAAACCAAACCATCGAAACCTTATGAAACTACTGCAGACAGTTCTGGTCATCTTTTGCCTTGTGGCGCCCGCTTCCAACTCTTTTAGTTTAGAGGGCGAGCTTCACCAGAGTTTGCCTTGGATATTTTCCAGCGGGGCAGATTCCAGGTTGTTTCAGGAGGGCAAAAGACTGCGCAACCAGGAAAAATGGGCGCAAGCCATCGAGGCGTTTCGAAAGCTGCAAACGCAGTACCCGGACAGTCGCTACGCCGATGATGCGCAATACTGGATTGCTTATTGTTTGGAGAAGCAGCCCGGCAAAGAAGAAGAGGCATTCAAGAACTACCAGCAGGTCATTGAAAAATACGACGACAGCGCCTGGGTGGATGACGCCGAATCGAAAATCGTGGAATTGGCACGGGAACTGGTTGAAAAGGGAAAGACGCAATACCGCAAGTATGTTGAGGAAGCTCTACAACGGGAAAACCGGCTGGCTCGGCTGCAAGCCTTGATTGCCTTAGGCGAAATGAAAGACCGCAAGGCCGTGCCCGTGCTCATCGACATTTTGAAGAAGGAAAGCGACCCGAATATCTTGTCACGGGCCCTGATGATCTTAGAGGAGCTGGACGCCCCGGAGGCGGTGCCCGTAGTTATCGAGCTGCTGCGAAAAGAGAACAATACCAACGTGAAACTACGCGCCCTGTTCTACCTGGAAGAGCTGGACGATCGACGTGCCCTGCCGGCCGTCATTGAAATCGCTCGCAACGAAAAGGACGTCAATTTGCGCTTGCGCGCGCTCTATATCCTGGAAGATATGGAAAGCGAGGATGCAGTGCCCGCGCTCATCGAAATATTGCAAAACGATCAGAATGAGAACGTGCGTTTGCGTGCCATGTACGCCCTGGAGGAAGTCGACGATCCCCGAACGATTCCGGCATTGGTGGGCATTTTAAAGAAAAAAGATGAAGACAAGAACCTGAAATTGCGTGCCCTCTACATGCTCGAGGAGGCACATGACCCGAAGGCCATTGAAGCGCTAAAGTATGTTCTGCAAAATGAAAGCGACGACAACTTGAAACTGCGAGCGCTTTATGCCTTGGAGAACTATCGCGATGAAGCTTTGCTCAATGACGTAATCGATGTGGTGTTAGCAATCGTGAAAAACGAAAAGAGCAAGAATTTGCGGCTGCGAGCATTGTACATCATCGAGGACCTGGATTCCGACAAAAGTGTGCCGGTTCTCATCCAGGTCCTGGAGCACGAAAAGGACAGCAATCTGAAATTACGGGCGCTCTACGCCCTGGAAGAGGTCGAAGATGAACGCGCCGTACCAGCCCTGTCCAAAGTCCTGGCCACCGACGAAGACGCCAACCTGCGTCTACGCGCCCTGCACGCTCTGGAAGAAATCGGCACTTCTAAAGTCGTGCCGCCCATTGTCGCAGCCTTGCGCAATGATGCGGAAAGCAACATCCGCTTGCGGGCCGTCTACGTCTTGGAGGATCTCAAAGACAGCCAGGCGATCGAACCCCTGATTGAAGCCGCCAAGAACGACCCCAGCCGCGAAGTCCGTACCCGCGCAATCGTGGCCCTGCGCGAATTCGACGATGAACGCGCCAGAGACGCCCTCATCGAATTCTTGAGCCGAGAATACAATGACAAAAAGTAACGCTCGCTTTTAGCCCGAATCCGCGCTGGTGGACCAGGATGCTGTGTTATCTTCTTTAAGAAACCTGTCCAATCATCCGATTGAAAAATGGGCCAGGGCAGGTCATGCTTGTATTCCGATTCTAAAATGAAGCGTGCAGCCAGCAACTTTCACCGAAATCGCCGTATAAAAAGTGAGGCATTTCATGTCTGTGTCAATGGCGGTAGACCCCTACCCTGTCCTGCATCACGCAAAGGGTGTATTCAAGTCAAGCAACGGCAAGGGCGCCTTCCTGAAAAATATTTGGCAACCATTTTTAGGGAAGGGATGTCTTACACAATGAACACCTATTAATTGAACAAAATATTCGCTTAAATTTTACGCCGCGATCCTTTGCTCACCGTGTTCAAAGCGAACCATTCAAAGCTGGAGCTGTTGAGATGTTGCGAAACCTTTTTGTAATCGTTGTGTATGTCCTGGTCTATTCAGTTTGTGTGGCTCAACCCCAAAAGCCCGAAACAGCCAATCCCGACAAAGCCAAGTTTGAGCCGAATTTTCAGCCCACATTGGATTTGCTGCGAACTGCTGGTCCCATATCGATCGATGGCGAGTTAAACGATCCGGGCTGGCGCGGAGCAGCCATTGCCACTAACTTTGCAGAGTCTTTCCCGCAGGAGCAGGCCAAACCGCCGGTGAAAACCGTGGTGCGAGTAGCCTATGACCAAAGCAACCTTTACCTGGCGTTCGTGGTTGAAGATGATCCCAGCAAAATACGCGCCTCCTTGCGGGACCGCGATGAAATGTGGTCGGATGATTACGTTGGCATCCTTTTGGACACCTATGGCGACGCTTCCTGGGCTTACTTCATATTTGCCAATCCTCTTGGCGTGCAGGGGGACTCACGGTTCTCGTCCAGCAGCGGGGAAGATGACAGCTTCGATGTGGTTTATTCTTCCAAGGGGAAGATAACCGATCATGGCTACCAGGTGGAAATGGCGATTCCATTTAGGAGCCTGCGTTTTCCGGATCGCGAGGTGCAAAACTGGCGTGCTACCTTCTGGATTACTCGCCCGCGCGAAAGTCGCAGCACCTACTCCTGGGCAGCAATGGATCGCGATGAACCGTGCTTTCTCTGCCAATACGGCACTTTGAGAGGCATAAAAGGCGTCAAGTCGGGCAACAACCTGGAGTTTCTGCCAGCGCTGGTCAGTTCGCAGTCCGGGAGTCTGAATGACAACAGTGAGCCACACTCAGGATTTCACAACGACAAGGTCAACGGGGATGTCTCCCTGGGGCTGAAGTACAATGTCACTTCCAACATTACCGCCGATTTGACCTTCAATCCCGACTTCAGTCAAGTCGAATCCGACGTGGCCCAGGTGGACGTCAACACCACATTTGCCCTCTTCTTTCCCGAACGCCGGCCGTTTTTTCAGGAAGGCGGCGATCTCTTTCGCACCTTTCACCGGGTGGTTTACACCCGGTCCCTCAACAATCCCATTGCCGCGGCTAAATTGACTGGACGATTCAACCGCACCAGCGTGGCTTACATCGGCGGCGTCGATGAAAACTCGCCGGTCATCTTACCATTTGAAGAACAGAGCGCCATTTTAAACACCGATCTGAACAGCACGTCGAACATTCTGAGATTCAAGCAAACGTTCCTGGAAGATTCTTTCATTGGCGCGTTGGTGACCGACCGACGGTTGACCGGAGGTGGGTCGGGCACGACCTTAAGCACCGACGGCGTGGTTCGATTCTTGAAGAACTACCGCTTTGAATGGCAGTTTCTGGCCAGCCACACCGAGGAACCTGCAGATTCCTCTTTGTCGGCCAGCATCGCCGATCAGGTAGGCGAGAACGCCACTTTTGACCACGGTCGCCACACCGCCGCTTTTGACGGCGAATCATTCTGGGGCCGCGCGGTCTACACCAGTCTTGAACGGGACGCAAGACTGTGGAACTTCGATTTCGATTACTGGGAATGGAGTCCCAGATTTAGGGCAGATAATGGCTTTGTCACCAGCAATAGCAAACGGCAGGTGAATTTTTGGAGCGGCCTTAATTTGTGGACAAACACCAAAGTGTTAGATCGCATCTCACCAAACATAAACCTTGGACACGTCTGGAATTTTGACGGCGTGCGCAAGGATCAGTGGGTCCAACCCTCCTTAAATGCCAGCTTCAAATCGCAAACCTTTGTCTGGCTCAGTTACTTGCTCAGCCAGGAACGTTTCGCTGGCAAGGACTTTACCAGCCTCAACCGTTTCATGATGAACGTGAACTCCAATTTCAGCGATCCTTTTCGCATGGGATTTTTTGTGGCGCGTGGGCGGTTTATTTTTAGGGATTTTGACAATCCTCAGTTAGGAACCGGTACCAATTTCGACATCTGGGCCACCATCAAACCGCAGCAAAGATTGGTTATTCAACCGCAGGTCAGTTACTCTCAACTCAGTGCCACCGGCGGCGGCGAGGAATTTTTTAGCGGATACATTTTCCGGACGCGCATGAATTACCAATTTACCCGCGAACTTTTTGTACGTCTGGTGGTTCAATATAATGATTTTGGCAAAAGCCTGGAGGTTGATCCCTTGTTGACTTATAGACTCAATGCTTTCTCAGCCTTCTTCATCGGCTCAACGCATGATTTTCGCAATTTCGATCAAACCTCCGGGTTTACGCAAACGGCGCGACAGTTTTTTCTGAAGTTCCAATATTTGTACCAACTGTAAGCCAAAAGCGACTTTTAGACCCTACTCCTCCTCCTACAAGATCGGCCCCGATGGTTGAATAACTGACCACGGGGCCAGTCTTTTTGCAGCCCATGTTTAAGCGCCTTTTTCCACTGCTGTTGCACGCTAACAAATCCATTACAAAGCTTGACATTTAATAATAAGCTGTGTATCTTTTCTACAAGATTATTTTGGAGAACCAAATGCCGCCAAAACAATGCCCATTTCCGCAGTTTTTTAAGGCATTGTCGGGCTTGAGCATTCTGGAACAACCAGGCAGCTCATCTACCCATCATGACAGAATTTGACGAAAACTGGGAAGAGTCTGAAGAGTTCGAAGACCCGGACGATTGGTCTGAGGAGCAGTGGGAAGCATTTTTGCAGGAACGCGACGAGCGCGACCGGCGCATGATGGAGCTGCTGGACAAGTATGGCTATGACGAAAGGGGATTCCGCAAAGCTATGGAAGAGCTCGGTCTCGGAGAGCTCTATGACGAACTGGACGGACGTGCCGACGAGCTGGAGCAGCTGCAGGACCTGGCAGAGGATGAGCAGGATGGTGAAGAGGAAATCGACCACATTCTGCGCGAGTCCCGCTCAGCCAATCACGAAGCTGAAGAACCCCAGTACCGACACCGTCTTGGCCAGGCTGCCCACGAATTGACCACCCTCGTGCTGGACTCGTTACAAGGGCACGACGAAATCGACAGCCACCAGCACCCCCTCGCGGTCTACAGCGGCGCTTACCTCGACGCAACGGGCGGCCTGGCGCGCCTGGGATACATGAGCGAATGGGACGATGAAGAATTCGATGATGACTCGCCCAAAAACCTCATAATCGTTGAGCTTAAACGCGTGTTGCGCCATCTCATCCACGGCCTCAGTCTGCTGGACAAGATCGAACAGCAGAAAATGCTGCCCGCGCAAGTGATCGCCCCCATTCGCCTGCGCACCGTGGCCATGCTGGACGACGTGCGCGCAGAATTGCGCCAGGTGCGCGGTCAGTAGCACCGCCCGCCGGGCCGTTTTTTTCTGAAATAATGCCTGTGTGGCAACTTCACAATAATTCGACTTGACTTTTTCAAAAAAGCTATTTATCTTAAATGAAGCCGTTTGGGGCTATGATTGCGACAAATACCACAACATCTACGAAATTCGTGCCAACCTGCCCCTGTGCCTTGACCTTTTCGAAAACGGCCAGTATCCTTAGTAGCATTTAGGAAACGCTCTGTTGAACGTAACGCAATCGTCTCGATTGCATAGGCGTTTCCGATATTTAAAGCAATCCGGTTGCACAAGCTTGCTACACCGTCAGCCAAGTGAAATGGGTTCTAACAAATGCGAGGAAAGACCATGAAGGGATTCATGACTCTGTTTCGAAGGATTTCCTGGCAAGGTGCGACTCTCTTGGTCGTCTTCGTGCTATGGACGCAAGTGGTAGCGGTCACCCCTCCCAGCAATCCGCCGGTGCCCGGTGAAAAGTCAAAGAATAACTCGGAAAGCCAAACTCAACAGGGCGGAGGCCTGGCAACCCGCACCTTCCAGACGATCTTTCAGTATCACCGCACCTCCCTTTTTGGCCAACCTCATACCTTCAACGTGTTTCCTCTGGTTTATTGGCATCTGCAAACCGGCCTGAACCTGGGTCTCAGGACCTTGCTCATTTCCACTCGCAGGCGCCCTTACCAATACCAATTGTACCTGCAATTCCTGGGCTCCGTCACCGGTGGGCAGAGGCATAAGATCATTTTGGATTATCCGAGGATTGGCGATTCTGCATTTGGCATCTATGCAGAAGGCGTCTGGGAACGGGATTTGCTGGCTCGCTATTTTGGTCTGGGCAACAACAGCGTCTACCAAAAGGCTTTTACCAATAAAAACGACGATAGATTTGTCGACGAAGATTATTACCTTTACAATCTAAAGCGTCCCAGGTTCACGGTTTACGGCACCCTGGAATTATTACCCCAGGTGGTTTTCTGGTTTGGCTTTGGCATGGAATTCATCAAGCCGCAACTTAAAGACGTGCCAGAGAATTCCTTTTTCGCGCAAGATCAGCCGTTTGGCTACCTTGGCGGAACCGACCGTCATTTTAGTTTTCGTTTAAGCTGGGACACCCGCAAAAACAAAGTTTTCCCCACCCGTGGCTTTCTTACGGAGGTATCGCTGGAGCCGACCAATTCCTCGGTCGAGGAAGAGCTTCAGACCGCCAGGGGCACGATTACAAGATCGCGGAGCGTGAGCTATTATCGCTACACTTTCTCCGATGCCCATTTCATTCCTCTGCATGCCAACAGTTTAATCTTTGCCAATCGATTCGCCTTTGAAGCCATTAATGGTGAGGCCCCTTATTATGCCTACATTGAGGTGGCCGGCGAGAGACGCAGCCGTAGTCTGGGGGGCAGCCAGTCGCTGCGGGGCTTTCAGAGCCGACGGTTTCTGGACAAGATCAGATTCTTCACGCTTACCGAGCTGCGCTACAACTACCGCAAAATCCACTTGATGGGGCAGTCCATAGACCTCATCTTCGCGGTGTTTTTCGACACCGGCAGGGTCTGGCATAGCTGGTCCGAGATTGCCTTCAATGACTTCCACCGGACTTTCGGCGGTGGCGTCTGGATGAACTGGAACAATCGCTTCATCGTTCGCCTGGACATCGGCCGCTCTGAAGAAGACATCATTCCGTACTTCCGAATGAACACCGCTTTCTAATTGCCGTCTTTCCGGTCAAGGGACACAATAACAAAATTGTGTTGTCGTCTAACATTTTGTCTTAACCTTCTTGCAATCAGAATTCTCAAAGATTTAAATACAAGACTATTGTAAAAAAACCTTGGTCTTGTAAATAGACAAAATAATCAACATCTAACTCTCAAACGCGGTCAAGCTTTTAGGAAACGCCTCGCTGTCGCGGTCCTTTATTGCAGTCTTCAATGTCATTCAGGAGGAATCCTGTTGGCCCGCTGCACGGTGCTGGCACGTAACAAGATGCCCCTGCATGACAGGGCTGCCTTTGGCGTTTCCGACATTTAAAGCAATCCCGTTGCACCGGATTGCGGAAGCTTTTAGGAAACGCCCTCCGCTGCTGTCATTGCGAAAACGGCGAAGACCTGTTGGCGTCAACCTAAGAGTTTTTAACTATCAAGAATGTTATTCTGGTTCAAGTTTTTTTCAAAGTTCTTTTTGGACCAGGAACGTATTGTCGTTTTGACCCTGATTTTCTTCCTTTAAGAAAATAACAATAGAGAGAATCAGGGGAGAAATCTGGTTTGTGCATAAATCAGACTCCTCGACTCCGCTTCGCTCGGGGTGACAATATGGTGGTTAGACGCCCCTTAAATTGACGCCTATGGCGAAGGCCAGATGAGGCAACTCCCATGCCCTGTCACAGGAGAGTGCTTCACTCCCAGAGCCTGCCCTGAGCTTGCTGAAGGGGTCGTTCGCAATTGCAGGTAAAACTGGCCGTTTCCTTCAAATAAAACGACCCGCTGGCTGTCGCTTGCTATTAGTTCAGGTGTGACGATTGCTACGTCGCAAAATAGTGCTTGCATTTTGTGGTGAACATTCGTATACTATTGCATGCAACCTTCTTGTGTGACGAACGGTCTGCCAACCGTTAAGGGACGGGGCACCGTACTAAATCCCGAAAACCGGTTCGAACGGTTAAAGCTGGAAATAGAGCCGGAATGTTACGAGCAGGCTCCGGGCCTCAAGGTGAAAACCGAATATTTCGTGGACCAGTCCAGGGAGATTTTGGCTAAGAATACCAGTCCAGACGTGCCTTTTACCTACAGTCTGAACCCGTACCGCGGCTGTGAACACGGCTGCATCTACTGCTATGCCCGGCCCACCCACGAATATTTTGGCTTTTCTGCAGGACTGGATTTCGAGACCAAAATCCTGGTCAAGGAAGAGGCCCCACGACTGTTGGCCAACAGATTTCGCCGCAAGAGCTGGCTGCCGCAGGTGGTTGCTCTCTCCGGCAACACCGACTGCTACCAGCCCATCGAAAAACAGCTCCAGCTCACACGCCGGTGTCTTGAAGTTTTTCTGCAATACCGCAATCCGGTAAGCGTCATCACCAAAAACGCCCTGGTGTTGCGCGACCTCGATCTTCTGCAGGATCTCGCTGGCCTTGATCTCGTCAGGGTCACCCTGTCGATTACGACCCTGGATCCGGAACTGGCGCGCAAGATGGAGCCGCGGGCCGCCTCGCCAAAAAATCGGTTGCAGGCTTTGCAGAATCTGGCCTTGGCAGGCATTCCTACAAAGGTCAACCTGGCTCCGGTCATCCCAGGGCTGACTGACCACGAAATTCCGGCCATTCTGGAGCAAGCCGCCGCCTGTGGCGCAAAACGCGCGGCCTACATTCTCCTGCGCCTGCCCTTTTCGGTGAAAGAGCTGTTTGTGGCGTGGCTGCAAGCATATTTCCCGCACCGGGCCGGAAAAGTGCGGCACGCCATCCAGGAGAGCCGGGGCGGAGAACTGTCGGACGCGCGTTTCGGTTCGCGTCTGCGCGGAGAAGGGGTGCGCGCAGATGTCATCGCCCGCATCTTTGAGCTGACCTGCCAGAGGCTGGCGCTGAATGCGAATAAGATCGAGCTGGCCACCGAACATTTTCGCCG
>JBHHYI010000131.1:0-11638 GCA_046757525.1 bacterium | reverse complement strand
ACGTGCACGCGGCTGCCGGTTGGTGCTCACCGATTTCTTACATTCCCGACTCCCCAAAGCCGGAATCTTACCTGAGAATTTATCCCTTGACTTTAAATCGCTAATCGCGTATTTTTGCTTTTGTTAATCGAAATAGAAGCGAACCTGAAACCTTTGCGGTCTGCCGCATGAACACCCGAATCCGCGTGGCCTTAGCTCAGATCAACACAACCGTGGGCGACCTCAGAGGCAACGCGCAAAAAACTCTGCGCTATATTGAGAAGGCCAAAAAGGTCGGGGCTGACCTGGTGCTTTTTCCGGAATTGACGATTCCCGGCTATCCACCCGAAGACCTGCTGTTGAAGCGCAAATTCATTTCAGACAACACAGAATGCCTGCGCGAAATCGCTGAGAAGACCCGGGACATCCTGGCCGTCGTTGGCTTCGTAGACAACCACGACAAAATCTACAATGCGGCCGCGATTCTCTACCAGGGGCGCATCCCGGCGGTATACCACAAGATTTGCTTACCCAATTATAGCGTGTTCGACGAGAAGCGCTATTTTGAACCCGGCGAACGGCCGTTGGTGTTCGAATGGAACGGCATTAAATTCGGGCTGAACATTTGCGAGGACATCTGTGTTCCCGATGGCGTCACCGAAAGCCAGGCCTTTCGCGGCGGCGCGGAAATCATTTTAACTCTGTCGGCGTCGCCTTATTACATGGACAAGCGCAAAGACCGGCTGGCCATGGGCATGACCCGGGCCCGCGTGACCCGTTCAATCGTGGTGTACGTCAATCTGGTGGGTGGGCAGGATGAGCTGGTTTTCGACGGCGACAGTTTTATCGTGGATCATCGCGGCAATCTGGTCGCCGAGTCGCACCAGTTTCAGGAAGACTTCGTCCTTGCCGACCTGGACGTCACCCAGTTGCGAGAATTCCGCAAAGAGGACCCCTCTTTCAACCTGTTCAAAAAAGAAATCAACCCACCTTACGAATTGAATTTTGTTTCTCTCGAAGATTCAGAAACGTCTACTGCCAAGCCACCCATTTCAGATCACCCCATTCCACCGCTGGACATCTTTGGCGAAATCTACCAGGCGTTGGTCCTGGGCACCCGAGACTACGTCACGAAAAATGGTTTTCAAAAGGTGGTCATTGGCTTGAGTGGCGGCATCGATTCGGCCTTGACCACAGCCATTGCAGTCGATGCGTTGGGACCTGAGAATGTGGTTGGGGTGCTGATGCCCAGTGAAATCACTTCTGAGCAGAGCGTGCGGGATGCAGAGGCGTTGGCGCAAAACCTGGGCATCAAAACGGAAAGCATTCCAATCAAAACCATTTTCGCAGCCTATTCTGTGACCATGCAGCCGATCTTCAAAGACCGGCCTGCCGACGTGACCGAGGAAAACCTGCAGGCCCGCATTCGCGGCAACATTCTCATGGCGCTCTCCAACAAATTTGGCTGGCTGGTGCTTACCACCGGCAACAAAAGCGAAACCAGCGTGGGCTATTGCACCTTGTACGGCGACATGGCCGGCGGTTTTGCGGTCATCAAAGACGTGCCCAAGACCTGGGTGTACAAATTGTGCGAACACAAAAATGGCCGGGCGAAGAAGGAGATCATTCCGCACTCCATTCTGACCAAAGCCCCCACTGCGGAGTTAAAACCCGGCCAGAGGGACCAGGATTCGCTGCCAGCCTATGAAATTTTAGATGACATCCTGGAAGAGTTTGTGGAAAATGACAGGAGCGTGAAGGAAATCATCGAGCAGGGTTTTCCGCGGCAGGTGGTCAAGAAAGTGGCGAAAATGGTGGACAGCAACGAGTACAAACGGCGCCAGGCACCTCCAGGCATCAAGATTACCCACAAGGCCTTCGGCAAAGACCGGCGCATGCCCATCACCAACCGGTACAAGACGTAAACCCGGAGCCGTAAATTAAACACGTGCCCAAAATTGTCTTGGCCACGGATTTACACAGCGCGGCAGAGCCGCCACCAGAAGAAAAAATCGATTCGGCGAGTCTTGGTGACTTTAGGCACTGTTCGGTGGAAAGAAATTTTTCGACCACTGAAAATCACCGAAGTCGCCGAAGGTCACAGAAAAACTTTGTGTCCTTGTGGTTAGTACTTAAACAATAAGATCCTTGCTCGAATTGCAAAGAAATTGATAAGACAAAATAATTGACGACAAAAAAACACGATGTTGTCGGCTTGTAGTACGGATGAAATCGTGTTCATTTACGATTTTCCCGATCCAGCCTACTCAATTTGGCCTTCATTCCGCGACGCCCTTTTCCTGTAAAATCTTCCACACCTTGTACGGTGTGATGGGAATGTCGATATGTTTCACACCCAGATGAGACAAGGCGTCGACGACTGCATTGGCGATGGCCGGCGGTGCACCAACCGTTGCGGATTCCCCAACGCCCTTGGCGCCGATCGGATGGTGCGGCGAAGGGGTACAGGTCTTGTCCGTTTCCCACCTGGGGGTTTCCACCGCGGTAGGCAGCAAATAGTCCATGAAACTGCCGGTGAGGCAGTTGCCCTGTTCGTCGTAGATCATTTCTTCAAACAAGGCCGGTGCCAGGCCCATGGTCAGGCCGCCGTGAATCTGGCCGTCAACGATCATGGGATTGATGATGTTGCCGCAGTCGTCCACCGCTACAAAGCGGCGAATCTTCACGTCACCGGTACCTTTGTCGATGTCCACCACGCAAATGTAGCTGCCGAAGGGAAAGGTCAAGTTAGGGGGATCGTAGTAGGAGACCGCTTCTAAGCCTGCTTCCATGCCCTGGGGATGATTGGTATAGGCGGCGAAGGCGACTTCCTGAATGGTCTTGGACTTGTTCGGCGACCCTTTGACAAAGAATTTCCCTTCTTTAAAATCGATGTCCTCGTCGGCGGCCTCTAAGAGATGGGCAGCGATTTTCTTGGCTTTGTCGCGAATTTTGCGCGAGGCCATGGCCATGGCAGCCCCGGCCACCGGCGTGCTTCGGCTGGCGTAGGTGCCCAAACCGTAGGGACAGGTGTCCGTGTCGCCGTGTTCTACCAAAATATCGTCTACCGGAATGCCTAATTCTTCGGCGATGATTTGCGCGAAGGTGGTCTCGTGCCCTTGTCCCTGGGTTTGCACGCCGATGCGGGCGATCACTTTGCCGGTGGGATGAATCCGAATCTCGCTGCTGTCGAACATCTTTAAACCCAGAATGTCGAAGGTGTGCGAAGGCCCGGCACCGACGATCTCCGTAAAAGTCGAAATGCCGATGCCCATGAGCTCTCCCTTTTTACGCTTCTCGAGCTGCTCCTGCCGCAACGCCTGGTAGCCGATTTTGTCCATAGCCAGTTTTAAGGCCGCCTGGTAGTTGCCGCTGTCGTATTCCCAGCCCAAAGCAGACTTGTACGGAAACGCTTCTGGCTTGATGAAATTCTTCATGCGCAGCTCCGCCGGATCCATTTGCAGTTCATCGGCCAGGCGGTCGACCATGCGTTCAATGGTGTGCACCGCCTCGGTGACACGAAAGGAGCAACGGTAGGCGATGCCGCCGGGAGGCTTGTTGGTGTAAGCGGCGTCTACCTCGGCAAAGGCCGTTTCGAAATCATAGGAACCCGTACAAATGGAAAACAGCCCGGCGGGAAATTTCGACGGGTTGGCAGCAGCATCGGTGTAGCCGTGGTCGGCGATGGTTTTAATGCGCAGTGCGGTCATGGTGCCGTCTTTACGCGCTGCCAATTCTGCCTTAATGCGATAGTCCCTGGCAAATGAGTCTGCCTGCAGATTCTCAGAACGATCCTCGATCCATTTAACCGGCTTGCCGAGCAAGAAAGAGACGGCCACGGCAATCACGTAGCCCGGATACACCGGCACCTTGCCGCCAAAGCCACCGCCAATGTCCGGTGAAATCACACGAATCTTGTGTTCGGCTAATCCCACATGCCCGGCTACCAGGGCGAAGACGGTGCGAATGGCGTGCGGTGCCTGGGTGGTCATCCACACGGTGAGTTTTTCGCTCACTTTGTCGTAACTGGCCACACAGCCGCAGGTTTCAATAGAGGCGACGTGAATGCGAGGAAGGTACACCTCCTGCTCCACGGTAACATCGGCTTCTTGAAACACCTTGTCGGTGGCGGCTTTGTCGCCGGCTTCCCAGTGAAAAATGTGGTTGTCCTTTTTGCCTTCTTTGTCCTTGCGCAGCACCGGCGCGCCGGGCTTGAGCGCTTCCCGCGGATCGGTGATGACCGGCAGCGGTTCGTAATCTACTTCGATGAGGTCCAAAGCGTCGGCAGCAATGTACCGTTCGGTAGCGATGACCGCCGCTACCTCTTGCGCAAAATACATGACTTCGTCCGTCGGCAAAACCATTTGCGTGTCGGACATGAGGGTGGGCATCCAGTGCAAGTTGTACTTTGCCAGGTCTGTCCCAGTGATGACCGCCAGAACCCCGGGCAGCGCCAGGGCTTTTTCGGCGTTAATACTTTTTATGTTCGCGTGGGCGTAAGGGCTGCGCAGGATGTCCATGTAAAGCATGCCGGGAAGCTTGACGTCATCCACGTAGGTGCCCTGGCCGCGAATAAAACGTGGGTCCTCTTTGCGCTTGACACTTTGCCCCATTCCACCAATTTTTGGATCAGCCATGGTTTCAGCTCCTTGTTTTCATTTTTTCTGCTGCATGTTGAATGGATTTGACGATATTCACGTAACCCGTGCAGCGACACAGGTTGCCGGATATGGCCCACCGAATTTCCTCCTCGGTAGGATGGTTATTTTTTTGCAACAACTCATATCCGGTCATCAACATGCCCGGCGTACAATAGCCGCACTGCAGTCCGTGCTCCATCCAGAATCCTTCCTGCAACGGATGCAGCTCGCCATTTTGTTCCAGGCCTTCCACGGTCATGATTTCTTTGGCGTTGGCCTGAACCGCAAAAATGGTGCAGGATTTTACTGCTTTGCCATTCAACAAGACGGTGCAGGCACCACAGTTGCTGGTGTCACATCCGATGTGGGTGCCGGTGAGATTTAGATTTTCGCGAATGAAATGTACCAGGAGCAATCTCGGTTCAACTTCTTCGGAATGCTCCTCTCCGTTCACTCTGACAGTGATCGCCGCTTTGGCCATTTTAATTCCCTCCCTTCGCTCTGGTTAGCGCTTGCTTTAAAGCCCTTTTGGTCAACACATTCACCAGGGACCGTTTGTAGTTCGCCGTCCCGCGCAAATCGTCGGTGGGGTCAGAGGCGTCTGCCGCCAAACGGCCGGCTTCTTTTAGGGTTTGCTCGTCGATCTGTTTGCCCCGCAATGCATCCTCCGCCTTTTCTGCTTCGATGGGAACAGAACCCACATTCGTCAAGCCAATGCCCACCTTTTGACAAGCGCCGTTGGCGTCTAAAGCGACCTGAGCCGCGACCCCGACGATGGCAAAGTCCCCCACCTTGCGCTCAAACTTAACATAAGCGCCACCGCTATTGGCCGGTGGCAATGGAATTTGAATTTCCGTTAGAATTTCATCGGGCTGCAACTGCGTCATCATCAGGTCGACGAAAAACTCCTTGACCGAAACGGTTCGGCTGCCAGAGGGACCTGTCAACACGACTTGCGCACCCAAGGCCAGCATAGTCGCCGGATGGTCGTTGGCTGGATCCCCGTGGGCCAGGTTGCCCCCCACCGTGGCCATGTTTCTCACCAGTGGATCCGCAATGACTTTCGCCGTGTCCAGGATGATGGGAAACTTCTCGGCAATCAGATCGGATTCCTCCAGGGAAACTTCCCGGGTGAGCGCACCAATCTTAAGAAAGCCGTTTTCTTCTTTGAGGTAGTCCAGATCGGGAATTTGATTGATGTCGATCAGGTAAGGAGGAGCAGCGAGACGCAGCTTCATCAGGGGAATGAGGCTGTGACCGCCCGCCAAAATTTTAGCGTCCTCCCCGTATTTTGTCAACAATGAAAACGCCTCCGAAAGGGTCTTGGGGACAAAATATTCAAACACTTGTGGAATCATGCGGCACCTCTCTTTTTAGAGGTTAGGTAGAGAAAGACGATCAGCCTTTACGCCTTTCTCGCAATTGTTTCTCCAACGATTTGAAGCCCTGGTTGACAAACATCTTGGCTGCTGCGCCAACGATTCTCTGTCCCACAGCAGCGATAGGCCCGCCGATGTGGTTTTCGGCGGTGTAATGCAGCACGGTGCTTTCGTCTCGCTCTTCCAATCGAATGGAGACTTCGCCAGTCAAGAAACCGCGTGCACCTTTTCCCTCCAATTTCAGTTTGTAACTTTCAGGGGGAACTTTATCTAAAAGGCTTATTTTTGAAGTATAAACGCCTTTGACCGCCGCAATCCCGACAGTCATCTTGGCTTCGTAAAGGTCTTCACCAACGGACGTCATTTCTTCGCAACCGGGGACCGTCCTGGCGATGACCGCGGGATCCATGAGCAGGTCCCAGATCTCCTCACGCTTCGCCTGAAAAGTGTACGTTCCTTCCAATTTCATGAAGCCTTCCCTCTCTTAGTAAGGTGGGTGTGTATTCAAGGGGGTCGATCAGATTTACGTACCGTTTCGCATTTATTGTAACAACGGTTTAACTCAATTTATTCAGACAACTGCAAAAATCCTATCTTGTAAAAGCAGCTTTCAGGGCTTCAAAATCTTGGGGCGTGTCTAAATCCAAAATTTCATCCCCGGAAATCTCAATGGTTTGGATTTCACCGGGGTGGCGTTGCAGTAGAGAACGGGCGCCAACATCGCCCTGGAGCTGTTTCAGCTCCTCGAAGAAGCTTCGGTGAAAGAGTGCCGGATTGCCAATCCTGTTCTTGTACTGGCCAGCGATGATTTTCTTTTCGCCGTTTTGGAAGGCCTGCACAAAGCGATTGAGCGTCGCTGCTTTAAGATTGGGCTGGTCAGCCAAAAGGATCAACGCCCCATCGGTCTCAGCGCGAACAGCATTCACCCCTGCAACGATGGAGGTGCTCATACCCTGCAAATACTCGGGGTTAAGACAGACAGAAAGATTTAGAGACGACAGCTCCTTGCGCACGAGATCGTTCTGCGCCCCGACCACAACAATCAGGTCGTCTACCGCGCTTTTCAAGATATTCTCACACGACAGCCGGACAACCGATTTTTCTCCTATTCTGAGAAGCAGTTTGTTGGCTTCTCCCATACGGCTGGAGGTTCCCGCAGCTAAAAGCACGGCGGAAACGCTTAGAGTAGAAAGCATGCTTTCCATTAGGGATATCGCATCTGCAGTGCCAGACAGTCTTGTTAATTTAGCCTTGCGTTGATTTGGCTATTTACCTGGAACACAATTCACAGACGTCGCACGAGTTTCGGTTAGGACATTGCAGTCAGTCTCTGGGGTGAATCGCCAAAGTCTGATCCCTCAAAGAGCCACCCCGCCGTCCGTTTTTGACGGCCAACATTTCTGCCAAAATGCTTAAGGCAATCTGTTCCGGACTTTCGGCCCCGATGTCGAGTCCAACCGGGGCGTAGAGCTTCTCCAGCTCTCGTTCGCTGAACGTCACGCCTTCGGCCTTTAAGTCGCGGAGCAGGTCTTCCATGCGGGCCTTGGGCCCCAATTGCCCCACATAACGTGCCTTTGATTTTAACACGAATTTTAGAATTTCTTTGTCCTTCAAGTAATTGTGCGTCTTGACGAGCACGAAGGTTTTCTCATCGATCTCCAGATTTTGAGCAATTTCCTCAGCCGGCACGACAAGGGTTGCGTCTGCGTCAGGGTATTTTTCACGGTTCGCGAAGTTTGCCCGGTGGTCCACCAGAATCACTTTAAACCCGAGGCGCTTGCCGAGCGTGACGAGGGGCACCGCATCCGGATCAGCGCCGACGATCACCAACGGCGGCGGCGGCAGGATCGACTCAATATAGACTTCAATTTTTCGTGCCGATTCAAACTCGTAGGAAAGCGTCTTGGACTTTTCCTGCGCCAGCAACTCCAGGGCATCAGCTCTAACCCTTTGTTCCAGCTCACCATCGCCCAGACCACCTTCCACCGTTGCATCGGGAAAAACCAGCATTTTCGAGCCCGGGTCGATGGGCCGGTCCGAATCGTTGGTAATCACGGTAGCAACCGCGACGGGCTTTTCTTCGCGCAGCGCCTGCTTGAGGACTTCGTACAAGCTGAAGGTATTGGTCATATTTCCTCAAAAACGTCATGTGCTTTGGCTAATTCTAACGCGGCCGGAGTTACTTTGGCATTTGCGGGCACGACGATTTTCCGGTGTCGCAAAATGGCCAGGCGCACGTCGTTTTCGGTGATCAAGCTTCGCCGAATGACGGGTTGCCGATCTAAAGTTTTGCCGACTATGTAGACGTGGTCGCCGGTTTTCAGTCCGGCGGCGTTGGCTTCGTCCAGATCGACGTGAAAGTCAAGCACGAACGATTCATCGACGCGGATGAGCACATTGCCCAAAATCGTGGTGCGCGGCTCGCAACCCGGGTCAATGGCTCCGTTGGTAGCCGGGGCGACAAACACCCGATCCCGATCTTGCACGCTAAATTCCCGCGCGGTTCTGGGATTCATGTGGATGTGACGCTGGGGCACGATGACCCCTTCTCGCAACTCCAACTCCCCTTGCGGCCCAATGAGCTTAACTCCTGCCGTGCCCGAAAGATCTCCGGAATAGCGCACCGGAGGGTCAATGCCCAGGCGGTAGGCATCGGAACGCGAGATCTCCAACTGCGTCTGACCGCGTGCAGGCCCTACAATTCGAATTCTCGATATTTTGCCTTTAGGGCCAACCACATCCAGAGTTTCCTGGCAGGCAAATTGACCCTTCTGCGAGATGGGGCGCAAGACCTGCAGTCGGTAGCCTTTTCCGAAAAGAATTTCCAAATCTTGCTGTGAGATGTGAAAATGGCGATTGGAAACACCGACAGGGATGAGTTTTTGGGAACCGGGCATTTTAATTGGATTTATCTTGGCACGCTAATTCGACAATTGCTGCGTCCGACTCTTAATCAGTTCGTGATTGAGCAAATAGTCATAATGAGCATGCAGGTCATCAATATTGTCATCATCATATTGCAACGCTTCTTCTGGATATTTCCTGGCTGCAAAATCTAATGCTTCTCTGATGGTACCCCCTTTTCTTAGTCCTTCCAGGACCACATTATCATACGCTACTTCGTTTTCGGTTCGTTCATTAAGCATTTGCTCAAATTCTTTACTGGTTGCAATATAATAGTCGAGGATACCGGACATTGATGTCGGTTCAGATTGGTGCATGCAGCATTTCTTGTATTTCTTACCGCTACCACAAGGACAAGGATCGTTTCGTCCAACCTGTGCGTTTTTCAATTTAGCTCTCTTACGATTTGTCAACTTTGAAAGATAAAAGGGACTCGACCAGCCCGATTGCTAAGTACATCATTTCCTAAATACGATGACGTATTGTGTCACCTTTATTTCTTGGCAATGCTTTTTTTAGACAGGATAACAGGATAAACAAGATTGAAGACATCCTGTGTATCAGTGGAGTCATAAACTCGATCAACCCTCTGCTAATTCTCTGACCTTCCTTTTGATCTCAACTTTTCGCTCAGCAAAGTTGATGATGAGACCCACATCCTTGCGGGTGGCTGTCAAATAGTTTACCAGTTGTACTTCATGGGCCTTAACCACTCGTCGAACCGATTTTAACTCCAAAATTATCGCATCCTCTACAATCACATCAGCTACAAACTCTCCCACAACCTCATCCTCGTAATAGACCTGTATAGAACGCTGCGCTTCGGCTTTCAGTCCTGCCCTTTTTAATTCAATCAGTAAACACTTTTCATAAACCGACTCTAAAAAACCAAATCCCATCTTGTTATGAACTCGATAGGCACATCCTATTATCCTTTCAGTCAAATCCTTGTACTTCATCCTTATAACCTCTATTAGGTTATGATAACCCTTTTTGATTTACACGATCTTGAGATTTACATTATCCTGTTTTTCCTGTTCATCCTGTCTAATTTCTTATGTCATCGTAATTATGAAATGAGTTACTAAGGTTCTGCACCAAACATTCTCTATCTTAAGGCTTTCTGCCCTGCTCAAACTCTGCCACCAGCCTTTCAACCTCAGCGGCGGACAGGCCGGTGGCGCCATAGCTCTTTTCGCTGTTGTCTGAGCCAGTGGCTTTGGCCGGAACCGCTGAGACCTTGCGCGATACGTTGGATGAGAGAGCCTTGGTATAGGGGGCGTCGCTTTGCTGCCAATGGTGGTGCACGTTCGGACGCCAGGTGGTACCGTTGCGCGGCACGCTGATGGGTTTGGTTTCGTAAGCCACGCGTTTGATGTTCATCAGATGGTGTGCTGTAATGTTGTCTGAGGTGATATTGCCGCCATAAGTGCCGCAGCCAAGCGTCATGGACGGCATGAGCTGGTTGGTGTAACCAACGGCCCCCACCGAGGCAGGCGAATTGACCACCACGCGAAAGGCCGGTACCTGCAAACCGAAATTCCTGACAACTTCGTCGTCTTTGGCGTGCACCACTGCTGTGTGACCTCGTCCCCCAAACTCCAGGACTTCCACGGCCCGCCGGGTACCTTCTTCCCACCCGTTGACAACATAGAGGGCCATGGTCGGCGAAAGCTTCTCGGCAGACAGGGGATAGGCCTTGCCCACGCCTAACAGTTCGCCAATCAGGAGTCGCACCTCGTCGGCAACTTCAAATCCGGCAGCGCGAGCCAGAACCTGCGGGGCCTTGCCCACCAACTCTGGATTGATGCGAAAATCACGCGTCACCAGAACCTGGCCCAACAGGCGAATCTCGTCCGGATTCAGGAAGTAGGCGCCCTGTTTTTTCAATGCGTCGATGACCCGGCTTTTAACGGGGGCGTCGAGAATCAAAGCTTGCTCGGACGAGCACAAGGTGCCGTAGTCAAAAGTCTTGCCGGCGACAACGTCGGCAACGGCTTTTTTGTAATCGGCGGAACGGTCGATGTAGACCGGTACATTGCCTGGCCCCACGCCGTAAGCCGGTTTACCAGAGCTGTAAGCCGCCCTGACCAGGCCGGAACCGCCCGTGGCCAGGATGGCACCGATGTCCTGGTGGCGCATGAGTTCGTGGGTGGCCTGCAAGGTGGAAATGGACAACGCGCCGATGAGTCCCCTGGGCGCTCCGGCTGCAGTGGCGGCGTGGCACAAGGTGTTGGCCGCTTCCATGATGCAGCGCACCGCGCGCGGATGGGGTGAAATGACGATGCCGTTGCGAGCCTTAAGGGAAATCATGATTTTGAACATTGCTGTCGAGGTCGGATTGGTAGTGGGAATAATTGCGGCGATGACTCCTAACGGCTCTGCGATTTCAAGAATCTTATTTTTCCGGTCCTCCCGAACGATGCCGACGGTCCGCAAATCGCGAATGGATTCGAAGAGGTCGCGCGTGCAAAACTGGTTTTTCTTGGTTTTGTCGGCAATGTTACCGTAGCCGGTCTCTTCCACGGCGATTTGTGCCAGACGGGCAGAATCCTGGAAACCCGCCTCGGCCATGGCCGCCACGATTTTGTCTACTTCTGCTTGTGTAAATTCCTTGAAAGCCTGCTGCGCTGCTTTGGCCTGTTTGCAAAGGGTACGTACTTCCTGGATGGCTTGAAGATCTTTATCGAAACTCCTGGGATTAGGGTCCATTTAATTCCTGGCAGGTTAAATTGT
>JBHHYI010000130.1:0-11696 GCA_046757525.1 bacterium | reverse complement strand
GTGGGATTGACCCGGCTGCCGAAACGGCCGAAAAACTCCGTGGTGCCTTGGGAATCGCCGGTGGCTTTCAGGGTTTGCAGCTTGTTGAGAATGGCAGCGATGCCCGTGCGCGCCTTGTTGACATCGTTGACCTTGATGAAATAATCGCCGTCTTTTTCAACCATTTCCACGCCGTAGTCCTGGTCACCCGATTCGCCGCCCTCCAATAGAAAGGACATCACCAACTGGTGGCCGCGGGCGTGGGCTTCCCGCACCACATCGCTGGCCAACCGGCGATAACTGGTGAGGTTGCCCTGCAAGTAGGTGAGGTACATGGCCAGGATCACCTCCTCTTGCTCCTCTTTGCTGAAAGCGCCAATCTCTACCAGCTTGTCGTCAAAAATCTGGTAGAGACCCACTACATCGGCACGACATTCTTCAAGCGCCGAATACCCCCGGCCGATCAACGCACTGGGATCAGCCTTGAGATTGGCTTCCGGCTGTCCGGAACCGTGCCCGATGACTTCGTGCATGTAGACCAGCCACCGCCGGGCAATGGGCTGGTACTTTTTGTACAGCTTGCGATACTCGGGCAAATAAAACTCTTTGACCACCGTGTTGCGAATCTTCTCCGACCGTGCATTTTCGATGTTGTACAGAATAATGTTTTTGCTACCGTAATCGCGGCGCAGGTCTGCGTAGTTGGGCAGATTGTAGGCAGCCGGAGAAACGGGACCTGAATCCCCGGTCTCCACAATCACGTTGACCACGTTGGCTACCGGTTTTTCGATGTGGCTTCTCTTGTACTTGTCCGGCCACGGCATCCTTTCCTCAAAATATAGTGCGTTCTCGGCCAATTTGTCGATGAGTTTGGAGTCGGCGACAAAACTCACATTGCCCTCGAATTGCCCGATGACCCCACGCGGGTCCATGTACGACTCGATAAAGCCGTTCAAATAGTCGATGGTCGTATTGGATTTTAACCAGTGAATGCTGTACTCGCGAAACAGAGCCTCGTCCCCGGTTTTGTAATAATCGATGAGGGCTTGCAGACCTTTAGCCTGTTCTTCACTTTCAGCCAAAGGCACGGCTTTTTGCAACCAAAAAATCATGGTACTCAAGTAATCGCTGTAAAGCCCATCAATCTTATATTCCTGAGGCTCGATTTTGTCACCGATTTTTGCAAAGCGAACATTCAACTTGTGTTTCCAGAAATCGCTTACCTGGTCGAGTTCTTTTTCCGTGATGTCGGGATCGAACAGATTGACCGCGCTTTGTGCAATAATGTCAACGCCTTCTTGCTGGTTGACCAGGATCGGCTCAAAGTCCTTGTCAAAAATGAAAGGCTGCAACCGGTTGAGCTTGTCTTTGAGAGTTTCCCCCTCCTTCAGGGCAAACTGCGCCCCGTTTTTCTGAGCAACCTCAGCCGCTTTAGCCAGAGTTTCAGGCGTCAGCGAGTTGGGCACGAATTTTTCATGCGTGTAGTGCTGGTATTGACCGTGGTTTATCCAGAAATATTTCAAATAATCCAGGAGAGCACTCTTGGCAACTTCGTCTAACCCTTTGGAATGCAAATAAATCGTTTCCAGCATATTTTTGATTTCCAAAGCGGAGCGGTGATTCTGCAAGTACATCAGGTCGTTGCCCGCAATGGCAGCCCGGTACAGGGTGTAAGCCAGTTTTTTCTGATCCAGAGTCAGCTTGTCAAATCCCGGAGCATCGACGCCTAAGACCAAATAATCGCGCCCCCCGGGACCCAGGCGTTCCAGTTCTCCCACCATACGCGTTTCCTTTTTCCCGGAACAACTGAATAGAAACAGACCGAGCAACAGCCAGACAAGTGTTTTTTTCATTGGTAAACCCTCCTGATTTTAGTTGAACAACAGCTTCATTGAACGTTTCACACCAACACGAGCCAGAAAGCCCTTTGGACAAACCAGACCAAGGTTTTTCTCAGGCTAAAACGCATCAGTGTACCAGAAAGTGATTTGAAAATCTCTAAGTTGCTTCAAGTAGTGTTGCACCTCCTCCGCACTGTTCATGTCCAGGTTCTCTTGCAGTTTTCTTTCATCCAGGACAGCCCACATCATGCGAGTGTCCTGGGCCTGGCGGGCCGGGATGTAGGCAGCATTAAAAAATGGTTCCTCTCTGCGCAAGCTAATTTTTGCTGTGTGAAAATCAAGCTCTTCAAACATGACGACCAACAGCCTCCGGAAAAAAGAAGCGTAGCTTTTCCAGCCGCCAAATTCTAAAACTTCCACAACCCCTTGCTTGACTCGTCCCCGCACATAAGCATTGAGTTGGCCTTCATTTTCAAGCACCCAAAAAGCGCTGGCATCGTCGTTGCCCCATTGCAATTGGTTTTCCCAGTCCTGGTCACTGCGACAAAAAGGCCCGTTGCGTTGGCTATTGAACGCCTCATAAATCTTCGCTACCTCTGCTAAATCTTTTGCACGGTCAAAAGGCCTGACTCCAGTGGTATCATAGCCAGAAATCTTGTCAAAGGAATACTCGAGGGCCGGCATCACGAAATAGCCAAATTTTTCATAATGCGTGTTGTCCCGCGTAAGAACCACGCTCAAAGGATATTCAAATTCCTTGAGCAATCCCAGCGTGTCCTTGATGAGTTCAGTAGCGTTAAAACGGTTCTTGAATTCAGGATGCACCGAAAGGTTACCCAAACCAGCCAACTTGATTTTTTCCCCATTGAGCCACATTTGCCTGTCAAAGATTTGCAGTGCCGCGATGATTTTGCCATTCTCGGCGGCCACTCTGGTTTGCCACAAATCATAATTCGGCGCTTTGGTTATTCTCGCCGCCATTCTTTGCGGGTCTGAGTCAGGATTAGCTTGTTGCATTAAACCCATAACCTGCTCTAATTCTGACTCGTTGCCAACAGATCTGAACGAAATACTCAATTCAATTCTCCCTGTTCGGTGTGTGAAGTTGAGAATTTGAAAGCTTCATGAATCATATTTCTCAAAGTCTTGACATTCAGATTTTGATGAAGCTCTCCCTTGATTGCAACCGAAATTGTACCTCTTTCCTCAGAGACAACGATGATGACCGCGTCCGATTCCTCCGACAGTCCTATGGCAGCTCGATGTCGCGTGCCGAGAGACGGTTCAATTTTGGGATTTTCGCTGAGAGGCAAAATGCACCTGGCAGCCACAATGATGTCGTTTTGGATGATGAGGGCGCCATCGTGCAGAGGCGACCGCGGATTAAACACAGACAAGATCAACGGCGCTGACACCTCAGCCTGTAGACTGACACCCGTTTCTGTAATAGATTTCAGACCCGTGTCGCGCAACAAGACAATTAATCCCCCGTACCGGCGTTTGGTCAGTTCAACAGTCGATTTGACGATTTCCTCGAACGCCCGACCGCTGGACACCTTGACAAAATAGCGGATAATTCTGCTCTGGCCTAAATAGATCAACATGCGCCGCAACTCCGGCTGAAAGATGATCACAAAGGCAATCAGCCACACCGTGCGCAGGCTATCGAAAATCCAGGTCATGCCGCTCATGTTGAACAATCGAGCAAACAGGGAGACAATCAAAATGAGGGCCAGGCCCACAAACATCTGCGCCGACCGTGAACCTCGGATGAAATAATACAACTTGTACAATATGTAAGAGATGACCAGAATGTCCAGAATGTCGAAGACGGTAATCTTGATGAATCCCACGTGAAACAACTCAAGCCCAATCTTCATCTTATTTCAAAAGCTCCGAACTGTTAGCAATGCAATCCACAACCTGAACCGCGCGCCGGATAGCCTTGACGTCGTGCACCCGCACGATGTTGGCCCCGTTCAAGATGGCGACGGTTACCGCCGCAATCGTGCCTTCCAGGGCGTCTTCAGGGGAAAGTTCAAGGACTCGGCTGATGAACGACTTGCGAGAAGGACCGACCAATATAGGACAGCCGAAAACAGTCAACTCCTTCAATCTGCGCAGAATCTCGTAATTGTCTCCTAATCGCTTGCCAAAACCCAGGCCAGGATCGATCACCAGGTTCTCTTTTTTGATTCCTTTGTGCAGCGCAAACTCAATTCTTTCTTCAAAATAGTGGAACAGCTCACCGAGCAGATCCGCGTAATGAGGATTTTCCTGCATGTTTGTCGGCGTACCTTTGATGTGCATGAGAACGACCGGTACCTCAAATTTTGCAGCCACCTCGGCCATGCTGGCGTCAAAACGCAGGGCGCTGATATCGTTCAGCATGTGGGCGCCTGCCGCCAGCGCCTGCTCAGCCACTTCAGATTTGTAGGTGTCCACAGAAAGGGGCAGGTCGGTCGTTGCGAGAAGGCCCGTGAGGACAGGCATGACCCGCTCAAGCTCCTCCTGCGCGGAGATAGGCCGGGCACCAGGCCGAGAAGACTCGCCACCAATGTCCAAAATATCGGCACCTTCTTCCGCCATGCGTGCCCCGGCTGCCACGGCCTCTTCGGCCCTGGGATATCGACTGCCAGAATAAAACGAATCGGGAGTACAGTTGACGACACCCATCACCAAAGTGCGCGCCGAACAATCCAAAGCTTTGCCCCGACACGACAAAGTTAATCCAGGCATGCTAATTCTTGTGGTTTGAGCTGGAATACAAACTATCTATGACGCCTTTTCGTTGCATGATTTCGAACAGATGCTTTCTGGCCTCTTCAGCATAGACGTCATGTTCGTTGACCTGCTTGCGCACGCGAATCCTGAGGTGTTTCACGGCCAAACCCATTTTGCCCTGGAGCTCATAAATATAGGCCAGGAAAAGATGCGAATTGAGATGGTCTCCAATTTCTATGGCCCGCTTAAAAAATTTAATTGCCGTCTCGTAATCCTTGGAGTGGTAGTAGACGATGCCCAGATTGTAATAAGCATCTGCGTTCTCCGGCTGTAATTTTAGCAGCTTTTCATACGTCTCCAGCACATGCAGCAGGTCATTTTGGGCCATATAGAGTTTGCCGATGGCCATCAAACCGTCGATAGAGGTGGGATTAATATTCAGTACCTCCTTGACCAGATCGATGGAAACATCGAGGCGTTTCTTCTTTTCGTAGTAGTTGGCCAGTGCAAACCGGGCCTCAAAAAAGCAAGGGTTTATGTAAATCGCGCGCTTCAACAGGGCTTCCTCGTTAGCAAACCCTAAATCCCGGTAGCGCGATCTGTGTAGTTGCGTAAGCAGATAATAAATTCTGGGATCCCACGGATTTGCTTTTATTGCCTGCTTCAGATAACTTTCGGCCTGAGTCCACTTGCGATCCTCTATGTTCAGCTCGCCCAAAAGTCGCAAGGCATGACTCTCATACGCATCAAGGGCGAGCACTTTTTGCAGCGCAACCTTTGCCTGTTGATATTGCCAGTAGGAATTCTTGCCGTTCTGATAGTTTTCATTCGCCATACCAAGCAATACTTCAGCGAGCAGATTCAGCCGTTGAATCGAGGTGCTGTCCTCTTTGAAAGATGCTTCGGCATGGGCCAGGGCCTGCTCATAGTGCGAATTCAAGAACAACTGTTTCGCGACAAAATAATCGACCACGCCTGAATCCAAAAGCTGGTCGCTGCCCAGGGGGACATTTCCCTGACCGCCCATGAGTTTGGCAGAAACCTTAGCACCCAGGTTGTTCGTAAAGGACAGCAAGCCATCGCGAGGCACGTTTTCCCGCTCATCGACCACGACTTCTTGGTTAGAAACCGCAATTAGTTGGGATTCAATCTGATATTGTTTTGCCGAAGTCTCTTGCACACTCCCAACAACAACATAATCCAGTTTGACTCTTTTAGAAAAACGCAGCAAATAGGCCTTCGAGGTCATGGAATCCGCGTTCAACGCCGTAAAGAGCCAGGCGGTTTCATACGGGAATAGTTGCTCCGGGTCTATTTGAGACAGGTACCGAGTAGTCGCTTCCGCAAGCGCAAATCCTTCCCAGTGATGGCTGCCCTGGTCTTCGAAATGCCCGGCAAATGGAAATACGGCCAGTCTAACAGGATCAAAATCGATGCGATTTTTTTGCCAAAAATATAGCAGGACAAAAAAAAACAGAGTTGTTATCACAGTCAGCGTGCCCATGAATCCAACTCTGTTCTTTTTTGGAGAATGTCGATAAAAATACCCAACGACAAAAATAGAAACACCCCAAAGAACTAAAACAACGTGCACATATTCCGGCAGGTCAAGAAACTTGCTAACCATTTTATTGCATGTTGACCGTTTCCAAAATCACAGTGTGAAAAACATTTCAGACAACTGCTTTCTCCTTAATCCTGTCATCCTTTTTAGGCCGGGACCCTTTGGAATTTCTTTGTTTTTCGTTCTTGGCTTTGACCGGTCCTAACGTTTGGCCATTTAGTATTTTATCGATTTCATCACCGTCTAAAATCTCTCTTTCTAACAAGGCCTCTGCCAAAGCGTGTAGCTGCTCTAAATGCTCTTCAACGATTTTCATCGCCTGCTCTTCAGCCGCGGTCACAATTTTTGTCACTTCTGCGTCGATCACCTGTGCGGTTCTTTCGCTATAGTCGCGATGCCGGGCAATCTCTCTGCCGAGAAAAATCTCCTCCTCCTTTTTGCCAAAAGTCAGGGGGCCTAACTTTTCGCTCATACCCCACTCACAGACCATCTTGCGCGCTAATTCTGTGGCCCGTTCGATATCATTGCCGGCACCGGTGGTCAATTCATTCATGACCAGCTTTTCTGCTGCCCGGCCTCCCAGCAAGTGACACAACTGCGACTCACAATAGGCTTGAGAATAATTGTGTTTCTCGTCCATGGGCAAGGTGGTCGTCAACCCGAGTGCGCGGCCTCTGGGAATAATCGTCACCTTGTGCACGGTATCGGATTGGGGCGTATGTTTAGCCACCAGAACGTGGCCCGCTTCGTGGTACGCCGTGAGCCTTTTTTCCTCTTCGCTAATCAACATGCTTTTTCTTTCTACGCCCATCATAACCTTGTCTTTGGCATCCTCAAAATCGCGCATCTCGACAAATTTTTTGTTATATCGGGCGGCGCTCAATGCAGCCTCGTTGACCAAATTGGCCAGATCGGCACCGGAGAAGCCGGGCGAGCCTTTGGCCAAAACCGAAAGTTCCACGTCTTCAGAGATGGGAATGTTTTTGGTATGAACCTTCAAAATGCCTTCGCGCCCTCGAACGTCAGGCCGGTCCACCACGATCTGGCGGTCAAATCGTCCCGGACGCAAGAGTGCCTGGTCCAACACATCCGGACGGTTGGTAGCGGCGATCAAAATGACCCCTTCATTGGAATCAAACCCATCCATTTCCACCAGCAACTGGTTCAACGTCTGTTCGCGCTCGTCGTGGCCGCCGCCCAGACCAGCCCCGCGGTGTCGCCCCACCGCATCGACTTCGTCGATAAAAATGATGCAGGGCGCATTTTTCTTGCCCTGTTCAAACAGATCACGTACACGGGAGGCGCCAACGCCAACGAACATCTCAACGAAGTCAGCGCCGGACATGCTGAAAAAGGGCACACCAGCCTCACCAGCAACGGCTTTTGCCAGCAGGGTTTTGCCCGTTCCAGGCGGCCCGAGCAACAAGGCGCCTTTGGGAATCTTGCCGCCCAGCTTTTGAAACTTTTCCGGCTCTTTTAAGAATTCAATGATCTCCATCAGTTCTTGCTTGGCCTCATCGGCGCCAGCGACATCGTCAAAAGTTACTTTCACGCGATTGTCTGTGGCCAGTTTTGCCCGGGACCGGCCAAACGAAAAAATACCCTTGGCGCCCCCTCCCTGCATTCTGCGAAGAATGAAAATCCAAAAGACGCCCAGCAGAATCCAGGGCAAGAGATTCAAAATGTAATTCCACCAATCATGGGAAATCTCCTTGAATTCCAACTGCACGCCATAATCATTTAGCCACTTGTCGGCAACAGCCACATCCGGGGCTTCCGGCAACGTAACCTTGAACCTTTGATAGGTTTGCGGCTTGCCTTTGATCACCCCCTGGGCCTCTCGCGTCAACTCACCGTGGAACTCCTTATCCTCGATGATTGCTTTAACGATCTCTTTGTTTTCCAGATGCTCCATAAACTGCGAATAATCAATTTCCGGTTCCCGCTTCTCTTCAAGGTTGAATTTTTGCGAGAACCAAATAACCACGATGATGATGATGAGCCAAAAGGTCAAAGTCCGGGTCGCTTTCTTCCACTGAAAATTCTCGTCTTTCTTTGGAGCATTGGGTCGACGAGAGTTCTTGATCGGTTTCCTTTTCTTATAATTCTTCAAATCCAATTACTTCCCGTTTTGTTTCTTAATTTGATTCAATTAATTGAGATTGCACCCGTTTTATTCCATCAAATATACGGCAGGTAAATTGCGAAATTTTTGCGCGTAATCCAACCCGTAGCCCACCACAAAACGATTGGGAATCTTGAAACCGATGTAATGAATGTCATAAGGAACCTTGGCGCCTTCTTGTTTCACCAGCAGTGAGACGAATTTTAGGGACTTGGGCTTAACTTGCCTTATTTTCTTTTCTAAAAACTTGACGGAATAACCAGAATCCACGATATCCTCAACCACGATTATGTGCCGATCTTCCAAATGTGCATCGATGTCTTTCAACAATTTCACGACACCCGAGGTTTCCATGGCCTCGCCATAGCTGGATATCTTGATGAAATCCACTTCGCAGTCAATCGTGATTTCCCGGAACAGGTCTGCACAAAAGATGAAGCTCCCATTAAGAACCCCTATGAGTATGGGACACTTTCCTCGATAGTCTTTCGATATTTGTTTCCCTAATTCCTTGACCTTTCGCCTGATTTCGTCCTCTGATAATAAGATCTTGTGCTTTGCGTCCTTTAAAAGTTTGTAGGTCTCTTCAAGGAGCATTAGCGGCCTCTTGCATTTCAAATTTCAAAATCTTGTGCGTCTTGGCAGTTACCTTAAAGCGATTGTCGATACAATATCCACAAATCCAAACGATGCCTTTTTGAGATTCTAATATTGGTATTTCTTCACGAAGATGGTGAGGGATTTTTCGGTCTGAAAAAAAACGGGCAACTTTTTTCTGACCCGTAAAATTTAACGGGACAAAACGATCAGCGGGTTGGAAATTTCTGAGCAAAAGCTCACTGC
Organism: bacterium; assembly: GCA_046757525.1. Taxonomy (GTDB): domain Bacteria; phylum Zhuqueibacterota; class Zhuqueibacteria; order Oceanimicrobiales; family Oceanimicrobiaceae; genus JBHHYI01. The sequence goes on along the minus strand of JBHHYI010000130.1, from coordinate 2,620 downwards.
CCGTGCGTTCGTAATCCAAATACTCAACATTAGATTGATGCTCAAACGTTGCCAAGTCGCACTTTTCAATGATTGACCAGCAAAATGAATAATCTTGAAATTTTAAAGTACCTTCGCCCGACACCGTGAACGCTATTTTTGAGAAACTCTTTTTTCGTCGCCCGATCACAATGCCATCGTGATCAATCGACAATTGCCAATCCTGGTTTATGATGATTCTTTTGCCAATTCTTGGCCTGGAAATGATCCGTAGAATCCTCTCTAACTTTTCGAAATTTAACTCGTTGCGGTCGATGGAAAGCTGTTCAAAAACATGAAATAAAAGGTACTTCTTTAAGATAATAAAGTAACTTAAAAAACTATCAATATCAAGAATTATTTCATTTTTTTTGTGCAAGGTTACCACCGAATCCCACATTGCTTTCGCTTCACGCTTCAACAACTCTTCGGCCTCTCTAAATATGGTGCCAGTGCGATTTAATGTTGCTACCAGATTGGGGTTAAATTGCCTTAGCAAATAAGGCATCAGTTCGTGCCGGATACGATTTCGCTTAAACTGCAAATCGTTATTGCTGGAATCGTGCACATATTCGAGGCCATTTCCCCTTGCGTACGATTCTAACGCTGCTCGACTAAATGTCAAGAGAGGCCGTATAAATGGCCCACGAATTTGTGCCATGCCACTCAAACCGGAAATTCCGGAGCCACGCAGAAAATGATCCAGAATGGTTTCAGCCTGGTCATTGGCCGTGTGGCCGGTAGCCAAACGTCTGGCGTCAAATTTTTTCAGAGCCGACTGGTAAAACTCATAACGCAATATGCGAGCGCTTTCTTCCAGCGAGTAATGATGCTGGCGAGCCAGTTTCTTAGCATCTGCCTGTTCATGATAGAACGGCAAGCCGTACCGCTCGGACAGGTCCCCTACAAAGTTTAGATCTCTCTCGGCTTCCCGGCCCCGAATCCCATGATTGAGGTGAACAACTGCCAACCAGAGACCGAAAGGAGCCTTCAACTTGGAGAATAAATCCAGAAGCACCACAGAATCCAGGCCACCAGAGACAGCCAGCAACACTCTATCCCCTCGAGCCACCAATTCTCCCGACTGAAGCAGCGATTGTAGTTGCTTGAGTAAGTCCATTTTTTAAATATAACAAGTTTTTTCGCAATGTTCAACGCTTAGATGGGAAACCTGTAAGTAGAGGGCAACCACGGGGAATTTTTGGAGGTGGTCAGAAAGTTGTTGACCTCACCTCAGCAGATAGTCCACAGCGATCAGAGTCATCAATGCCACGCCTATGGGGATGGCTCTTTCGTCGATGTCAAAGTTGTGGGTGTGCAGATGGCGAATATCTCCACCCACCTTTCTTGCCCCCAACCGAATCAAAACCCCCGGAGCACTGGTTTGGTACCACGAGAAATCTTCGCCACCCATGCTAACATTCGGGATGTCGAATATGTCCAGGTCCGGCTGCAAGCAGGCCCCGACCTGGCGCACCAGTTCTACCAGCTCCGCATCATTGATCACCGAAGGCACTGGAGGCTTGAAATCTAACTTGTACCTGCCTTCCGCAGCATGTGTTAACTCGTGTACTCTTTTTTCGACCGCAGAGAGGATTTCATCTTTGGTCTGTTCGTCCACAGTACGAATGGTGCCTGCTATTTCCACCTCTTCCGGAATCACGTTTGCTTTGGTGCCGCCGTGGACCTTTCCAATGGTTAATACCGCCGGGCTTAATTGTTGTCTGCGTTTGCTCACAATGTCATAAAGGGCGCCGACGATCTGGTAGCCCAAATAGATCGTGTCGATGGATTGATGCGGCCTGGCTGCATGACCGCTTTTGCCCCTGAGCGTGAGACTGAATTCAGTGCAATGAGCGGTCAGCACACCTTGCCGTAGCCCAATGCAGCCAGCATATAATTCCGGCTCCACATGAAAAGCCACGATAGCATCCACACCATCCATGACCCCGTAGTTGACCAACTCCCTGGCCCCGCTTGGGACCGACTCTTCTGACGGTTGAAAAATGAAGCGGACCTTGCCGGGCAAGTCCACGTTGAGCCTTTTCAGGGCCTTGGCCACACCCACTGCAATGGCCATGTGGGCATCGTGACCACAAGCATGTAGAGCGCCCGCAATTCGGGAAGCATAGGGCACGTTCTTGCCGTCATCGATGGGTAAGGCATCCATGTCGGCACGAATGGCCAGGGTTTTCCCCTCTCGCGGCCCCTCGTAGTCTGCCACCACGCCCGTTTTGACAACGCCGCTGTTTACGGTGTAACCTGCCTGGCCCAAAATGGTGGCGATTCGTTTGGCCGTCCTGAACTCATGCCAGCTCAATTCGGGATACCGATGAAAGGTGCGCCGCAATTCAATGAGTTCAGGTTCGAATTCCTGCGACAGGACTCGAATTCTTTCGACGATGCCATTATGCATGATATTCTTTATCGACCCTTGTCCGTAAGTCCGTTAATATGACAGCCAATATAGAACAAATTAGCCTTTGAAACAACAAAATTCTTCAAAAAAAGAAGCTCTTAATTTCCAGTTTCTCCAATTCTTGAACCCTTAATTGTTACTGCTAAAGGGGCTGTTTTGAAGAATCCTGTGCCACAATCGTTG
>JBHHYI010000129.1:0-11744 GCA_046757525.1 bacterium | reverse complement strand
GGTGGCCATGTTCTTCTCAATCGACTCGACGCGTGTCTCCAGACGTACGATAGCGCCGCCTGGTGAGCGACGCACCTCCTCCATATCCTCAAGGTTGGCTTTGAGGTGTTTCCGCACCGACCTGTCGATGAGTTCTTCCAGGCGTTTTTCGTCTATGGTGATGTCAGCCATAAAATACCTTGCTTTATACTAACAACATAACTTGGGACGCGGATTACGGAAAGAAAACGAGTTTGACGAGCATGGCAAGCACAGCACTGAACATAGATAAAAAAACCGTGAACATAAGCTTCTGGCCGGTTTCTAACTTCGCGATGCGTTCGATGATTTCATTTCTGAGATTTGCCAGGTCCGCCTTGGTGGCCATGTTCTTCTCAATCGACTCGACACGTGTCTCCAGACGTACGATAGCGGCGCCTGGTGAGCGACGCACCTCCTCCATATCTTCAAGGTTGGCTTTGAGGTGTTTCCGCACCGACTTATCGATGAGTTCTTCCAGGCGTTTTTCGTCTATCGTAATCTCACCCATAAAAAAACCTGTGTTATACAAAATAATATAGCCAAATCAGACCCTATTGTCAAATAGAATTTGGAGAAGCAAACATGATCGAAAAACTTATCGAGGCCAGCGTAAAAAACAAACTCATAGTTTTTTTGCTGGTCGGAATCGCTACTATCTGGGGTGTGTGGGCGTTGCTCAACAATCCTCTGGATGCTATTCCGGACCTTTCGGACGTGCAGGTCATCGTTTTTACCGAATGGCCCGGCCGCAGTCCGGATATCATCGAAGACCAGATCACCTACCCCATCGTCACCAGTCTGCTGGCCGCGCCGAAAGTGCAGTTCGTCCGCGGGCAGTCTTTCTTCGGGTTGTCATTTGTCTATGTGATTTTTGAAGACGGCACCGACATGTACTGGGCGCGCAGTCGGATACTGGAATATATGAACGAGATCGAAGCTCAGCTTCCGCAAGGCGCAACCCCCACCCTCGGTCCGGATGCCACGGGCGTCGGCTGGGTGTTTGAATATGCGCTGGTGGACACCACCGGGCGCTGGAATTTAGCCGACCTGCGTTCGTTTCAGGACTGGAATCTGAAGTACTGGCTTGAGGCGGTACCCGGGGTCGCCGAAGTAGCCTCGGTTGGCGGCTTTGTGAAACAGTATCAAATCGACGTCGACCCCAACAAACTTCTGACGTACAACATTCCTTTGAAACGCGTGATTCAGGCAGTCCGCGAGAGCAATAACGATGTAGGAGGCCGGGTCATTGAAATGGCTTCGACCGAATTCATGCTGCGCGGCCGGGGCTATATCAAGTCTTTAGAAGATATCGAGCAAATAGCGCTGGCAACGGATGGCAACGGTACGCCCATTTTCATTCGCAACGTGGCCAACGTGCACCTGGGCCCGGACATGCGCCGGGGGATTGCAGAACTCGACGGCAAGGGTGAAGTCGTAGGCGGCGTGGTGGTAATGCGCTATGGTGAAAACGCCCTCAAGGTCATCGAACGTGTGAAGGCAAAAATCGAACAAATCAAACCCTCACTGCCCCCTGGAATGCAGATTGTCACAACTTACGACCGTTCCGACCTTATCGAGCGTGCTATCGACACCCTCAAAGAGAAGCTTATTGAGGAGTCGCTGATTGTGAGTCTGGTTTGCCTGCTCTTCTTGTTTCATTTCCGCAGTGCGCTGGTCGCCATTTTAACGCTGCCCATTGCGATCCTGTTTTCTTTTATCCCAATGTACTACATGAGCCTGAACTCAAATATCATGTCGCTGGGTGGAATCGCTATCGCCATCGGGGCCATGGTGGACGCGGCCATCGTCATGATTGAGAATTCCCACAAGCGATTGGAGCATGCCCGGCAAGGCGGCAAAGAGCTGTCACGCAAAGAGCACTTCGAGATTGTCATCCAGGCAGCCAAGGAAGTGGGAAAGCCTCTGTTCTTCTCCCTCCTTATCATCACGGTCTCGTTCATACCGATCTTTACCCTCGAAGCGCAAGAAGGCCGGTTGTTCAAACCATTGGCATTTACCAAAACATTTTCGATGTTTTTCGCCTCATTTTTGTCCGTAACTCTGGTCCCAGTCCTGATGGTTCTGTTAATTCGTGGTAAAATAACACCTGAAGCTAAGAATCCTATCAACCGTTTTCTCATTAAGATTTACAACCCGGTGGTGAAATTTGTGCTGCGGTTCAAGAAATCCACGATTATTGCGGCCGCTATCCTCCTGGTCGCCACGGTCCCCATCTTCAACCGGCTTGGCAGTGAATTTATGCCGCCGCTCAACGAGGGTTCCATCCTCTACATGCCGACCTCCATTCCGGGCATGCCGGCTTCGGAAGCAAAAAGAGTGCTTCATGTCCAGGACAAGATTCTGGCCACCTTTCCTGAAGTGGAGCGCGTGTTTGGCAAAATTGGCCGCTCCCGAACCGCCACGGACCCGGCGCCGCTCAGCATGGTCGAAACCACCATCACTTTGAAGCCGAAAGAACAGTGGCGGCCGGGCATGACCTGGGATAAAATTGTGGCTGAAATGGACCAAAAACTCAAGTTCCCCGGCATGGCTAACATCTGGTGGATGCCCATCCAGACCCGCACCGAGATGTTGACCACCGGCATCCGCAGCAATCTGGGCATCAAGGTTTTTGGGGACGATTTGCGGGAGATCGAGCGCATTGCCGTGGACATCGAACAGGCACTGTTGAAGTTTCCCGGTACGCGCAGCGCCTTTGCCGAAAGAACCACCGGCGGGTATTTCGTCGATTTCGAGATTAACCGCGAGCAAGCAGCCCGGTACGGCTTAACCGTTGGTGATGTCCAGGACATCATTCAAACCGCTATCGGCGGCATGAACATCACCCAGACCATCGAAGGCAAAGAGCGCTATCCGGTGAACGTGCGCTATCCGCGCGAACTACGGGACGATCTGAATAAATTGCGACGCGTTCTGGTGCCAACGCCGTCAGGAGCGCAAGTACCGATTACGCAGTTGGCCGACATCTTTCCCACCACCGGCCCACCAGCGATTCGCAACGAAGACGGTTCCAAAGTGGGGTTCGTGTTTGTCGATGTTAAGGAAAAGGATTATGGAAAATACGTTCGCGAAGCCCAGAAGTATATTTACGAAAACGTGAATATTCCTCCGGGCTACACCCTGGCCTGGGCCGGACAATACAAATACTTGCAAAGATTGCGAGAAAAACTAACGCTGGTGGTACCAGTCACCTTGTTCATTATCTTTCTGCTGCTCTACTTCAATTTCAAATCTATCCCCAAGACACTGATTGTGCTGCTTTGCGTGCCCTTTTCGTTGGTAGGAGCCATCTGGTTTCTGTGGCTATTAGGCTATAATACCAGTGTTGCGGTGTGGGTGGGCATCATCGCGCTGGCGGGCGTTGCGGCCGAGACTGGCGTCGTGATGATCGTGTATCTGGATGAGTTTTACGACCGCTACAAAGAACAAGGACGTATGCAGAGCCCTGGCGATTTATACGATGCCGTAATCAAAGGCGCGGTCCAGCGCGTGCGCCCGAAAATGATGACGGTCACGGCCATCATGGCAGGGCTTTTGCCGATTATGTGGTCTACGGGTATCGGCGCCGACGTGATGAAACGCATTGCTGCACCCATAGTGGGTGGCATGGTGACCTCGACCATTTTGACTCTGGTGGTGATTCCGGCGATTTATACTTTGTGGCGGGAATGGCAGTTGAGGAAGGATTAGCAAAAGGACAGAAAAGAAAATTCAGTGGATAAGATTTGACTTGCAGTGTGATTCTCTGCATTCATACCTTGTGGCGACTGTGGTACTGTAACTAATGAGCTTGCAGAAAAAAATGATTATGTGTATCTTCCGGTTGTGTAAAACAAGCAGGTTGATACAAATTCAAGGGAAGGTTTTGTCATGAAAACAAAGAGGACAAGATGAATTTTGCCGTTACTCAGACCGAAAGTGAGTTCTTTGTGAGTGAAATTCAAAAGCTGAAGTAGCTTAAATACTCTGAAGAAAAATACACTCAAGCTGATTAAACCTGAAAGGAGTGGAGCAATATGGCAAGCAAAACCCACAAAAACCAGGCAGCCGTCGTCCGGAAATCGGCCATCGTGTTGGGGTTCCTGGCCACCCTGGAAGTCATCATCATGATCAGCCCTTTCGCGGCATACTTTTACAGTTTCTTTCGTCCGTTCCTCAATATATACTCGCAGTGGGAGGTGACTTCCTGGCTGGATGGCTTCTTCTTGAATCACGCGCTGGTGAGCACCAGTCCAGTCCTGGAATGGCAGCGGGAGATCGGGCGTTTTCTCTTTGCTGCGGGCATCTGGGGGTTTTTGATTTCCTTCATCGAAGTTTACGGAAGAAAGATTTTTAGCCGCGGCGTGGCCCGCTTCGGTCTGTACGCGCTGGTCCGTCACCCGCAATATCTGTCGCTGGCAGTGGCCGGTTGGGGGCTGCTCACCATCTGGCCGCGCTTTTTCCTCCTGGTGCTCTACGTCACCATGCTCTTCGTTTACTTTCTTTTGGCAGCCCACGAAGAGCGGCGCATGGCTGTCCTTTACCCTGAGACTTACCTGGCCTACGCAACGGGGAAGGGTTCGTTTCTGCCGGGCAGCCCTGGCGATTGGCTCTACCGGCGCACCTTCGCCAGGATGCCGACTCGGGCGCTGGGTTTTGTTGGCTGCTACGTCAGCGTGCTGGCGTTAGCTGTGCTGGGAGCCTTTCTGACTCGCGGCCAGGTGCAGGCCAACGTCGAGATGGTAGCCCGCCCGGAGGTGGGCGTCTACGGATTTTCCTGCTGGCCTCAGGGCAAAGAGAAACTGACCCGGGTCGTGAACCGCGTGCTCGCTGGTGAAGCGGTGAGGTCAAAGATGGATGAGAACGGAAAGCAGGTTTTCTTCCTGCACGCCTTACCCGCAGATTACGGCATGACCGGCATGTTCTACCGCCTGGATAGGCCACAGCGTCCAGCGCGGAAAGGGTCGCGCTTTTTACGTATAGCCAGTTACTTTCTCCTGCCTCGCCCCCAAATCCACAAAGGCTCCGGCCTGATGGGACATCCCCAGGATAAACTCAAGGTGGTTGTCTCCCGGGCCTACCAACCGTGGAGAAAAGTCGTCCACTTCGAGGAAGCGTTGCAACCGGGGACCAAGATGCTTCCCATTGCCGTGGTCACGCTGGACGCTTCAAAGGAAGAGGGTCCGTTGGAGGTGAGCACTCCCATCCCGGAAAACGCCTGGGGGAACCTTACCATGCCGATTTTTTAGATATTTCAGTTTGCTCGCCGGTCTGGCAAAATCCCGCGCCTGGTGAGATTAATCCTGCGAGGCAATCGGCCTTAACAACTTCGACCCGATTGCCCGAATAACTTAAGAATTTAACCTTTTGTCTGCGTAGGCAGCAAATGTAAAGAGTCGTTAATAACAAGTCCTGTCCTTGCCCCTACCTGACGCTGGGTTCTGTAATTAATCTTTAAAGGGCCTATTTCTAACTTATTGTAATAATTTATTTTAAATTATAGCAAGATTGCATTTTAGGCTTGCATTTGCCCAAAAAAATTGAGAGATTTGCGCTGGCATTGACATCATGAACTAACGCAAACAGATCGGTGGTGACTTATGAAATCAGTACGGCTACACGCTTTGAGATCGACCGTTGACAAGATACTGAGAAGTGCGCATTCCGAACAAGATCACGTTGAAAAGTTCTTGAGCACGCAAAAGTTGGCCTGTATCGGAAAGTTTACCGGGGACATTGCTCACAAGCTGAACAATATCCTCGGCGGCATTTTGGGCTACTCACAACTGCTACAAGAAGAGCTGGAGCCGACTTCTAACGCGTTTAAACAAGCGTGCGAAATAGAAAGTGCGTCCAAACGCGCCGCTAAAATCTTGACCCAACTGCTCATCATTTCCGACGATAAGATCGTTAAAAAACGGGCCATAGACCCGGAGGAAGTAATCCAGGACGTGGTGACCATATTTGAAAACAGCTTGAAGAAAAAGGTTTCCCTATCTGTCCACTTCAATCATAAATCAAGAAAAATCTGGGCCAATTACGCCTTATTGAGTCAGGCCCTGATGAACCTCTGCTTAAACGCCCGAGATGCCATCATCGGTGACGGCCACATCACCATAGAAACCGAACTTCTAAACGACGAGATCGTTTTTAAGATTCAGGACACCGGTACTGGCATCAAGGAAGAACTTCTGCCTTTCATTTTTGAACCGTTTTTTACCACCAAAGAAGAAGGGATTGGCAGCGGCCTTGGACTCACGGTGGTCGACGGAATTGTGCGACACCATAAAGGTGAGATTAAAGTCCTATCTGAAGAAGACAAGGGTTCAACTTTTACCGTGGCCATGCCTGTGGCGCAAGAGGCTCACTCAAACAGCAAAAAACGGCGTGACAGCGAGGACCTGTTAGGGGAAGGCGAGTTGATCATGGTGGTAGACGACGAAAAAGACTTAAGGGAAATCGCAAAAAAAATCTTTGAGAAAAAAGGCTATCGGGTACTGTTGGCCGAAGATGGGAGCTCTGCCCTCAGGGTCTTCAATGAGTGCGAGGAAGAGATCAAGTTGGTGATCCTGGATTTGATTATGCCCGGGCTCGACGGCGCGCAGGTTTACAACGAGCTAAAAACCAAAGAATCCGATACCAAGATTATCCTGACCAGTGGCTACACCAAAGATACCACCGTTCAAACCATTATTGACGAGGGCACCGAATCATTCGTGGCGAAACCGTGGGAAGTGACGGAACTGCTGAGAATTACAAAAGAAGTTCTCAGCCACCGCTAAAACACCAGCCGGCAAATGAACAGGGCGGCCAGCAATCCTGCGGCATCGGCCAGAAGGCCGGCGGGTACGGCGTGACGGGTTTTCTTGATCCCTACCGATCCAAAATAAACCGCCAGCACGTAAAAAGTCGTTTCGGTGCTGCCGTACATGGTAGAAACCAGGCGCCCGATGAAGGAATCGGGACCGTGGGTTTTCATGAGTTCGGTCACCAACCCCAGCGTGCCACTGCCGGAGAGTGGACGCAGGAGAGCCACCGGCAACGCTTCGGCAGGCATGCCAATCAGCTTGGTCACCGGCGCAATAATCGCCACAAAATAGTCCATGGCACCGGACGCCCTGAACATGCCGATCGCCACCAAAATGGCAACTAAATAAGGGATTATTTTGATCGCCACTTCAAACCCTCCTTTGGCGCCATCAACAAACGATTCGTAGATCTTGACTTTCTTAAAGAAACCATATCCGACGACCAGGAACAAGATCAACGGAATGGCTAAATCGGAAATGGTTTTCATAAGCTGACGGAATAGGTCGCTCATTTGGTCTCCTTTGGATTAGAGTCGTTGCGGGATTAGTTGGAATTCGAATCGACTTCCTTTCTAAAGATCGGTACCTTTTCCAACAATTTCGAAGCCAGGACCGCTACAAGGGTCGCACAGACCGAAGCGAAGATAGAAGTCCCGATGATTTCCTGGGGATTCTGCGAGTGCAAGGAGATGCGTACCCCTAAAATGGTCGCAGGAATGAGCGTAATGGAGGCCGTGTTCATGGCCAGAAAGGTGACCATGGCATTAGTGGCCGTCTCTTTCTTTTCATTGAGCTTTTGCAGCTCTTCCATGGCTTTTAGACCCAGTGGAGTGGCCGCATTAGAAAGCCCCAACCAGTTGGCGCTAAGATTCAGCAGGATCGAAGCAATGGCCGGGTGATCCGACGGCACGTCCGGAAACAGCCGTTTGCTGATCGGTTTGATGATTTTGGCTAACACCTTGACCAGGCCGCTATCTTCAGCGATTTTCATGATACCGAGCCACAAGGCCATGATTCCGATCAGCCCGATGGCAATGTTGACAGACGTGCCCGCCATGTCGAATGCCGCTTTGGTAACTTCCGGCAGCCTGCCGTTTATAGTTCCTACCACGATCGCAATGGCCATCAACCCCAGCCAGACGTAGTTTAACATAAAAGCCTCCTTTCTGACAAAACGGTATAGCCTTCTGCAAAATAACTCAAATTGTCATTTCGACCGAAGGGAGAAATCTGTTACTTCAATAATAACAGATTTCTCGTCGTCCGGCAACTGCCTTTTGGCGTCAGCTTAAGAGATTCTCGTTGGTACTTCAGGTTTTCAGAACTATAAATTTGTCATTCCTGCGAAAGCAGGAATCCAGAAAAATCAACAGGTTATAGATTCCCGCTTCCGCGGGAATGACACAAAAATGGGTCTTTTTGGGCAGCCCCACGGGAGCTGCGGTCTAAGTTGACGCCTATGGGCAACCACCGGACTCCTCGAAATGACAAAGAATCTACATCTTGCAGAAGTCTGATGGAACGGTAACCAATGAATTTTGCAGTAAACTACAACTTTTTGCAACAGAAGCAAGACATTTTTCACGCCCTATCTGTTCGATGATCATAAACCTTGAAAAATTAATCCTAATTGATTATCTTCGGTTTGACAAGTTTTGATTTTACGGTAATTGGTGAAGGAGGAATACATGATTGCAGAATTCAAGAACCATCCTTTAACGGATTTTACCCGGGAAGACAATCGACAAAGAATGCTCGAGGCGCTCGCACAGGTCGAGCACGAATTTGATCGCGTCTACCCGCTTTACATCGACGGGCAAGAAGTCAAGACCGACGAGATATTCAAATCTTTTAACCCGTGTGAAAAGGAGCAGGTGGTTGGCGCCTGTCACAAAGCCGGAACTCAGGAAGTGGACCGGGCGCTGGCAGCCGCACAAAAAGCCTTCAAATCCTGGAGTCAGGTAGACCCGGAGGCACGGGCAGATTACTTGTTTCGAGCAGCAGGGGTCATGCGCCGCCGCCAACTGGAGATCAACGCCTGGATGGTTTTCGAAACGGGCAAGAATTGGGTCGAAGCGGATGCGGACACGGCTGAGGCCATTGACTTTCTGGAGTTTTACGGCAGAGAAATGCTGCGCTATGCTGCCAAGCAGCCCCTGACCCCGGTCCCTGGCGAAAGAAACGAATTGGTCTACATTCCGTTGGGGGTTGGCGCGGTCATTCCGCCCTGGAATTTCCCGATGGCCATCCTCACCGGCATGACCTCCGCGGCCATCGTCGCCGGCAACTGCGTGCTGCTCAAACCGGCCAGCGATTCGCCTACTGTGGGACACAAATTGGTGGAAATCATGCAGGAGATCGGGCTGCCTGCCGGCGTTTTGAATTACATTCCGGGCAGCGGCGCGGCCATCGGCGATTACCTGGTCTCGCACCCAAAGATTCGATTCATTACGTTTACCGGCTCCAGGGAGGTAGGACTGCGAATCAACGAACTGGCCGCGAAGCCACAAAAGGGCCAGATTTGGATCAAACGCGTGGTGGCCGAAATGGGTGGCAAAGACGCCATCATTGTAGACCGGGAGGCAAACATCGATGATGCCGTGGAAGGGGTCAATGCCTCAGCGTTTGGATTTCAGGGACAAAAATGCTCAGCTTGCTCGCGCGCTATTGTGGATGCGACGGTTTATGACGAATTCGTCGAAAAATTGGTGGCACAGGCCAGACAGATCAAGATGGGACCGGTACAAAACCCGGAAAACTACCTCGGGGCCGTCATCAACCAGGCCGCTCAGGAAAAGACCTTAAAATACATCGAGATCGGCAAGCAGGAAGGCAAGCTCGTTTTGGGCGGCGAAACAGGGCCAGAGACCGGCTACTACATCCAACCCACCATTTTCGTGGACGTGGATTCAAAAGCCAGATTGGCGCAGGAAGAAATCTTCGCGCCGGTGCTTGCGGTCCTAAAAGCCAGAGATTTCGACCACGCCCTGGAGATCGCCAACGACACCGAATATGGGCTTACTGGTGCCGTTTACACTCAAAACCAGGAAAAAATCGCCGAAGCAAAAAAAGTCTTCCACGTCGGCAATCTCTATTTCAACCGGAAATGCACCGGCGCTTTGGTGGGTGGGCATCCCTTCGGCGGTTTCAACATGAGTGGCACGGATTCAAAAGCCGGCGGGCGGGATTATTTGCTTTTGTTTTTGCAGGCCAAGTCCATGTCGGAAAAGATTTCGTGAAAGCTCCCGGCTATTCAGCAAAGGCTTCCCGCAGCAGGTCGCTTTGTTTTTGAAATGCGGTCCTGGCATCGGGTGGGTTTCTCATCAGGGCGATTTCCTGGCTCAACAGTCGCGCCAGGTACATGGTGTGGGTAACTTTTTGTTTCGATTCCCTTTTGTACAACGGATGGTCGCGGTTGATGTAAATGATTTGGGACTGGGTAAAACATTCCGGTCCCTCCTCGCCGAAATGATCCAAACAACAGGTGACCAGGAAATCGCCCACCTTGATTTTTCGAATCACGGCGCTGCTGGAAAGTCTTTTGACACGCGGCTGCTTTTCGGCTTTTTCAGCGTAATCTTCGCGGGCCTCCGCAACTTTGTCTTCCTCCGGCTCCTCGGGGCCTTCCGGTGTCGTGCTGCTGTCCTCCTCCTCGGGCTCAGTAGCTGAGTCTTCTACCGCTGGTGCAATTTCACCCGGCTCTCCCACTGCGTCGGTGGCTTCCCCGATGGGCAGCATGCCGGAGTCGATAAACTCCGGGTGGTGACCCAACGCTTTTTGAATGCGAGTGATGGCCTCTTTAAGAGCGCGTTTGACTTTTTGCGTCTCCTTGCGGTCCGACAGGCGTCCCAACTGGGTCCTCACTTCTTCCATGATTTTCTGCATGACCGTTTCAAAGGCTTGGTATTCTGGCACATCGGTGCGAAAGCCGCTGCGGTCGCTGGTGACGATGAGAAAATCCGCGTTGACCTCGCCTCGAATGCGCGCACCGTCCTTGCCCCAGCCTTGAATGCCGAAATACTCCTGTCGCACCACCACACCCTTGACGCGTACCTGGATGCCCATCTCGTCGGCCGACGCTTGCGAAACCGGCACGATGACCACTTCGCCGTGAACGGGTCCAAACGGCGTGCCTTCCAGGAACGGCACACGGTGCCCGGGCACTTTCGCCATGACCACCCGTTTCCCGTTGACAAAAACGGCAAAATTCCTGGCTTGAATAGGAACGCTTTCCAAGATTTTTTGCCGAATAAGGTCCTGGTCAAATGTCCGGTTTAGATTCAGCAGCGTCACCGTAGTACCGGTGCCGCGCTTCTCGTCGGGGGTCTCAATCTGAACAGGCAGGTCCCAGGTCGCGCCCTCTTGCGACCAACTATGCTTGTCGAAAGTAACTCTGGCAGCGAAAGCTTGCTTCTGCGTGTAAACTTCAAATCGGTCGCAGGCAGCCAGGCTGGCAAATTTGCCGATGCCAAATTGTCCAATCCGGTCACGGTGGTATTTGGGCGATTTGCTGTGGTGCAATTTTTCCTGAGACCCGATATTGAAGTATTGTTGCAAGCCCTCCCAATCCATGCCCGTGCCATCATCTTCGACCTTAATGTATTCCGGTTGAATGGTGACTCTGACTTCGGTAGCATCCGCATCATAGGCATTGTTCACCAGCTCCCGAATAAGCTCGATGCTCTCCGTGTAAAGCCGTTCACCGAGGGTAGTGATATGACTCTTGTCAACCGTGACCTGGAGGGTCGTGTGGGATTCGACTGCCATAATAATCAAGAATCTTGTGCATTAGGCCATTTCACTGCGGAAGGTTGATTTCACACAATAAAAGTAATCATTGCACACAATTAAGTCAAGCAATTTTGATTGCAAATTTATTCTCGGTTTGATATATTCTTTATGAAAACGTTTCAA
>JBHHYI010000128.1:0-11851 GCA_046757525.1 bacterium | reverse complement strand
CCAAAATGCACCGTCGCCATTTCTCAGCGACATTGAGGACGCCCTGAAAGAATTCAGCAAAGCCGAACTACGCAAATCGGCGAAGAAAGAGCAGAGCAAGGCGCAGATGACTCTTTTCTGATGGATTTTGGTGCTTGCTTTGGGCTGCGCTATTTTGATGCTTGATTTGGAATAATTCTAAATTGGGACTGTATTTTAGTTAGTGATTGACCAAAACTCCCAAAATGTCATTTCGACGCAGTCCGGCAACTGCCGGACGGAGGAGAAATCTGGTTACACAAGTACTTGCTATTTTGGTGTTTAGCCAGATTTCTCATCAGGCATTCGCCTGATTCGAAATCACAGGCGTTAGATGAGTTTTCGTTCAAACACTATTTAGTTCCGCAAAAAAAATTCTTTTTTAGGGAAGATTTGAGAAACAAAGTTGGTTATAATGAATTGAACATTTGAAATGGAAAACTTTATTAAAGGAGTAATCATGAACGCCGTAATAAGACTCACGATAGGACTGGTGCAAGGATTCGGACAACGGATTTACCGGGGAGTTTCTACCCGCGGTGCCTTAGGAATTTCGGTAATTTTGCACATTTTCATATTGATGGCTTTTGCTTCGTTTTTTGTTGGAACCCACTACATAAAACCTCAGATCGAATCAGCAACCGTGGTTTTGGACCTTCAAACAGAGCGCGATGTAAAAGATGTAAAACTCGAAAAGAACATTAACAACCAAACGCTGTCGGGTTCGAATTCGACGAAACCGGCTGATGTCGAAGGATTTAACGGAACAGCGGCCGACGCCGCAGGCAGCCCCAGCTCCGTAGCAAAGCGTTCAACCAATCAACAGGCCGTGGTGCTTTCGTCGTTGGCGAGTTTGAGCGATCTTAAAGAATCATTTAATTTCGTCATGCAAAAAACCTCTGCCGACACAACCAACGGGTTTGCGCCTGTGCAAGGCAATGCCCCTGATACGAAGTTCTACACGGCTGGCTCCAAGAATGGTCAAGGCTTTGGTAATGGCAACGGTGGCTTTAGCATCAGCATTGGTGGTGGCCACTGTCCCGCCCCCGGTACGCTGAATTAACGTTGGCAACATTCAACTTTTTATGACCTGGAAGGGTGCTTGAATAAGGCACCCTTTCTTATTTTAATTGGTTCAGAAAGCTCTGGCGTCTGCTTGTGGCCCCGGGCACCCGCGAATGCCTGGCCTTTTGGGTTGCCACCGCCTTGATTCCCGCGACTAAACATTCGGCAATACTGATTTCAAATTGATTTGAGTTCACTTAAAGCTTTTCCAGCCAGAATGAATCCTGAAATAATTATGGATTTTCTCTCCTAAATGTGTTAGATTTGTTGGTCCAATCGTTCAAGGTGTCTCCTAAATCTAAGAAGGGGTTCGATGGCGGATGATTCCGATCAGGACTTGTTTCGCCTGCGGGTTGATTTTGAGTCAAGGCGCAGCCAGGGCGAGGCTGGCAGGCATTCTTGAATTATGCTTTCACCGATGCTGAGTTAACCGAAATCAGGGAATTGAGACAAATATCTCCTCGAGATTTTCTCGTTGTGGACCGCACCGGCAACACGCCTGCATTTGTGCCCGAGCACATTTTGAATCTCTGGAGCACCAAGGAATTCCACAACGGCGTCGGCGTTGGGCTGGGCGCCCGTTATGTCAGCAGCCGGTTCATCGATGTCGACAACAGCTACAAGATGGACCATTATTTGACAGTTGACGGGGTGTTGTTTTATCGGTACCGACGCTGGAAATGGACGCTAAATTTCAAAAACATCACCGACCAGGAATACGAAACCCGCGGCTTTGGTCCAGTCTCGGTCCTTCCGGCTGATCCGTTTGCCGTGTATGGTAAGATTGAATTTTCCCCCTGAATTACTGCCAAGTTCAAATTAGAAAACAGCCCATGAGCTACGAGTTCCACACAATTAGAAAAATCGAGTTTGCCGACACAGATATGGCGGGCATCTGTCATTTTGCCCGCTTCTTCGTTTTTATGGAAACCGCTGAACACGAGTTTTTGAATTCCCTGGGCAGCAGCGTCGCGACGGAAATAGAGGGAGATAAAATCGGCTGGCCGAGATTGGCAGCCACCTGTGAATATCTCAGCCCGGCGCGGTTTGAAGACGTCCTCGACATTCACTTGACCGTGCTCAGAAAGGGCACCAAATCCATGACCTACGATTTCATATTTACGCGCGCAGGCGTGACCATAGCCCGCGGACAGCTTACCACGGCTTGCTGCATTTGTAACCCAGGAGAGGAAATAAGAGCCATCCCCATCCCGGAGTTTATTGCCGACAAGATCTCCGAACCACCCGAATCCCCACGGAAGAAATGATTGAAGCCTGGCGTTAATCGGCCCCTGAGCGAGGGAGTATTCTAATTGAAAGCGTGCTTCGCCTTTTCCGAAACTATTGCTTTTTACGTTAAATTTCTTAAATTTCATGGAAACTGCGTGATCCCTGGCTTTTGAGTTGTTGGGAAAAGAGTTGAGGAGACGAGGAGGAGCGTTGGATTGAAATCCGCTGCAAAAAAAACAAAACCCATCTTGCGATCGCTGTTGCCACCGTACGTCAAGAAGCTGCTCGCGATTGCTCTGGTCCTGTCGGCGTTCATGCTGGCCAACACGGTCTATCTGCTCATCAACCGCCTGGCCGATCTGGTGGACTGGCGCTATTTTGCCGCTGGCGCGACTTCTCTGCCGCATCTGTTTCAGTCCATGGTGCTGGCGCACACCGGGGTTGGTCTGCTTCTGGTAACGCTGATGTTGGCTTTTGCCGTCGTGCACCTGCCGCGGGTCTGGGTGCGGCATCACAAATCGAGCGTCGTTTCCGGCACATTTTTCGTCCTGTTCGGCCTGGTTTTGCTGATCACCGGTTTGTTGATTTTGACCGATGCCGCCAGTCGGGACAACCGTTGGGCCTGGTGGACGCACGTCCTCTGTGCCGTGCTGGCACCGGCCGGCTACCTTTTCCACCGGATGGTGAGCTACACCAGACCAGCGAAGGCCAGGGTCGGCAAGTATTTCGTGGCTGTTGCGGGTGTGGCTGTGCTCCTGGTGCTTTGGCACGGGTTGACGAATCGTGAAATTGTCCCCACGCAGGAAGCCAAAACGGTCCTGGAAAAGGACTCCTACAAGAGCCCGGACGCTGAGGGCGATGGTAAGGCAGCGGTTGCGGACGACACCTTTGTTCCCGTAGGTTTCGTGCCTCCGAACAGTCCGTTCTTCCCTTCTGCGGCAACCACAACTCTGGGCCACTATCTCTCTTCGGCCGTCATTATCGGGCGTGATTTGGTACCGCCCAAAGGCGTGCAAAGCGACTTCGAGAAATACGGATTTGTCAAAGGAGTGCCCATTGGCGCAGAAACCTGCAAACGCTGTCATGCCGACATCGTGGCCCAGTGGCAAGCCTCGGCGCATCGATTTGCGTCGTTTAACAATCCCTTTTACACCGCTGCCGTGCAGAATTTGCGCGAAAACGCTGATGCAACCAATAGCTGGGTCGAGGCACACCTGAAGCATTTTCAAGAAAAAAATGTCAAAGCAGGCATGGTGAAAAGCCAGTGGTGTGGCGGTTGTCACGATCCAGCCCTCATGTTTGCCGGCAAGATGAAGCAGAAGATCGATCGCTCCACGCCGGAGGCTCAGGCGGGTTTGACCTGTTTGGCCTGCCATGCCATCAACCGAATCCACAACCGCACGGGCAACGGCACCTACAACCTGGCCGACGAGCAAGAGGATCCCTACCTGTTTGCAAACGCGAGTTCGGCAAGCGTTGGCACCTTTCTGCACGACGCCATCGTCAAAGCCAAGCCCACGGTGCACAAACGCCAGATGTTGAAGCCGTTTTTCCGCACCAGCGAGTTCTGTGCCTCCTGCCACAAAGTGAGTCTCATCGAACCCGTGAACAACTACCGCTGGCTGCGCGGTCAGGACGAATACGACAACTGGCACGACAGCGGCGTGTCGCAAAACGCTTCGCGCACCTTTTATCTGCCGCCCGTGAAACGGCAGTGCCAGGATTGCCACATGCCCAAAGAAGCCGCACCGCTTGGCGACGTGGCAGCTAAGAACGGTTACGTACGATCGCATCGTTTTTTAGCAGTAAACACGGCCCTGCCTTTCATCCGCGGCGACCAGGAAACCATCGAACGCATCGAGGCCTTTTTGCGCCAGGAAAAACTGCGCGTGGATATTTTTGCGTTGAAATCTGAAAGCATGCGCACGCCGGCGATGGCCATCGACCTGCAACAGCCGATCCTGACTGCCGGCGAAAAAGTCACCGTGGACGTCGTGGTTCGTAACCAGGGCGTCGGTCACACATTTCCGGGGGGCACCAACGATTCCAACGAAGGCTGGCTGGAGTTCAGCCTGCTCGATGCGCAAGGAAACGTATTGGCCATCAGCGGCTGGCTTGGCGACGACGGGCACCTCGATCCCATGGCTCACGTTTTCAAAGCGGTGATTCTGGACAAAAACGGCCAACTCATTCACCAGCGCAATGCTCAGGACATTCACGTCACGGTCTTTGCCAACGTCATCGGACCAGGCACGGCGGATATTGCGCATTACGAATTCGTGGTGCCGCCACAACTCACCGGTAGCCGGTTAACGCTGCGCGCGCGTTTGCTCTGGCGCAAGTTTGATCGAAAATTCACACAGTTTGCCTTTGAGTCGAATCGGGAGGGTTTCAAGCAGTTCGACCGGGTTCCGGATCTGCCGGTCACTGAAATCGCAACTGACCAGGTTTCCTTGCCAGTGCGCACCAAAGGAAATACCGTAGCTACCGACGGCGCCGTTTTAGACCCCTCGCAATGGGTGCGCTTCAACGACTATGGCATTGGCCTGCTTTTGGAAGGCGACACCAGAGGGGCGGCGCTGGCTTTTGCAGAGGTGGCGGCTCTGCGGCCCAATTTAATCGAAGGGCCGTTGAATCTCGCCAAAACCGCTGTGCGGGACGGCAATCTTGACAAGGCCTACGATTACTTACAACAGTGCGAAGCCATCCAGCCCGGCGACGCGCGCGTGGCCTGGACCTGGGGCCTCGCCTTGCAGGAAGACGGTCAGTACGCAAAAGCCAAGTTGGCCTACCGCCGCGTTTTGGAGAAGTTTCCCCAGGACCGTGCGGCCTGGCGCAAGTTGGGTCGCACCTACTACCTGGACCAGAAATACGAACAGGCTCTCCAGGCCTTTGCCGAAGTCCTGAAAATCGATCCCGAGGACCGAGTTGCCCACTACCACCGCCTGTTGTGTTTTCAGGCTTTGGGGCAAGAACGGCAAGCCCTGCTGGCCAAAGCTGCTTACGAGACCTACCAGGTCGACGAGTCGGCCCAGGAGATTACCCGGGCTTATCGGCTCAAAAACCCTGGCGCCAATCTCATGGCGCAAAAGATCCGTACCCATGTCTTGCAGCTTAAACCGTCCAGATTGGGAAACTAAGCAGCAAGTGAGAAATGTTAGTCAGTTAAGTTAGTGATTGACCGAAACTTGCAAAATGTCATTTCGACGCAGTCCGGCGACTGCGTTCTGGCTTCAACTTGAGGGGTGTCTTACCACCTGATTGTCACCCCGAGCGGAGTCCGGCTCTGCCGGACGTAGTCGAGGGCTCTGATTTAGGCACAAACCAGATTTCTCTCCGGCAACTGCCGGATCGAAATGACAGTCGTTAGATGAGTTTTCGGTCAATCACAAGTTAATCCCGGTTAACCTTGTTTTAGGAGAAAACCTCTTTTTGTTACCGAAAATTTTGGTGTGCACAACAATGCTGCTTATTGGTCTGACCGGTTGCGCCCAGCAGGTGCCTCCGACCGGCGGCCCTCAGGACAAAACGCCTCCCAAAATCCTTGAAGTAACGCCGCGCAAGAACTCTACCCTGGTCCCTCGCACTCAAAAGATTGAATTCCTTTTTAGCGAAGCCATGAACCGGAAGACTTTGGAGCGTTCAATCTTTATCACGCCCGACCCGGGAGAGCGGGTAAGATACAAATGGAAAAAACACCGCCTGTCCATCGAGTATTTGGATTCATTAAAAGTGAACACAACTTACGTCATCACACTGGGTACGGACTTGAAAGATGCGCACGGCAATTCACTGCAGCAGTCGTTTACACTGGCTTTCTCTACCGGAGAGGAAATCAGCAAGGGAGAAATCAGTGGGCGGGTTTATTCTGAGAAGAGCAACCAGGCCGTTCTCATCTGGGCCTACCTTTTAGAAAGCGGCCAGGACCCCGATCCGGTACAGAAGTCGGGTGATTACGCCACACAGACCGGCAATCGAGGCCGGTACAAGCTCGCCAATCTCTCTGAAGGTACCTACCGCATTTTTGCCATTCGCGACAAAGACAAGAACCGTTTCTACGAAGTTGGAACCGATGAAATCGCAGTGACCTCGCGGGACGTCACCCTTTCGACCGCCAACGCGAGCATTGCTAATGTGGATTTTAGGATGGTTGCCAGAGATACGCTGGGACCGGCGCTGATCTCGGCCTCGGCCAAGGATCGTTCTCACCTCCTGTTGCGCTTCGATGAGAATCTGCGGCAAGAAGGCAGCGATGAGCCAGGTAACTTCAGCGTCTATCCAACCCGGTCCTCTTCAAAAGATACCCTTGAGGTCAAAATAACCTACCTCAATCCCGTAGACCCGATGGAGATCGTGTTGAGTACGTCGCCACAAACAGCCAAAACGGAATACGAAGTTCTGGTCAAGAATCTCCAGGACCTCGCTAAGAATCCCGTGGACGCGAGCTTCAACAAGGTCAAGTTTGTCGGCAGCGTGGTGCCCGATTCCCTCGCTCCCAGGATTGTGAAGACCATCCCTGCAGACAGCGCCAGGGCCGTGCTCCTGGACGCTCCCATTGAACTCGACTTCAGCGAAGCCGTGGTAAAGCCCTCTTTCGAGCGAAATTTTCAGTTGCAGGACAGCACCGGTCAACAGGTTAGCGGCACATTTTTCTGGGACACCCCGGCTTCGGTGAAATTTTCTCCCGACAGGCCCCTCAAAAGTGTGGCCTCTTATTTTGTAAGGGTTGCACCCGACTCCGTCTCCGATTTGTTCGGCAACGTACTATCTGACACGGTGTTCCATTTGACCTTCACGACCATCAATGCCGATACCTTTTCTTCCATTTCAGGAACCGTCGTGGACGAAGACGCCACCGCCACCGGAACCATTCACCTGAAGGCGTTTCAGCAAGGGGTTAAAGCGCAGAGTTACACCCTGAAGTTAGAACAACCGGGACCTTACAAATTCGACGACGTTCTGCCCGGTCTCTATTTGATCGAAGGCTTCCGCGATCAGGACGAAAACGGCGAGTACAGTCCTGGCGAGGTCATCCCCTTTGTGCCGGCAGAAAGATTTGTCGTGTACCCGGACAGCATTCATGTGCGTTCGCGCTGGCCCAACGAAGGCAACGACATTAGGTTTAAGCGATAGGGCAGGCAACTCTCTCGTGAACGGAAGGAATCATGAAACCTAACAAAATACCTTTGAGTGTTCGTTTGCTCCAAATATCTTGTGTACTGTTCACAGCAGGCTGGATTTTCATTACTATTGGCGCCTTGAATAACAAAATGTACATCATGGGTACTCGATTACGCATGTCTCATTTAATGCTGGTGCATTCGTTGTTCTGGCTAATCGCAACTGTGGGCATCTTGCAACTAAGAAAGTGGGGTTGGGCATTTCTTCTGGGACTGGCTTTATTCTTATTTGTCACCACCACCAATCTGTTGCTAAGTCCGTCAATTAGGAGCGGTGCGCTTGTGAGTTTTTCGGGCGCCGTAGCGCTATTTTTTATTTGGGTCGCCAACTTGTCAGCAGTACGCACCACCTACAAAGTTGATTCAACAAAAGGAGCAACACGAACTGGTCCATTAAAGACCTTTGGACTCGTTTGCTGCACAGCGGGTCTCTTTATCTTCTTCGAACTTTTCACAGGATTTCGAATAGCTCCAGGCACGGCAATGGTAAAATTATTTGTCGGCGCCATTGGCCTGGCGTTTGTGCTCTTAGGCACGGGCATTTGGAGAACCAATAAGCTGGCTCTCCAGGCCGTCGAGCCCTTCTTGACCTTCACACTCCTTTCTTTAGGGTTCGTTCTGATTAAAGATTATGTCGACGGCACCAGAAATTTCCAGGTGTTGAAGTCCAGTTTCTATCTTGCACTGTTAGCGACAATGCTGGTGTTTTGGGTTTTAAAACTACGCTCAACAGCAAGCCGTTTAGCCGTTCCCCAAAACCAGGTGGAGAACAAGTGACAATTTGGGCACTTCACTGGTGGGATTTATTCTCTGAACAAAAGTCAAATTACAAGGCATCTTATGCATGATTTTCATTTTAAACACGACGAGCTTTACTGCGAAGAAGTGGCGGTACAAGAAATTGCGGGAAGCGTGGAGACGCCGTTCTACCTTTACAGCCGGGCAACGGTTCTCAATAGTTTTGAGCGCATCGACAAGGCCTTTGGCGCGTTAGATCATCTAATTTGCTTTGCCATGAAAGCCAATTCCAATCACGAGCTTTTGCGGTTGCTGGCCAGTCACGGCGCTGGCGCTGACGTGGTTTCGGGCGGGGAGCTGCAACGGGCACTGAGCAGCGGCTTTGTTCCCGGCAAAATCGTGTTTGCCGGCGTTGGCAAACGGGACGACGAAATCCGCGCAGCGCTGTCAGCCCGCATTTTAGCGCTGCACGTGGAGTCTTTGCAAGAGCTGCAAGTCATCGACGGTCTTGCCAGCGAATTCGGTATGAAGGCACCCGTGGCCATTCGCGTAAATCCCGACATCGACATCGAAGGGCACCCCTACATTTCCACGGGCAAAGAGGCCAACAAATTTGGCATTGAAATTTCCCAGGTGAAAGAGTTGTTGCCGAGAATGGCTGAATTTGTCAATGTCGAATTGATTGGCCTGCATTGTCACGTGGGGTCCCAGATTTCCAAGATCAAACCTTACGCCGAGTCTTTACAAATACTAATCGAGCTTTCGGCAGAAATGCAATCTCTGGGTTTACCGTTGCAATATGTCGACATCGGCGGCGGACTTGGGGTCAAGTACGAACACGTCTTCGAGGACGCAGAAGCAGGCCAGGCCAACCTTACGCCTGAAAGTTTGGTCGGTGCCTTGCTGCCACAGTTCGAGAAATTAGGCTGCAAAATCCTTTTTGAACCCGGGCGCGCCCTGGTGGCCGAAGCCGGCATTTTAGTCACCCGGGTCCTTTACGTCAAGGAGGGCCGCAGCAAGACCTTTGTCATCGTCGACGCTGGTATGAACGATTTCTTGCGCCCCAGTCTGTACGGCGCCTACCACGAAATCGTGCCGCTGCGAAGAAGCTCACAGAGTCCGGTCAAAGTAGACGTCGTCGGGCCGATTTGTGAATCCGGGGATTTCTTCGCCAAAGAGAGACGGCTGCCCCCGGTCCGGCGCGGGGATTGCCTGGCCATCATGACCGCCGGCGCTTACGGCTATGCCCTGGCTTCTAACTACAACGGCCGCCCGCGTCCCGCAGAGGTCCTTGTGGATGGCGATCAGTACCGCATCGTCTGCCGGAGAGAAGACACCCCAAGTTAAACGCAAGGCCACCCTATCTTGCAACAGAACTGAAACCACTCTACTCAAAACACAAATTAGGAGAAAGCATGTCCTTAACAGATATCATGGCAGCGATCAACCAAATCATAAAATTTCCACTGTTTATCATCGTACGGAAGTTTCGTGAAAAAGGCATTGAGATCCCTTTCCCGCAAGGCGACCTGCACCTTCGCTCGCCCCTGCCGCTGCCCCATGTTCCCACAAGGGCGGATGGCAAGCCTTTAGAATAACTTGTAGAAAGTGCCGCGCACCTGTCTCTCACCGTTTAAGCTCTAAATTATCTTGATTTTCGCGTTAGATATTGATATTTTTTAAAAATTAAACAATACCACTTAGAAGCGTTGAGTCTCATTCAGGTGCAACCCACGATCCCAAAACATTTAAATCAATATGCCTTAGCTTGTCTTGAGGCATTGCAGCAATCTGGGCTTGGACAACATATCTCATTGGGCGGTGCTCTCGGATTAGCCCATTATCACGAATATCGAACCACCAAGGATGTGGATGCCTGGTGGAACCAGGATACTACAGAGAAAGATGAGAAAAGAGTAATCTCGTTGTTGGAAAAAACCTTGGCAAGATTTGGGGAGGTGAGGATTAGAGAATTTGGAGATGTCCTCAGTTTAGATCTGGTTCATGAAAGTCAGGTTGTGTTTAATTTTCAAATTGCCAGACGAAGCGTTCAGTTACGGCCCTCTCTTCCAAGCTCCTGGGCACCTGTTAAACTGGATTCGTTTGAGGATTTACTCGCAAGCAAAATGACGGCCTTACTACAAAGAGGCATTCCTCGGGATTTCCTCGATATTTTCGAAATTTGTCACCGAGGTTTAGGCACAAGTCAACGTTGTTGGGACTTGTGGCGGGAACGTGAAAAAAAGCGGGGCGTAGAACAACCCGACGTAAGGCTTGCAGTCAAAGCATTGCTTGTACATTTAAGTAGAATTGAAAGGATGCGCCCTTTGGAATCGATCAAGAATCTGGAAAGTAGAAGGAAGGCCCAAGCATTGAGAGAATGGTTCAAAAATGAATTCTGCCAGGGAAAAATTTGACTGGATCGATGGGAGTTATTATCCCGAGCAACCGGTCCCTGACAACATTACCGGTTTACCAGAAAAAGTAGATTTCCTAATCCGGTTATGTGCAGCATGGGATTTTGGGTTGCCGCCCGCATCAAACACCTTCGAAGAAATCTTGCGGGACGATTGGAAAATCGCCGTGGATGAAGCTCAATTATTGACCTCTTGTGCCTATCACTTGCTGCGGGAACTTCATCATTTAGAGCCATTACCGTATTTAGGTACCCCTTTTCCAGACATCCTGAACGATCCTTATTTAGAATATGTGTAGGCAACGTTCGCCCTGTGTAACGCCAACGTCTCGTCGCCACTGTGGCCTTCCGTGTTTGGTTGGAACGCAGAGAATTGCAGGCCGATCGGGGCGACATTCGCAGCAGGTTGTTTCTGCTGTTGGTACAGCAAGCCTCCCGCCTGGCCACGCCAATCAGCTTGCAACTGCAATCAAACCGAGACGGCAAGATCAATCTAACGACTGCTACACTGGAGAAGACGGAGGAAACACGATGGTACCATTTGTCTATTCGTACAGGATTCTGGCCAGTAAAAGCCCGGGCATGAAAAAAAACTTGACATTGTAGTTTTATTGGTTATATTGGTCGTCATACCCAAAAGGGGTGTGATATGGATATCACCTATCGAGCTCCGGCCAAATTGTTTTTGACCCGATTCCTGATTCTAATCTGCTCCATCTCTTTGAGCACAATTCTGACTTGTTCGACTGCTTTCGACTAATAGCCATCATTTTCCTCAGAAATTTCTCCCTTCTAAATTCCGGCACATTCTGATCCCTGCATCTTTTTGTCACACCTGACAAATCTTTCCAGGTAGTACTGCGGCTGGCAAGAAGGTGATCTTTTTGAAAAAAGTCACCTTCTGCAACCTTTGCTCTCTGAGGCTTTTCGAAGCTGAACTTCTTGAAGAAGGGTGCCGTGTCCCAAAAGCTTCCTACGCCCTTGCAGGTCGCTTATATACAGGAAGCGCTGCGCAAACGAGACGTTTGCGTTACGTGCGCCAGAGCGTTTCATGCAAGCAACGCGTCTATTTGGAATTCATCAATGTGGTCCTTGTTTGGAGAGGAGGTGATGTCAAAAGATTTTGCTTGTTAAGGTGCGCAGTCGTTTGGGGCTGAGAAAAAAACTCACAAGAACTCTTGTGAATAAATCTTTTTAACAAAGC
>JBHHYI010000127.1:0-12046 GCA_046757525.1 bacterium | reverse complement strand
CCGGACTTACTTTCACCAGCAAATTGATTGGAGGCAGACTCGAAATCCTTGCTGTAGTAGTATTTGCCTGATTTTTTGTAATTGTACGGCAGATCAACCGAGGACATGAACAAGAGCTTCGAAACCGAGAGTTTGACCCCGGCGTCGTCCGGCAAAATCAGTTTGGTTTCCCCGAGGTCTAAATCTACTGAAGCCCTGGAAACAGGCAGAAGATTTCCACGAAAATCGACCCGCATGTCGCCAATGCCGCCATTTATTTCGGCCTGTTTGAATCGGGTATTTTGTACCTTTGGCTGAATTTCTTGATCGGGAGGTGTTGAGCCTGGCTTACCTGAGGCGTGGAAACGAAGCAGCAAAAAATGCTTAACAGCAAGGGCAGATCCTGTGTCATGATTGACTCCTCATGGTAGTTAACTGAATCTTGGTCTGATGTCGACTTCAGCCTGTTGCAGTAAGAGAAGCGGTCTCAAAAGATTGAAGCTACAAACAGGAATTGTGCAGAAAGCTCTTACCGCCACAAGTGCGGTCGTCGAACTAATTTTCACTACGCAGCGCTTGTAACAATAGTTTCATGTCTTCAGGTAGTTCAGCCTCAAAGAGCATGCGGCGATTCAGGATGGGATGTACGAAGCCCAAGGTTCTGGCATGCAGGGCCTGCCTCGGCATCATTTGCAGAAGCTCAGAAGCGAATTGGCGCTCTTTGTTGGCCAACCCCCCTAATTGGCGGTTGCGGCCGCCATAGGTTGGGTCGCCAAAGACAGGATGTCCCATGTAGGACAAATGCACGCGAATTTGATGGGTTCTACCCGTTTCCAAGGTTAACTTGACGTAGGAGAGTACCTTGAACGCTTCCAGGACCTGGTAGTTTGTGATGGCCACTTTTCCCACCGGTTGCACGGTCATGCGCTTCCGGTCTTTAGGACTTCGGGCAATTCGGGTTTCTACGGCGCCCGTCCGTTTGCGGAAGTTGCCCCACGCGATGCAGTGATATTCGCGCACTGTGGTCTTTTCGGCGAACTGCCGGGAAAGGTCTCTGTGGGTTTGATCGTCCTTGGCGATGACGATCAGTCCAGAAGTGTCTTTGTCTAAGCGGTGGACAATGCCGGGCCTTTGTTTACCGCCAATGCCGGACAGGTCGCCACAATGATGCAGCAAGGCGTTCACCAGCGTGCCGGTGTAATTGGCAAAAGCCGGGTGGACGACCAGACCAGCAGGCTTATTTACTACCAACAAGTGTTGGTCTTCGTATCGGATGTCTAACGGGATGGGTTCCGGCAAGATGTCTATTTTTTCAGGCCTGGGAATGCAAACTTCTATTTTTTCGTGGGGTGTAATCAGGTGGCTTGCCTTGGCGGGCTTGCCGTTTAGTATGACTCTGCCTTCTTCGATGAGTTTTTGCAGGCGTGCACGTGACACGTGTGCGATGGCTCGGGTCAAGAATTTGTCCAGTCGCTCCTTTCCTTGGTTGGAGGGAATTACAAATTCAAAATAAGTATCCTCATGCATGAAAATGGTGAGACGAGGGCAGGTATTTGTCGATCAATGAAAGGATTGGCCGTTCGTGGCCATCGCTTCGTCCTTGCTCTCCTCGACCTTGTTTTTGTCGAATATTATGTTAATTAAGAGGATAACCATGCCGATGGTCACGGCGCTGTCTGCGATGTTAAAGAACGGCCAACGCTTCGCACCAATTCCAATATTGATGAAATCCGTGACGGCCCCAAACAGAAAACGGTCGATCAAATTGCCGATGGCACCTCCCAAAATCAAGGCGAGGGCAAAACGTGTGGAGAATCTCTCCGAGCGTGCACGAACAATGTAGACAAAAATAATCACACTCGCGACAGCGGCAAACAAGGTAAAAAACGTTTGACCGCCAAATTGAATTCCAAATGCCATGCCCGGGTTTTCAATATAGGTCAATTGGACGAAATCCGAGATTATGTTGTGGTCGATGCCTTTTTCAAAAAAATAGCGCACCGACATCTTGGTGAGCTGGTCCATTACAACGACTACGATCGAAAAAATCAAAACTCGCAATGATAAAGCCTTCTGGGATTTATTTTCCTGATTTCAAGTTCAATCAAAACAGTCGATTTCCTTGCCACTGTTTTAAAGGTTCATTGGGTACCGCAATCCAATGGAATGGGCGTTCCCTGTCGTCCGGCGATTCCGGTCTAACGAGAATTGTTCTGTCCCTTTTCTTCTTTTGATTTACAT
The DNA here is from genome assembly GCA_046757525.1 of bacterium. Lineage (GTDB taxonomy): Bacteria > Zhuqueibacterota > Zhuqueibacteria > Oceanimicrobiales > Oceanimicrobiaceae > JBHHYI01. The sequence continues at coordinate 9,826 of JBHHYI010000127.1, read as the reverse complement.
GTAATGCACAATCTCGCATGGGGTACGGCCTCCAGGCGTTCTTTACTGATCGGCTTTTCACACTCCTGGCAGTAGCCATAAGTTCCCTTCTCTATTCTTTCAAGCGCTTGTTCCAGATGATAGAGAAAGCGTCCCTCGCGAGTTGCAAAAAAGAAGGCCTTTTCTCGTTCCATGTTGTCAGTGCCCACATCTGCCATGTGATAGGAATAGGCTGAGTTCTCTCCAGAGGAATCTTTCAACGTTGAGGTGGCATCTTTCGATTTTAGTTGTCCCAAATCCTTGATCATTTCATCTCTTTTTTGCTCCAGAAGGATTTTAAAGTATTGCAGTTCTTCTTTTTTCATTTGAGCCTCCACTACTCAACTTGTTTTATTTGATCTACCTTAAGGTTATTAAAGATGTTGTTTTTGTAACTACCGCAATTTTTCTATGCTTATAATGGTCTTCTCCCCCTCGATATTCCATTCTTCCACATGGCTGCCCTGGCCACCGTTCGCATTTAATTCTTTTGCCAGGGTTTCATGCAAAATATAGGATGATTTTTTCTCAATGGTTTTGGCTAACTTATCGGAGGTTTGATAGTAGATCTTAATGCGATCGATGACATCAAAGCCGGCATCCTTGCGCATATTTTGAACCCGGTTGACGAATTCGCGGGCCAGACCTTCATCCCGCAAGTCTTCGGTGATTTGAGTGTCCAGAGCAACCGTTAACTCATTGTGGCTCTGCACAACCAATCCCTGAGCGCTCTCAGAAAGGATTTCGACATCCTCCGGATGAATAATGAAGTCTCTGCCCTTTATGACGATCAGCTTTTCGCCCTGTTCTTGTAGAGCTTCGATGTCCTGATCCGTAAACGCCTTTATCATGTCGGCGGCGATGTTAACGTCTTTGCCCAGTTTTGGGCCGAGCTTCTTGAACAACGGTTTGGCCCGCTTCGCCGTCAATGCCTCGACGTCAGCTACGAACTCGATTTTCTTGACGTTCAGTTCTTCCAGAACCAAATTGGCCATGTTCTCGATTCTGGCTTTGACAGAATCTTCGTGCGCTACGACGATCACTCTGCTCAGCGGTTGCCGCACCTTGATGCCGGATTCGTTGCGCAAAGACCTGCCAAGGAACACGACCTGGCGCACGATGTCCATTTTTTCTTCCAGCGCCTGGTTGCGAAAGCCGTGCTCACCGTTTTCCCGTTTCGGATAATCCGTCAGATGTACGCTTTCTGGTTGGCCTGGTCTATTCTGGGTGAGATTCAGGTAGATTTTCTCAGACAAAAACGGGGCAAATGGAGCCATCAATTTGGCCAGGGTGTACAACACCTCGTAGAGCGTTTCGTAGGCGGCCTGCTTGTCGGTTCCCATTTCGGACTTCCAGAAACGGCGGCGGCATCTACGTACGTACCAGTTGGACAGGTCGTCCACGACGAAATCAGCAATCTGGCGCGCAGCTTTGGTCACATCATAACGCGACAAGTATTCTTGCACTGTGGACACCAGCTTGTTGAGCGTGCTCACGAGCCACTGATCGATTTCAGGGCGGCTTGACACGGTGATTTGGGCCGCTTGATAGGTGAACGCGTCGATGTTGGCGTACATGGCAAAAAAGGAGTAGACATTGAGCAGAGTGCCCAGGAACTTTCTCAGCACATCGGTCACGCCGTCAGGATCGAAACGGGTGGGAACCCAGGGTGGACTGACCGTTAAGAGGTACCAGCGCAAAGCATCGGCTCCCTGGTTCTCCAGAATTGCGTTTGGGTCTACAGTGTTGCGTTTGGATTTGGACATTTTCTGTCCCGTCTTGTCCAGGATGAGTTCCAGGGAGATGCACGCTTTGTAGCACGGCTTGTCGAACAGCATGGCTGCGATGGCTAAAAGAGAATAAAACCAGCCCCTGGTCTGGTCCACACCTTCTGAGATAAAATCGGCCGGAAAATGCTTCTGGAACTTGTCTGCATTTTCGAACGGGTAGTGCCATTGAGCGATGGGCATGCTGCCCGAATCAAACCAGACGTCGATCACTTCCGGCGTGCGAGCCATGCTGCTGTTGCATTCGGCACAAGGCAGCTTGACCTGGTCGATAAACGGCTTATGGAGATCGATCTCCTGGGTGAGGCCCGATAGTTTGTTTAGCTCCTCAATACTGCCGACGCAGCGTGTGTTGCCACAATTCTCACAAACCCAGATGGGCAAAGGCGTGCCCCAGTACCGATCTCGCGAAAGGGACCAATCGACATTGTTGGCAAGCCACTCGCCAAAGCGGCCCTGGCCCACTTCTTTGGGGTACCAGTCGATCTTCTCGTTGTTTCTAATGAGCCGGTCTTTCATGGCGGTGGTGCGAATAAACCAGGATTTTTTGGCATAATAAAGCAGGGGTGAATTGCACCGCCAGCAGTGGGGATAGCTATGGGTGATTTTTTCCGATTTGTACAACAGATCCCGTTCCGCTAAATTCGAGACGATTTCTCCGTCCGCTTTCTTAACGAATTGGTGCTTAAACGCCGTCACCTCGTCGGTGAATTTGCCACTTTTGTCGACGGGCTGCAGGACTGGCAAATCGTACTGCAAACCCATCTGGTAGTCGTCCTCACCAAAAGCTGGCGCCATGTGCACGATGCCGGTTCCTTCTTCGGTGGAGACAAAATTCCCGTTGACCGTGTAGTAGAGTTTCTTGTCGCTCTTGCAGAATGTGAACAAAGGCTCGTATTCTTTGCCAGACAGCTCTTCGCCAGTGAATTCTTGCAGGATCTCAAAGTCGTCGTCCAAAACGGACAGGCGGGCTTCTGCCAGAATGAAATATTCGTCCTTGTGCCTGACCTTGACATATTTGATTTCCGGATGCAACGCCAAAGCCACATTGGAGATTAGCGTCCAGGGAGTTGTCGTCCAAACTAAGAAAGAGGTTTTCTCGTCGCCTTTGACGCGCATGCGTACAAACACGGAAGGGTCCTCCACGTCGTGGTAGCCCTGGGAGACTTCGTGACTCGACAGCGGCGTTTCACAGCGCGGGCAGTAGGGAAGAATCTTGTGACCCAGGTAGAGCAAGTTTTTGTTCCACAACTCGCTCAAGATCCACCACACCGACTCGATGTACTGGTTCTCGTATGTGATGTAGGGATGTTCTAAATCGACCCAAAAGCCGATTCTTCTCGTGAGCTCATCCCACTCCTTTTTGTATTTCCAAACGCTCTGCCGACATTTTTCGTTGAATTTGTCGATGCCATATTCTTCGATTTCTTCTTTGCTGGAAAAACCCAGCTCTTTCTCGACCTCAATTTCCACGGGCAACCCGTGAGTGTCCCAGCCGGCCTTGCGTTCCACCCGGTAGCCTTCCATGGTTTTGAGGCGACAGACGAAATCCTTAATGGAACGCGAAATGACGTGGTGAATGCCAGGCCTGCCGTTGGCCGTGGGAGGGCCTTCGTAGAAAATGAATGGCCTCTCAGGGTCCCGACACTCCACACTTTTCTCGAATATTTTATTCTTCTCCCAATACTCAAGAATGGTTTTTTCTAACACGGGAAAATTTAATTGTGACGATAACTCTTCGTACATTAATTCGTCTCCGGTCCTGCATGCCTATCTAAGACTTCTGCGCAGGCTGCGAATAGTTCCCTTTCGTTCGTCTTTATTGCATTCGTAACTAATTTCAAAATTCAAATATCGAGTGACGCTTTACAACACGAGCCTTTCGGTCACTCGTTTCATCAACAATGTCAATTTTGGCTCGGCTTCAGCCGCTACCTTCAATATTTCTTGAATGTTGACCGGCTTTAACGCGTCCGGAAAACAAGCGTCGGTTATGACCGACAGCCCTAAGACACGCATGGCGCTGTGCACGGCCACAATGACTTCCGGAATCGTAGACATGCCGACCACATCCGCGCCGATAGCCCGCAAAAACCGGTACTCTGCACGCGTCTCCAAATTGGGGCCACTCACCGCAACATAGACGCCTTTCTGAACTTTGATTCTTTCCTCCAGGGCGATTTGTTCGGCCAATGCAATGAGCTCTTTGGAGTACGGTTCTGACATGTCTGGAAAACGCGGTCCCAGGGAATCGTCATTGACGCCGATCAACGGATTGTCACCGAATAAGTTTATGTGATCGGTGATAATCATGATGTCTCCCGGTGAAAATACCGGGTTCATGCCGCCGCAGGCATTGGACACCAGAAGCGTTTGCGCGCCCAGGTACTTCATGACGCGCACAGGAAAGGTGATCTGTTTCATGGTGTAGCCTTCATAATAATGAAACCGACCTTGCATGGCTACCACCGATTTGCCGCCCAGCGTTCCAAAAATCAGGCGCCCCACGTGACTCTCCACGGTTGAAATCGGGAAGTGTGGGATTTCGTCGTAGGAGATCACCGCCTGTTGCTCGATTTCTTGCGCCAGGGCACCCAGACCGGTGCCCAGAATGATGCCGATTTGCGGCGTTATCCTGGATTTTTCCCTGAGCAGATCGCCCGTTTCTGCAATTTTTGCCTTTAATTCTCGCATCCAATCTCCCAACTCGATCTGGATTAGTAGTTGTTATCGCCTTTCTTTTTGCGTTTTTCGATTTCCTCCAAAAGCCGCCTTCTCTCGGCCTCTTGCTTCTCTTTCAAGGCTTTCAGAGCTTGCACTTGACTTTGAATTTTCTCTCTTCTGGACTTCTCCTGGTTGAGTTCTTTGGCAATGAGGGCTTTTCTTCTATCTTTGATCTTTTCAACCGCCTGTTTGCGGTCTTGTTTCTTGCCTTGGTGGGCAAATAAAAAGGTGCCAACAACAGTGCCGGCTGCGGTGGTGGCCCACAGAGCCGCGTCATTATTCGAATTGTCTGCCGCACGCTCGATGAGGGTGCCGATAAAAAAGCTCGCGCCAAAGCTCAAAACACCGCCACCTGCTGTGAAAAGGACAAAGTTTGAGTTCTGCTGGTATCTGCTGATTTCGCGCTCTGAGATGGGCTTTCCTGCCTCGTCATAAACCGGTACTCTTTTGGCACACCCGATCACTAAGATAGGGATTAAGCACGCTGCAAACACTCGTCGGTAGTTCATGGTGACCTCCTTGGTTGAAGTGCGAAATTCTCTTAGAGATTAGATTATGAGCTGATCCGAGATTTTGTTCTTGTTTAAAGGTTCTGGCGCTTGTGTCCTTTCTTCTTCGTTTTTTTCGCCTTCCTCATATTGTTTGTTTTTCCAATTTAAGTCGGGCGCATTCTCAAACGTGCGTTCAGAGACGTCTTCTTTTGTTGAGTCTGAGTCGGCCGGGAGCATGTCGGCAACACCTTCAAATTCAATCTTGCTCTGCGCACTCTTTTGCTCAATTCGCGGTTTGCGGCTTTTCTTTTCGTATTTTCCAAATCCCAAATCATCGAGCTCCAGCACGCCGATCAGATCCAATTGGGACTCCAGCAAGTGGCGCAAACGGCGTGCGAAAGAATCCTTTTGAGCCTTAACGATGACCAGCTCATTTTTCATCTCAGCCAGCTTTAACTTGGTCTTTTCCAGAATCTTCTCCGCTTTCAACTGTGCTTCGCGCACAATTATTTCCGCCTGCCGTTCAGAAGTTTCCCGTGACGCATTGATGTTTTTCTGCGCGCTCATCAAAGTTTCCTTGAGGGTGGTCTCCACATTCTGGTAATCTTTGAGTTGGGTTTTTAGCATCAACACTTCATCGGCAAGTTCGTTCTTTTCCCGAATGAGAGCTTCGAATTCATCGGACACCATTTCCAGAAACGCGTCTACTTCCACCACGTCGTAGCCGCGCATGGCTTTATTAAACTCTTGTTTCTTAATGTCTAAAGGCGTGAGCTTCAATCTAAACACCTCCCAGGGTAAAATAAATTAATTCAACGTTTCCTCATGAACTGATGGCTAAAGCCAAATCTCGAAACGTGCTCACCAAAAAGGACTCCGCCAGGTACAGGCCGAGAATCAGAATCATCGGTGAGAGGTCGAGACCTCCAAAACTGGGCACAAACGCTCGTATTCTCCGCAACGCGGGTTCCGTGCTCCTGATCAAAAGCTGCACGATCGGGTTGTAGGGATCGGGGTTAATCCACGAAAGCACAGCACGCACGATGACCATCCACATGTAGAGCGTAAGGACGATATCTAGCAAATTAGCAATGGCTAAAAATAGATTTGCAATGACAAACATTTTCTTGCCATAAAATGCATTTGAACCTCAAACGACCCTTGCGCCAAAAATAGCCCGGCCGATGCGCACCATATTGGAGCCCTCCTCAACGGCCACTTCAAAATCGTCCGTCATGCCCATCGACAAATACCGCATTTCCACCTGAGGAATGTGTTTGGCCGAAATCTCATCGCGCAGTTTCCGCAGCAATCGAAAGCAAGGGCGAACCGCCTCAGGATCCGGCAAAAAGGCGCCGACGGTCATCAGCCCTCTGATTTTCACGCGCGGAAGTTGTGCAATTTCAGCGACAGCTTCCAGCACATTTTTTGGTTTATACCCGAACTTGGTCGGTTCTGCGGAAGTGTTCACTTCAATTAGAATCTCCACGTCTTGTTGATTCTTTTCAGCCTGGTTTTGAAGCTCTTGCGCCAGGTGCGTGCTGTCGACCGATTGAATCAAGTTGGCAAACTGCAAAACCCGCTTCACCTTGTTGGTCTGCAAGTGTCCGATCATGTGCCAGCGCACCCGCGATCCGATCGCCTGGTATTTTCTCCAGGCCTCCTGGACTCGGTTCTCACCGATCTGCATGATGCCCCATTCTACGGCCTCCAGTATTTGCGGCACGCCAACGGTCTTCGACACCGCGACAATTTCTATCTCGTCCGGATCGCGACCTGTTTTCTCACACACCCTGGCAATGCGTGCACGGGTTCTTTGTATATTTTCCTTAATAGACATTGCAAATCAAGCAAGTATGAAATATACTGCTTTAGTGCTTAAAAATCAACAGAAATTTATGGGTAGTTTTTAAACTGCACACAGGGTGAAAAGCAAAAGGTTGCACAACGGTCGCCGCATCTTTAGTGCTGCAAACACAATCCCTCCTATGCGGCATGCAAAGGCGGAATGGCCACCCCGTCGCCCAGATCGATGGTGCCGCCGAGTGGCCACTCTGAGCTCTCCTGCTCCAGGATCGGAAACTCAGCGTACTTCACAGAGCCTTTGCCTTGGCAAGACCCAATGCTGAATTGTTTGATCTTTCCATCTTGAATCTTCAGAACCGCCCCCTGGAGCTTGAGTTCGAGATTTACGTTGAAGGTGATTTCACCCAGTGGCAGATCATTAATCGTGGGTTCCAAGGAAGGCGCATGTTCGGAGATGATCGTGTGTTCAAGCAGCGGAACCAGAACGCTTTCACCAGGCGGATATTTTTTCTGGTCCAGATAGTCTTGCAAGGCTCGGTGTTGACTCCAGGCTCTGGCCAGAATCGTTGCAAGATCGATGTCGAGCAAATCGTGGACCTGCTTGAGCATCAGTTCAAATAATGAGGCGGGTACCGGCACCCCTTTCAGTTCTCTGGCAATCTTCGCTTTGATCGAGCTGAACTCTTTGCTTTCGGTTATTTCAGATAATCGATCTTGCGACAATTGTTCGAGTGGGAAGAATCGACTCAGAGTCGTTTGAGTGTTTTTCATGGTTATGCCTTTCCTCCATTTAGTTAGTGTTGGGACGAAAATCGCGCTTTGTGAACCATTTTGAGTGTTCGGCCATCCGTTACTTTTAGGAAACGCCTGTTCTTCATGACGCAAACGTCTCGTTTGCGTAGCCCATGGGGCTGTCCCAAAAGGGCCATTTTTGTGTCATCCCCGGGTTCCTTTCTCTCGTTCCCACGGTCTCCGTGGTAACGCCCTTACCGACGCTCAGCGTCGAGTGACCGGTTCGGCCTTTGGCTTCATTAATAGGGTGCAACTGCTATGAAATGCTCCTCTGAAGCAAAATGACAGTTGCTTGTCTTTGAGCCCAAAGGGAGTCGTCCTGAGTAGTCCCGACCGGTTTTTGGTCGGGACGTATCGAAGGGCGACGGCCGTCACCCCTCGATACGGTCACCTGAGAAACGGTGACCTACTCGGGATGACTCGCCAAGTGCTCTCTGGAAACGCCTAACTGTCGCCGCCTTTTATTACAGCCTTTAGTGTCATTCAGGAGGAATCCTGTTTGCTGGCTGCGCAGTGCTGATGACCAGTAACAAGATGCCTCCTGCATGACAGGGCTGCCTTTGGCGTTTCCGACTATTAAAGCAATCCGGTTACACCGAATTGCGGGGGCTTTTAGGCACGGTTGAGTGAAGCTGAGCCGAGAAATCCTCAATTGTGGGCTGACACCCGTCGGCCTCCCTTGAGTTCTTGCTGCAGCGTGTTCAGCGCATCCCAGTTGCCGCTGGCAGCCAGCTCAGCTTGCTCGGGCCAGGTGGTCGGATCGGCGATCCAAATGCCAGCATTCTGCAAGATCTTCCGCAAGTAGGCTGTGTCTGCGGCGGCTAATCCGGCAAACGTGGTAATGCCGGCAGTTTGAAACAGATGGGAAATCCTGGGACCGATGCCCTCGATTTGAGTTAAATCGTCGTGAACGGATGTGGCAGCGTCTTCGACTGCAGCGATCGTCCCGGCCCTCAGTTTAGTCCTGTCTTTTTCCCTGAGGATTAAAGCGCCGTCGACTCGCAGCTCTTGCTTGCCGTCATCCAGGACCGGCTTCAGGCGCAGTTGCCAGGCAAACTTGATCGGCTTGCCGGGATCGAGTTGAGGCGATGTCATCTCGTTTGTTGCTTTCGGCCCACGCCTAATCCTGGAACCGGGGACCGCATTCTGTGGAGAATCACCTTCGCTGGTAGTGGGGGAATGGTCCAGGGCAGCGGGCTTCGGTGCCCGACCTTCGAGCTGAATAGCTTGCTGGCCAAAGTCCAAAACTGGCTTCAACCGCACTTCCATCTCTGACTTGAGACGCTTGCTCGTTCGAATGTCCTGCGAGCCTATCTTTACCTGGGGTTCGAATAGTACGGCCGGTTTTGGCAAGAAAGCGATTTTCTTGGCTCTCAGAACGGCAAAGGCCACAGCCAATACCAGGGCTGCGCTGAGCAGCACGAAAATTAGGTTGAAACTAAAAGCCTGCCTGGCTGCGACTACCAATCGGACCGAACTTCCGGCTGTCACAGGGGTTCCAGCGGCTGGACTTTGACGCAGCACCGTGCCAGGCGTCTGCTCAGAAATCTCTTCTTCAACACGCACGGCCGTGAGCAGCCCGGCTTCGGCCAGCACGCCTTGCGCTTCTTTTAGGGTGCGTCCGGCCAGGTTGGGAACCGTCACCGCCGCCGTTGCTTCAGCGATTGGTCCGGAGGTCTCAGGCGTTACCTCGGTTTCGGCAGGAGCTGCCGCTTCCGCGCCAACTGCTACTACCAGGTATACTGGATTCCCTGAGCCAATTTGCGTCGCTGCGGCTGGATGCTGGCGCAGCACAACGCCGGGCGCACTTTTGGGAGCATCCTCCTCCGTCACCACGACTTGCAGCCCAGCGTCGTGCAGAATGGTGCTGGCAGTCTCGAGTGTTCTTCCCACCAGGTTGGTGAGCTGCACCAGGTCCGCCGTGGTCGACACGGTCAAATACACCGGTGTTCCTAACGGCACTTTGGCCCCCGCAGCGGGTCGTTGGTCAACGACAATGCCTGGCTGGTGCTCGTCCGTTTTTGCAGGGGTGGCAACCATCTGCAAGCGGAGGTCGTGGAGAACACCACTTGCCTCCTCGAGGGGCCTGCCGACTAAGTTGGAGACCTCCATCAGCCCCACGGCAGTTGCTACGCTCAAATACACGGGCGTCCCCACCGACACTTTGGTGCCCTCGGCCGGCTCTTGCGCAAAGATCTCGCCAGGATC
>JBHHYI010000126.1:0-12047 GCA_046757525.1 bacterium | reverse complement strand
CGCTTACGCTCGGTGATGTCCCGTATGATACCGCTGTAAAAGGTGCCTTCCTCTGTTTTCCAGGTGGCCACGGACAGCTCCAGAGGAAACACGCTGGCGTCTTTCCTCAACCCTTCCAATTCCAGTATTTTTCCGATAACATGAGACTCGCCCGTTGACGTCATTCGCTTTAGACCCTTTTCATGAGCGTCTCTATCCCACTCAGGTATCAGGAGAGTCAACGGCTGGCCCAGTACCTCCTCTTCCTGGTAACCAAAAATGGTTCTGGCCCCGTTATTCCATGAAATAATATACCCGCTGCTATCGGCCGAAATAATCGCGTCGCTGGCTGACTGGGCCACAGAACGGAATCTCTGCTCGGACCTGTTCAGATTTTCCATCAGGTGGGTATGCTCTATGGCCAGGGCCATACTGTTGGCAAAGGTGGCAACGAGTTTTTCGTCTTCTTTGCTGAAGGAGCGTCCCCCGCACTTGTCCGTCAAGTATATGCGGCCATGAACCTTGCCTTTAAGCGCGATGCGCATCCCCAGAAAACTCTTCATCTGTGGATGGTTTGGCGGAAAGCCGGAGAAGCTTGGGTGTTTCTTCACGTCTCGCAGTCTCACGACATGCTGCTCCTGGTCCAGGGCTCCTAAAATGCCCATGCCTTTGGGCAGGTCTTCTAACTGCGCTGCCTCAGCCTGGGTCAATCCAGTATGCACCAACTTCACCAATTTTCCGTCGGCGTCGAACAGGCCCACCACGCCATAGCGGGCTTCCACCAGTTGACACAGCGTCTCGATGCCTTCCTGGAGCAGGCGGTCCTCAAGAATTGGCGTTCCTAACAAACTCAACAGGTGCGTGCTGGCTTTGTTGAGCTGGCTCAGGCGTTTCGACCACTGGGCTAAACGCTCGCGCTCTGCTTCCAGTTTATGAAAGGACTGGGTATTCATGATAGCCGTGCCGATACTCTTCCCGAGGGTGGTTAGAAGATTCAACTCCTCGTTCGAAATGCACGGCTCTTGTCGGCAGGCCAAATTCATGACACCGAGTGGTTTAGCAAGGCTCACTAACGGAATCGAAATGTGCCACTTCAGATCAGAGGTTACTTTCTCGCCACGTACACATTTGAGACAAAGGACTGTGGCCTCGTTTTTCTTGTTCAAAACCTCGCTCTGGCACAAACAACTTTCCCGCAGTAGCGCATGGTGATCCTTTAAATATTTGCGCGGCAAGTTGACGTGCGTGACCAACCTGGCCATGGAAGCTTCCTCGTTGTACAGAAATAACCAGCCCGTTTTGAGGCCCATCATCTCCAAAGTTTTGCGCAGAGCTACACGCAGCATGGATTTCAAATCCAGGACCGCGTTGACTGTTTGAACAATATCTTTCACATTTTTCGTGAGTTTCAGCAAGTGCTGATGCTTTTGTAGCAACACATAAAGCAAACTGTCTCGACTGATTACTCCGATAAAAGAGCTTTTTTTATCGAGCACGGGCAAAGCGTTGCCACGATACCGATCTAACAGGCGACTCACCTCCTGGACCGGGGTATCATCCTGCACAGGCGGGGCCTGAGGCTCAGGCAAAAGGTCGGCGAAAATGCGCTGGGGGTTGCACGTCAGGATGTCTTTGAAGTCCACCAGGCCTAAGAAAGTTGAATTCTCGAACACGGCACAAGCCTGCACATTCTCATCCTTAACCTGGTTTAAGAATTCTCGCGGATGTCCATCGCTGGAGACACACAAATAGGACTCAGTTAAGGCGTCTCGTGCTGTCAACGCTTTCATAGCTGTCTCTCCAAATTGATGATACTTTTCGCAACGATCCTACACAGTTTGTCACTGTGTATTCATCAGCCCTAATTTTGAATCAAAACACGGTCACAGACCGTGTTGGATCATTTTTAGACCTTTTTGCATGAATCAAAACGCGGTTACAAACCGTTTTAGATCTGGGCTTCGCCGCATTGTGACGGTGATTGACCGTCCCTCACAACCGCTCCTCCAAATTGATGATGATCTCCATATTCAGATGCAAGATTTCGGCATCAGTCATTAAGGGTTTGATATTTCTTTTCACAAAGTCAATGAGTTTTTGCTGCGGTATTCGATTCAGAAGGGCTTTTCGAATAATAATGTCGCTCAAAACCTCATCCTCAAATTCGATATGCTCAAAATGGTTGGGAGTCAGCAAGGCCAGAGCTTTACGAATGGCCACACAGCCGATAGGGGAGTTTTTCCCAAGAACCAGACCGTCTTTTACAGGCGGGATAGCAAACTCTTTGAGGGAGGCCCGAACCAGAAGCTCTCTAGACACCTCTTTTTTTTGTTTCATCTTTCTTGTTCCCTATTAATTAGTGATGTTTGAGAACTGATGAAATCGCAGGTCATCGCCGTTCTTGTGAAACGACATACCCGGCGATTACCCCCCGGCTATTTTTTTCTTTGTATTTTTTCGCAAATAAAGGAACAATCATTCTTGATATATCCGGCAGGCTGTAAGCGTCCTGAACGAGCATCTTATTAAGGGTAGGTACTTACTCGAAGCGAGAAACGTAAACCAAATGTGCATGAGATAAACTAAAACAATATAATGAAACTCTAACAACATGTCAATATTTTTTTCTTAAAGTTAACACTTTGGAACTCAGATGATTAGCTTAGCACATTTGAACAGTACCATTTCAAAATCGGAGCCGAAAACTCACTCTTCTCACTTCGACGCGCTTTTGGGCCTACAAAAAAATCACGCTAATTACAAAACGCTCCGGCCAAGCCTCCATTTTGTTTTCCAATAGCTTGGCAAAGAATTTCTGGTGTAGGCGCATTTAGTCTGTTGCCTTTCTGACTTGATTCGCATAAAAGAAATGCTTATTTTATGTAGCATGGAAAGGGATTTGGACGTAATGGCGAATCCGGCTGAGTCTGGGCAGTCAAAGGAGTTTCTGGACGCATGAAAAAATACCTTCTGATTTTTTCTCTTGTCAATATCCTGGTGGCAATCCCGCTGCTGGCTCAAGACGACTACTGGCAGCAAGACGTTCATTACACCATGAACGTGACTCTCTTGCCGCAAGAGCATGCGTTGACGGGTGAAGAAACTCTCGTCTACCACAACAATTCGCCGGACACACTTTACAAATTCTACATGCACCTTTATCCCAACGCCTATCGCGGCCCTGAATCCGTTTACGCCCGGGACGCCAGACGTTTCTTTCGCGAAGTGGTCGCAAATCCAGAGGACGGTGGTTATCTAAGAGTGGAGAACCTGCGCATACTGAGCAGCGACCAACCAACCGACGCCTTAACTCTCACGGCTTTCAAGGTGAAGGACACCATTCTGGAGGCCGATTTACCCGAACCGCTGCCACCCGGCGGCGACCTGCACATTGGGCTTTCCTTCTACCTGAAGATCAGGAAGTTTGTTCGCAGGGCGGGCTACCGCGGCAACCAATTCGATTTTGCGCAATGGTACCCAAAAGTCTGCGTGTATGATGAGACGGGCTGGAACGCAGAACCCTTTCATTTTATGGGCGAGTTTTACGGCGAGTTTGGCACCTTTGACGTGACCATAAACGTGCCTTATGAATACATCGTGAGCGCCACGGGTGTGGTGGTAGCCGGCGACCCGGGTTGGAACCTGGTGCGGGTGAACGCTTCCCTGACCCATGCGGAATGGAACGACGCCTACCGTGAGATCAAAAAGAATATTCGCGAACAGGGTGGAGACGGAAAAATTAGAACCGTAAAATTTCACGCCGAACAGGTGCACGATTTTGCCTGGGTGGCCTGTCCCGATTTCCTGTACGAATCCGCAGAGTGGGACGGCATCCCAATTCATGTTTTGTACCGGTCCTACGCAAAAAACCAGTGGAGCAAAGTAGCGGCCGAACGGGGCACCAGGGCTTTGCAGTGGTTGTCCGCAAAATTCGGACGCTACCCATACCCGCAGCTTACCATCACCCACGGGCTGCTGGGCGGCGGCATGGAGTACCCCATGTTGGTGATGGACAGCTCCGCGAGCGAAAGTCTCATTTTGCACGAGGTGGGGCATATCTATTTTTACGGAATCTTCGGCAACAATGAATGGAAAGAGGCCTGGTTGGACGAAGGATTTACTTCTTTTCAAACTCGCTGGTATTTGGAAAGCCGCTACGGCAAATGGGGCTTCGACCGCGAAGAATTCTCCCAACGGGCCAATTGGCTGCAAAAGAAGCGACCGCAAAAAACCAGCCGGGAAAGCAACCGAGATTTTGCTTTGTTTTACATGAACTCGGGGCACAATGAGCCTATTTCAAAACTTTCCTACCGATTCAACGAACCCCTTGACTATTCGGTGAATGCTTACACCAAGGGAGCCTTCTTTTACGACATGTTGAAGTATGTGGTGGGCGATGAGACCTTTGAGAAAATATGCCATGAATATTTTAAGCGCTGGGCGTTCAAGCATGTCAATGAACAGCGATTCAAGGCCGTGTGCGAAGAGGTGAGCGGCCAGGACCTGGACTGGTTCTTCGACGAATGGCTGCACAACACGGTAACCGTGGACTACGCTTTAGGTAAGGTTAAGAAGAAAAAGACAGCGGATGGCTGGCACACAGAGGTTGAGATTCGACGAAACGAAAAAGGCATCATGCCGGTGGATGTGCAACTAACCACCCAGGATGGCCAAACTTTTGTGGCGCGCTGGGATGGCATAGATTTAGCCGGAACCGTGCAGTTTGAGACGGCCAGCAAACCGAAGACGGTCTTGCTGGACCCCGAGGATGCGGTCCTGGACAACGCGCGCATCAACAACGGTCCCTTGAGATTGCAATTTGTTTTTGAATACCCCAACATGACTTACAGCCCGAGAGATGCTTTTTTATTTGCCTGGCGGCCAAGCGCCTGGTACAATGAAGTGGACAAGCTCAGATTGGGGGGCAGGATTAAAGGGCGCTATTATAACAGCAGGAACGTGGAATTAGGGAGCTGGCTGGGCCTCAACTCAGGAGAACTGGATGTCCGATTCAAATACTCTAACCATGTGAAACCGTTAGGTGCTGGAACGGTGGGTTCCCTACTGGTGCAAAAAATGGAGGGTAGACTCGAAGCAGATGCCCATTTGTCAATTGTAAAATCTCGCTATTTGTCCCAGCCGCCGCAGCATCGAATTGTCATCGGCTTCAATGCTTCAAGACTACTTGACGAGAAATACACCTTGTTAGAATTCGATCAAAAAAATGACTTCGAGTTGCAAACCTGGGAGAAGGGCGACGTCAACAAACTCTACTTTCGCTACCAGGTCAATCCGCGTGGCCTGCATTGGTTTTCGAATTTCAATTTGGGTTTGGAAACCTCGCGGGAAACCTGGAGAAGCGATTTTACGTTTTCGTACGCCTTCTCAGAAGTCAAGTTCTGGCTGCCCCGCCATGATCGAGGCCTGTTTTTGAGATTGTACGCCGGCAAGGTCATCGATGCCGAAGATGCGCCGGTGCAGGACTTGCTCTTTCTCGACGGGGCCAATCCGAGGGAACGGTTCAAGCGGTTCTATTTGCGCAGCAATGGCAGCATTCCGGAAGAGCTGCACTACCATCTGCCGGGAGGGGGTAATCTGCGCGGCTACTTCAACAATCCGGTGTTCGGAGATCAAATCTTTGCCCTCAATATTGAACTGCGCCACAACGTGAAACTTCCTGCGCCTGGCAAGCGGCTGAATGGACTGTTAGGGACAACTTCGCTGGTGGCATTTGTTGATGTGGCCAACATGGAGTTTCTCGATGCCAGCAATGAGACGTTCAGCGACGCTGGGATTGGCCTGCGATTCCACAGGTTCTTGCCAGATAATTGGTACACGATCTTTGCCGGAGGACGGAACCTCACCCTGCGTTTGGACTTTCCCGTTTGGGTCAGCGATTCTCTGCCGGATGAAAACAACCTGCGATTTCGCTGGGTCTTTGGGTTTGAACAAGCGTTTTAACTTGAGGCGCCAATTTGCTCAACCTACAAAGAAATTGCCGCGGAGTTACACGGCGTGACAAAGCCGTAACCCAATTCGACTAAGTTCATCCTTCCACAATTGCGCTGACAAAAGAATTTCGACAGGATGAACAGGATGTCTTAAATCTTGTTTATCCTGTTATCCCATCTAAAAAAAGAATTGCCAAGAAATGAAAATGATATAATACGTCATCATATTCAGGAAATGAGGGGCTTAGTTTCGTTGACTTCAGCGCCGTCCGGTGGAAATATTTCTTAGTTCACCTGAGGCACTGAAAAAATCTTTATCAAATAAACACAGAAATTGATCAGACAAAATAATTGACGACAAAATCATTAAAAGAATTATTTTGTCTTTTTGGATTTCGGCTTTATCCAGGTTAGGAATTATTCAAAAAACAAAATCGAACTTTGCTAAAAAAACACAATGCCTTAGGTTTGTAGTACGGAGAGGCAGGCAAGCGCCCTCTCATTTCAAGAACGCCGTGGGTTGTTGTCCATCTCTACCATGATCTTGTACGCAATCCTAAGCCGGCAGGCTTCCCGCCCGTTTTAGAAATTTTGAGGAAAAGAATGCTTGTTCAGTTTCCGCGTGCGATGGACAGTCAAGTTCGGGCTAATCTGGCCTCCTGCACCAATCCTGCGTTTTATCCCTGCCATAGCTTAAAGATTTGCGAAATATTTGTCGAAAAAGAAATAAAGTTTAGCAATGTGTCTCACTCGGTTTGGTGCTGGTTAAATCAATCTATTATTTCGAAAATACCAGGTGTACAATCATGATTAAGAAAGTCACTCTTAGCTTGCTGCTATCGTTAGGTTGTGGATTCTGCTTCGGTCTGCATACCCTGGCGGCTGCCCGTTGCCTGACACCGATCACTGTCACCGATGACTCCCCTTCGCTGCACGATTTAATCGGCGAGAAATGTACCCTATTTCTGAAAGTGGGTGGCGGCAAGTATGGCACCTTGTGGGAAGTAGGGCCAGACTACGTGGTGCTAAAAGTCAAGAAAGGGCCTCTGTACTCGAGTGAAGAAAAGTATGCTTTTTCCGAAATCGACTACCTGGAGGATACCGATGGCCAGCGAGTCCAGGTGCGGAAAAGCACGAATTCACCGTCTGCGCAGCCAGATGCTACGAGCAAAGTAGCTCCAGGGCCTACGACTATTGGGCCAAAGCCATCCGGAAAGGACCAGGCGTTGACCCAAAAGGATGAAAAGCAAAATTTGGAAGAATTGTTAGACAAACTCGAGCAGGAGGAGGAATTGCAGCAGGAATCCCGGGCGCCGTCCCCAACCAGGAGCACGCTGGACCGGGCGCTGCATTCAAACAAGGACGACCACAAAACGGTCGGGCCGCGAAAGTCGAAGGGCGCAACGAAGCCTGGTCTGGTGATCATTAGCCGTAAGAGGACCCCGGCGCGTACTTCAAAGCCGAATTTTGTCCGCGCCCAAACAGTTCCGAAGAGCACCCACAAGAGGTCCAGCGCCAAGACTTCTGAATACCACCGCACCGTTCTCAAAAAGTTACCACAGGCAAAAGCCGCCAGCGCAACAAGGATTTCGGCAGAGAAAAACCAGATTAAGATCTTGCGGTACCAGTTGTTGATTCTGTTTGTCGCCAGTCTCTTAGCCCTGATGCTGCTGGTGGTTTTGAAGGCCAAAGGATTGGCCGGCTACGGCTACAGCAACCGTTTGCTCTTTCCGTCGCAATTGCGGAAGATTGCAGGCGAGTATGGCGTCATCGACCAGGGTTCGGACGATGGAATCAAGTTGGACGATGTGGTCAAGTTTTATCGCAAGGTGGGCCGACGGGTCAACTACGTGGGGAAAGTCAAGGTGATCAAAGTTGCGGAGAATCATGCGGCGATTCAGTTGCTGAGCATGTCCGACCACGGTCCCATGGAAGAGGGCGATGTCGGCTTTTGCGATCGCAACATTTTGGCTCTCTTTGCCAGGCAATTGCGCAAATTGACCGGCGCTATCTTTACCGGAATAGCCAAAGGGTTTGATTTTGCCGCTAAGAACATCTCAGTAAAAGCCAGGGAACCTGAAATCGATGTGGAAATCATCGAAGACGATTCCTTGATAAACGATCACCATGAAATAAGCCAGCAACCAGTGCCGCCGCAACCCCGGTTGACCCTAGACACCGAAGCCGCCTTGGATCTGCAATACATCGAAAAAGAGCGTCAATCCCAGCAAACCAATGCCACACAAGAGAGCAACGATCCCACAGATCGCATCAGAATGCGGGACCAGGAAACCGGGGATGTTGAATTCAGAATTTTCGATGACGTACTGAAAACACCAGCAACCCGCAAGTCATTTGAAGGAAATCAGCTTGACCATCGAGGGCAAACTTTGGATTCACACCAGGGGGAGCATGGGGCTGAGGGCGTTCGTGGTAACTCTGAGTTGGGTGTAACAGCACAAAACGGGCAAAACCTGGGAGAACGTGCCGCAAATCCTGCGAACCTCAAGGCAGATAAGCCGTCGGGTGCATCCAGGAAGGACACCTCCGGCGGTTCCATTTTAGTGGGATTTGGGCTGGAGGGATGATCCGCCAAAGCAGCGGTTAGGGTAAATGGCCTGCAACGGTCCAGGGGGGCAGATCACCGTTTACATCAACCCTGACAGGGTTTTTGACGGCAAAACGATAGCTGCAATTGTCAATGGAACCCTGTCAGGGTTTGCAACGATAATGACGAAGTTCTTGTTTGCGTCAATCTGATTTGCCTGGCCAATGGTTCGGAACATAGGGAGGTGGACAGCGATCTAACTCAATTGTTTTTGCCGGGTTTTCTCTTGAGAAAATCGGCGATGAGGGGGGACAACGCGCTTCCCATTTCCTCCTGGACGTAGTGCCCCACGTGTGCGAGTTCGATGACTTTACAGTTCTCGAACAGTCCCCGCCAGGTTTGCAATTCTTTCGCCCGGAACGCGATGTCTTTCATCCCCCACAGGATCTGCGTTGGTTTGTTCTTGAGCTTGTCGCGCTGCGACCAGAGGCTGTCCAGCCAATCGCTCGAACCTATGATCTGTCTCGGAAACACCGCGCAGCCTTTCCTGTCATTGGGATGCTTTAGTGGTCTGAGGTAGTGTTCGTGTGCCGATTTGGGGAGTCGGGATTTGTCCGCAAATGCCTGTTTCATGACCACGCGCGCGAAGAAGTTAAAGCGTCTGATCAGAAAGTGCCCAACAGAACCTCCTATCAAGCCGCTGAATCTTGCAAAGTGCGGATCGCCTTTGACCGACCACATCCAGGTGTTCATGATGATGAGCCGTTTGACGTTCTTCGGTTTTCCGACCGCGTACGACAAACCGATGGGCCCACCCCAATCCTGCACTACCAGGGTGATCTCTTTTAAATCCAGTTCTTCGATCAGAGCCTTGAAATTCTCGGCATGGTCCTCCGGCAGGTAAGACCAGGTCTCCGGTTTGTCAGACAAGCCAAAGCCGATGTAATCCGGAGCTACGCAGCGATAATTCTGCGACAAACCTTTGATGAGATGTCGGTACAGAAAAGACCAGGTGGGGTTGCCATGCAGCATGACGATGGGTTCGCCCTGCCCCTCGTCCACATAGTGCATCTTACCCATGCTGAGATCGAGAAAGTTCGATTGGAAGGGGTAAGCTTCTCTGTTGATCCATTGAAAGTCCATGGTTTCTGAAATCTTGGCGTTCCTACTTGGTTAGTTCCCACAACCTCGACGTCAGGACAATGCCAATTATCCCCACGATTGGAGATGTAACAAGCCCCGGAAAGTAGCCGCTTGTGGCGATCGCAAGCAGAGGATGAAAAATGGCATTTGCAATCATGCTCAAGCTGAAAAACCACACCGGAAAATACGCGGGTTGAAAGTGCTTGTGGATGCCGACAGCGGACACTGTCCAGAGGGCAATCCAGGCAAGGTTGAAAGTGACAAAAAACTCACCAGGCCAGGGAGCCAAACCCAGGAACGACGGCAGACGAATATGAAACCCGGTGAGAAACTCCTCTACAAAATGGAGGCACTGACAAGCAATGCCCAACAAGAACAGGTGAACGAATCGGTTGCACACCGTCGGATCTGGCTTCGCCGCTGGGCGGAAAAGCGTAAGAATCAAAGCAACTGCCGCGACTGCGTACAGCGGGGAGGGTCCGAGAAGCATACTGCGTAAATTTTCATTCATCGGCACTATCCTTACGGGGATGCTTTTTTCTGTTTGGTTTCAGCTTTACCCGGATTAGAGACTCTCTTCAGCTAAAAGAATTCTGCGAGTGCCGCCGCCAGTTTTTCCTTCGCCTGCGGTGTAATCGTCTCGAACTGCAGATCGTAATAGCCGGAACGGTGGTCCAGCACATGACCGAGTCCGGGGAAGTAAGTGAAGCTGAAGTTTTGCTTCTTCCAAACGTGCCTGGCGATCAATTCCACCGCCTTGGCATGGTAGGCCGGCGTCTGGTTGTCCAGCATGCCTTGAAAAAAGGCGACCTTGAATGACGCGGATTTTAGAATCTCCGGCACCGTGGGGTAGAGCGCCTCCTGTTTACGCAAGGGTGCGGTCAGGTCGTGCGCAATCAGATTGGAGAAGTTTCCGGCTTTAAATTCCGTGCGAGAAATATTCTGGTCGGAGTCGAGGTCCAGCACAGCCATCTGGCCGCGCAGCGATGCTGCAATAGCGTCCTGCACCTCCAGCTCTTTCGCATCGAGCTCATCGTTGTTGTCTGTGTCCAGCTTGTCAAACCAATGAAGTGGCCGGTAGACGGTCTGCTCGAACACCAGAACATCGGATGCGGACACGGCAAAGCCGATGAGCGCCACCCCTTTGATCTCAGGCATCTGATGCGCGACCTGCAGCGCCACGTAGGTCCCCTGGCTGTGCCCTAACAGAAAGATTTCTGCTCCGGGAAATCGCTCCTGGCAAAATTTAACACAGTCTTTGGCGTCATCGACGAAGAATTTAAGTGGATTTTCAGCATATTCCTGAAAGAGTTTGCTGTTTAGAAAGGCGGGATCTTCTTTTTTCTTCAAGCCGGTCTGGTACGAGCGTTTGTTGTAGCGAACCACGGCAAAACCGGCTTGGGACAACGTTTCGCTGACTTCTTTAAAAAACAGGTTCTTCTTTCCACCTTTGGTGACGAACGAAAGGTCTGCATCCATCGATTGAGCGCCTGAACCGTGAATCAGGATGACGACCTTTTTGACCCCATCGAGACCCGTATCCGCGGGAAGAGCTATCTTCCCATCCAGGACAAAGCCATCGCTGCACTGCAACTGAAACGGTTCTTCATTGTTATCTGATGCAGGTAAATGCGTCACACTCAGTAAAACTGCAAACCACACGACAACATTCAATCGCATAATCATGACGATTTTCCTTCTTTAAATGGCAATTTGAGTTGTTTTGCAGAAGTCTATATTAATTTGCTTCTAATATGTTGCAGAATTAACTCCAACGAGCTAATTGATCATATACGATATATTTGATCCCCTTTTTAGTAGCAAGGCACAGACTATTAGGCCGTGACGCCTTCATTTTCAAAGAATCATGATTTACTGCCTCTAATGTGAATCCGTTAAGCGCCAATCCGAAAAATCCAGGATTTGTTTGGCGAGCTTAGAAGGAAATACAAATCATTGAGCATGCCGGTGAGTGCGAGAAATGCCAGAATCACCAACGAAGTCATTGCGAGCTTTGCTTTCTTACTTTTTGCATAGCTTCGAATGAACAAAATACCGAAAATAAGAAGCGCATAAACCAATCCGTTTAGAAGGAGCCCGAATATCCAGAACGAAGAACCCAGTATGTTTTGTGATAGCAGTTGTAAAATACCGATGCCAGGCGCAAGGATTGGCTTGATAAATTCCACAAAAGCGATAGCCAATCCGAGAGGAGCGACACCCAATAACACCGCGCCCACAATGAAGCCAAGAGCCAATGATTTCATTATCAGAGTCATTAGCCCTTGCTGATGAGCCGTTGCAGGAAATGATGCGGGCCGCCGGGCTTTCGAGATTGTGCGAGGTTGTCTTGTGACATGTGAGAGATCTCCTTTCATCTCTTCTTCAGGATGGCCGCGCTGATAAGCGAAATCAACAATCCCACC
>JBHHYI010000125.1:0-12073 GCA_046757525.1 bacterium | reverse complement strand
TCCATTTAGCTTTTCAAGAATCGTGATTGCAGCAATGTTCAGACAAAATGATAGACGACAAAATAATCTCATCTCAACCCTGACTCGTTTTTTGACGGCAAACCACGGCTGTAATTGTCAATGAAACCCTGTCAAGGTTTGCAATGACAATCAGTACCTGACAAGTCAACTTCCGTCAATTTTTGGCAAAATATTTCTTGACAGGATTTACAAGATATTCTGAATTCAACCGCTTAAAAAACTAATCCTGAAAATCCTGTTTATCCGGTCTAAGAATTCTTTGGTTCCGGCTTCTCCGGGTTAGGAATTGATATGAATCCTCATTCAACCACCACAGCCGTGCCATAGGCCAGGATCTCCGAGGCCATGCCCATGATGTAGCTGGTAGAGAATCGGATTTCTACCACCGCGTTGGCGCCTAATTCCTCTGCCATGGCTTTCATGCGGTCAATAGCCTGTTCTCTGGCCTCGGCCATGAGTTTGGTGTATTCTTCAATCTCACCGCCGACCATGTTTTTCAGCCCCGCTAAGATGTCCTTGCCAATATTTCGGGCACGAATGGTATTCCCTTTGACCAGCCCAACGGTCTTGACAATTCTCTTGCCTGCGATTGAATCGGAAGTTACCAGGATCATCTTTGCACCTCCTTATAAGGGTCTGCTTTTCTAATGAACAGTTTTTCTCGCACCACTGAAACCAACAGAATGACCATTCCCCCTATGGCCAGCAGGATGCCGACTTTGACAATGCTTGCCAGCGTGGGATCCGCTATGATAGACTCAACCGCCTTGAAGCCACCATAGGTCAAAAGTATGACGCATCCCAGGGACAGGATTATCCAGGCAAATCCGCGCTCAATGCGATTGTAAACATTGACCCAGTAGGTCTCCCAAACTTCACCAGGTGGAGATTTGAATTTCATCGTTTGCGTCACCTCCTTCAGCTTCTTAAATTGTTGCCATTCCTTTTTCAGGTTTGGATAAGTGTGAATGAAACGGTCGAACTCCGCCCGATCCTCATCAGCCAGTTCGCCATCGACGGCTTTCATCAGGAGGTGCCGGAAGCGTTCCTGTTCCGAATCTGGCAATTGCCTGCTCATGAAAAATACACCTCCAGTTTCGTCTTCAGGGCCTGCCTGGCAGTGTAGAGTCGGGACATGACCGTGCCCATGGGGCAACCCAACAAATCAGCAATCTCTTTGTACGACAATTCTTGAAAATCCTTCAGCACGATGATTTCGCGCTCTTTTTCCTTGAGCGAATTGATGGCCTTCCACACCGCCTCTTTGACCTCCTCCTGTTCTACCAGTTTCGAGGCATCTTCGGATTGATCAGGGATGCTTTCCAGCCGTGAGTCGCCGATCTCTGCAAAGGGCCGCGCATGCTTGGCCCGGTCGCGCAGGAAATTTGAGCATAGGTTCTTCAGTATCTGATAGTACCAGGTGAAAAACCTCCGTCTGGGGTCAAAGCGGTTGAAGGCTCGAAACGCTCTGACAAAGGCTTCCTGCGACAAATCCAGGGCATCCTCGCGCGATCCAATGAATCCCAGCGCCGTAAAATAGGCCCGTTTCATGTATTTCCTCACCAGGAATCCATAAGCCTGTTTGTCGCCCTTTTGACATTGCAGAATGACTTCGTGCTCGCGGTCGCTGTCGGCCAGCTCAGCGTCCGCGCGCGATTGCTCTGTTCCACTCAAGTTGCTCAGAACCAGCAGACACCAGGAGCTCAAGAAGGCCAGTTTAGAAAGGAACGCGGCAATATTATGGCTCACCATTTGTGCTCGCTAAATTAGTGATTGACCGATACAAATGTTACCCGTAGATTTTGAATTTATTCGAATCAATTCAAGACAAGAAAGTCTAAAGCTGCCACGGCGAGTCCCGCTACACGGGCCAATCGCAAACCCCTCATTCGGGGCATTGCTCTTCAATCCATTGCAGCCACTCCAAGAGTTCTGCCAAAGCGGGGAAATCCGCGCGAGAGCTGCCATGCCATTGCGCCCACAACTCGCCGTATCTGTCCAGGACAAACAATCCGAAACCGGATTCTCGTGGCGCCTCTGATTCCAAATAGGCAGGCCATGCTCGAAATTCGATATCTAACAGGACGGGAAAAGGGAGGTGCATTTTTTCAATTCGGGCGCTGCAGGCGTCGAGGTGGCCGCTGAGAATCAAGAGGAATTCGGTGTCTAACCGTTGTAATGCCAAATAATTATTGACGATGGAAGGAATTACAGAACGCAAAAACGACTCAGGACCATTCTGGACAAACAGCAGCACCACGTTTTTCTTTTGCCTGAAATTCCACAGATCCACCTGTTGTCCGGACAGATCAGTCAGACTAAAACCTGGACAAAGTTGATGCCGCTTTAGCATGGAAGGTTTCTTAAGTGCTTCCCCTAATCTCTAATCTCAGAGCAAGAAAACTCACTTGCCGAGAAAGAAGATCACCCCCATTTTAATCGTGATTTCGTTGGCATCGATATCGGGTCTTGGGGCCTGCTCGTCGCCTGCTACCGGCGGGCCGGAGATGTTCTTGATGGTATTGTATTCCACGGAAATGTCCAACCAGGGGCCGAGACCAATGTCGTATTGAATGCCGCCGCCAAAGTTCCAGCCTAATTCTGAGCTGTTTTCCCGGCTGTCCTGAACCACAAAAAAGCCGTCCGTAATGGTCAAGTTCTCTCTGAAAAAATAGAAGCCGCCCATGCTGAACAATTGAAACTTTATCGGCCGCTTTCCGAAGGAAACCTGAGGACCAAATATGAGCCGGAAAGACTCGTTTCGACTTTGTGCGGGAAAAGGGCCGCCACCATTCACGGTGACCGATTTGAATTTGGTGCCGCCGTAGGAAATGAAAGAAAAATCACTTCGCAGAGAAAGGTGGGCAAATTTGGAAACCTGGTAGATCCCCTTGAGCCCCAGACCTCCTCCAACCTCCGAGACATTGGCGAAATCAGAGGTGGGAGCAGAAATCACAATGTGCGGCCCCACGGACCATTGGGCTTGACAAAGAGCAGGTGGAAGCACCAACGCGGATGCCAGGGTCATGGACAGTAAAATACGATTCATGTTTAAATCCTTTCCTTAAAACCAAAAGCCGTTGAAATCTCATTTTCAACCGGTGCATTGCCGTACAAGTCAACGCTTCACGGTCATTATAAAAGTAAGAAAAATCGGCTCATTATGCAAGCAGAAATGAGTCAAACTTAATTAAGTGTTTGTTATGTAATAGGCAGCCGGCGCAGAGTGGGCAGATGTGGTGACTTTGGGCGAGCCAGCGCGTTTGCCGGGCCGGGCGATTCTGCGATTAATCGGGCGACAGCCCGTAGTAGCGGATTTTCTTGTGCAAATTGGTGCGGTCCACATCCAGTTCTTTCGCCGTCTGGCTGACGTTCCATTTGTTCTTTTTTAGCGTGGCGAGGATGTACTTTCGCTCCACGTTTTCTCGCAATTCTTTCAGGGTGAGGCCGGAAGTCATGTTCAGCGGCAGCCGGAACGACGGGGTTTGCACGTTGGTGGGCAGGTCACCGACGTCGATGGTATCGGCGCTGCACATGATCATCATGCGTTCGATGACGTTTTTCAGCTCGCGGATGTTGCCGGGCCAATCGTAAGCGCTCAGAACTTGCAGCGCTTCGGCGGTGAGCTGCTTTTTGCGAAAACCGTTGTCGCGGCAAAAACTGTCGATAAAGTATTCGACCAGAAGGGGGATATCTTCTTTGCGTTGCTTCAGCCGCGGAGAAACGATGGGCACGACGTTTAAGCGGAAATACAGGTCTTCACGAAAACGTCCCACCTTGACCTCGGCTTCGAGATTTTTGTTCGTGGCAGCCAACACGCGCACGTCCACTTTCTGGGTTTTGTGCCCGCCCACTTTTTCAAACTCTCCTTCCTGCAAAACGCGCAAGACTTTCGACTGCACTTTGAGGCTCATGTCGCCCACCTCGTCGAGGAAGAGGGTGCCGCCGTCGGCTAAGCTGAATTTGCCCTCGCGTGTTTCAGTGGCCCCCGTGTAAGCCCCCTTTTCGCTGCCAAAGAGCTCGCTCTCGATGAGCTCCTCGGGAATGGCCGCACAGTTGACTTTGATGAACGGGCCGTTCTTGCGCGGACTGTTGTCGTGAATGGCGCGGGCGATGAGCTCCTTTCCTGTACCGCTTTCCCCTAAAATCAGAACCCGCCCCTGGGTCGGAGCGACTCGCGAGATTTGCTGGAGAATCTCTTGCATGGCTGCGCTGTTGCCAATCATCTCGTGTTGGCCGGAAACCTGCTTGCGCAACACCAGGTTTTCTTCTTGCAGCTTGCGATTCCTCAGCGCATTCTTGATCGAAATGAGCAGTTTTTCTTTGGAGATGGGTTTCTCGATGAAATCGTAGGCCCCTTCCTTGGTGGCGGTGACGGCATTCTGCAGGGTGGCATTTCCCGAGATCATGATGACCACGACTTCGGGAAAAAGCTTGTGAATCTTCTTGAGCAGGGTGAGGCCATCGGTGCCAGGCATCAGGATGTCTAACAGCACCAGATCCACGGCACCGGCGTCGAGCGCCTTCAAAGCCTCGTCGGCATCGGCCGCGACCCGGGCGCGGTAGCCTTCCCCGGTGCAAATCATGGCCACGGAGCGCCGAATGTTTTTCTCATCGTCAACGATTAGAATGGAAGGTGGTGTCATCTCGTGGAAACAAAGTTCAGGTCAATGAAAACATGAGTTGAAAGGTCGTGCCCTGGCCCACAATGCTTTCAACGGTAATCTCTCCGGCATGTTCCTCTACGATTCTCTTAACGATGGCCAGGCCCAAACCCATACCGCTTTTCTTGGTCGAAAAATAGGGTTCAAAGATTTTTGCCTGCATCTCTTCTGTGATGCCCGTGCCGGAGTCGGAGACGCACAGCAGGACCTGGTTGTCCTGGTGGCGGGTCTCCACCCGAACCGGTGCCGCAGTTTGGCCGGACATGCTGTCGATGCCGTTTTGGATGAGGTTGATCAGTACCCGGCGCATTTTCTCATAATCGAAATTCATGTCGGGCAAGGTCGGCTCCAGAGTCCATTGCAGCTCGCTGCTTTGGAACAGCTTGCCCACTTCTTCGATGAGCTCATTGAGGTTGCCGGGCGCCAGGTTGAGTTTGGGCATGCGCGCGAATTCCGAGAATTCCCGCACCAACGTGCGCAAACTTTCGATTTCCTCGCTGACAATTTCCGAGCATTCCTTCAGGAGACTTTTGTATTCAGGGTCGTTGCCGCGGTACTGGTCCTGCATCTGCTGGACTGTGAGCTGAATAGGCGTCAAGGGATTCTTGATTTCATGGGCCAGAATTCTGGCGATTTCACGCCAGGCGGCCATCTTTTCCAGGGCGATGACCTGGTCCTGTTTCTCTTTGAGCGTAACAATCATCTGGTTGAAGGCGTCCACCAGTTGTCCCACTTCATCCCGGGAGGAAGCTTGCAGGCGGTATTGCCAGTCCCCGGCGGCGACCTTTTGCGTGCCTTTGACCAGATGCAGCAAACTCGAGGTGATTCTGCGAGAAAAGTAATAGCCAACGGCCACCGAGATGGCAGCGATGGGCGCGTAGACGACAAAAAAGACCAGCAAGAATCCTCTTTTCAAGTCATCCCGCACGAAATCCAGGGTTTTGAACATTTGGTGCACCTCAACCACCTGTTCGGACGCACTGGTGAATTCGTCCGCCACCACTCGGGTCGCCACGAGGAACCCGAGCCTTTCTCGACCCGCAAAAACCGGGGCAAACACAGAAATGAACTTTGGGTCCAGCACCCCTTCTACAAATCCAGCCACATTTTTCTGTGCCAAAGGCCGCAGGTGGGTCTGAAACAGTTGCGGGAATCTCTGTTGTGGTCGTCTGGTTTTGGCCACGACCAAGCGCCCGTGGGAATCGTAGAGGGCAAGCTTGTCGATGCCCGGCGCGTCCCGCATTTCGGTTAGCTCAGGTAATGAGCCATCCCGTTTTTGCAGCGCCAGCATGACTCGTTTGGAGCCGGCCAGCGCTTCCGCGGTTCGCAAAGTCTCTTGTTTGTAGACAGCGTACAGATCCCGGGAAAGCTTTGCCGCGTGTTCCAACGCCGATTCGACTTTCTTGTTAAAACCGATCTCCAGGCTTTGCTGCAACAGTCCTTCAACCAAATAAAACAACGGTAACACAGGCAGCAACGTGATGACCAAGAAGGCCAACACCAGCTTTGTGCGCATTCGTTTCATCCACTTAACCTGATTCGACGCCTCTGCAAGGGCAACGCTGGAGCAGCTTCATTTCAAATCCTCAATCTTGAAAAACTTGGAGGAAAACCAACTGGAGCTGAATTGGGACGGCTTTTTCCGTTCGACAAAAAAAGAGACGAGCTTGCTGAGATTGACTTTGAAGCCACTGGAGCGCTCCTGGGAGGCCAGGCTTTCCTCGGTCTGGTTGGGGTTGGACAGCCAATCGGCAACCTTTTCGCCCTGGCTGACCGAGATGGGTACGATTTCCACGCGCATCTTGATGAAGTAGGAAGTGAAGCGGCTTAGCCTGGCAACCGGCAGTAGCAGCTCACGGTTCAGGCGGCTGGCGCACCGTTTCAGGGTGTCCAGACTGGTGTAGGTTTGGGTGCTGTCGCTGTCGCGAATGAAGTAGCGCTCTTCCCAGATGTTGTAGGAAATGGAGTGAACCACTTTTTTGTGCCAGACATTTTTTTTGCGCGCGTCCAGCAGCTTGATGTCGATCTTGACCACCGATGGCAAGCCGCTTTGAATGGTGCCCACAATTCTGGGTGAAAACAGATTGTGAAACCGGGCTGACACCGCCAACTTGGTGTTGACGATGGCCGGCTGAATCTGATCGATGCGAATGTCTCCCCCGTTGCCCGTATGAGCGAGCAGCGGACCAGCAAGAAAGGAGATCAGAATTGTTGGGAATTGAAATAAACCTTTAGCAATTCGTTTCAAAAAGTATGCCCCAGGGAAATATGAAATTGAAAATCGTTTTCGTCCACTCTGTTTAACGGAAAGGCAAAGTCAAATCTGGTGATTCCCACAATCGGCAGCTTGATGCGATAGCCGAAACCGACGGAAGCAAAAATGTCTTCGATCCTCGGAGTTTGGCCTGGCAACCAGAGGCCACCCGCGTCGAAGAACAGCACGCCCGAGGCCCTGTGGTACGGAAAATTCCGGCTGGAAAGTGGGAAGCGGATCTCCGTATTGGTGAGAATCAATTTGGTGCCGTAGCCCACCGGCGTCAAGCGCCGGTCCGGATAGCCACGCAGCGAGTTGGCGCCACCGAGAAAAAAGCGTTCATAAAAGGGCGCCTGCTTGCGGATATAGCCCCCTTTCAAATGGAAGGCGAACACATTCCTTCTGAAGAACTTTTGGTAGAATCTGCCGTCAAAGGTAAACTTGGAAAAATTTCTATCGCTGCCCACCTGGTCGTGCGCCAGTTCCACAGACAACGCGCCCCAGAATCCCTTGAGCGGATAAACTGGATTGTCGCGCAGGTCAGCGTTGAGAATCAGGGAGAAAGCACCGATTTGGGTCTTGGGCAAATCGTCGGCAATGTCGTTGGGAAAATCGGTGAGGGTCGAATCCCGGTTAGTGAAATCAGCCGTTAAGTCGGGCGTAAAGGTCTCAATGCGATAAGAAAAGTTGAGGTATTGAAAAATGCCGTGGTTGCCACCCACGGTAAATCGAAGCCCCCCCCAATCAGACATTTGGCTGGCACGATCCCGGCCAAAGTAATGAATGAATTCCTGACTGCCCGCGAACAGCTCCACATCCAGAAAACCCTGGTCGTCAAACAGATTAGGATTGCGGTACCCGATGGAGAGCTTGGAGATGCGGTCGCCCAACATCAGTTTTAGACCGATGAAATTGCCCTTGCCGAAAAGATTGTCGAAGCGGAAACTCACCGGCACAAAGTACCAACCGCTCAGGTCGCTGTGACCGCCTTCGAATTGGAAATAGGGCCAGTGTCTTTCTTTGATCTCGACCACCACCACCACGGTGCCTTTGACGGAACCGGGCCGGGTGTAGATGTCCACTTCTTTGAAAAAATTGGTTTGGTCCAGGCGCCTCCGGTTCGCCTCTAGCACCACAGGATTGATGGCATCGCCGGGCTTAATGGACAGGTAGCGAAATATGACTTCACGGCTGGTCTTGGTGTTGCCTTGAATCTCGATGCGTTCGATGGTCAATTGCCGACTTCTGTTTTGAACTTGAGCCGATGCCGGGCCGGGAAGCGCGCACAGAGCAAGAAACAGGCAGGCGGCCGTGACCGCACGGATTAAGACAGGTACTGTGAATCTCATTC
Organism: bacterium; assembly: GCA_046757525.1. GTDB lineage: Bacteria > Zhuqueibacterota > Zhuqueibacteria > Oceanimicrobiales > Oceanimicrobiaceae > JBHHYI01. The sequence goes on along the minus strand of JBHHYI010000125.1, from coordinate 3,783 downwards.
GGTGCATAGTGCGGCAAGTCGCGAAATTATTGGCCACGGATTCACACCGATCTAACACGGATGACAACTCAAAGCATGTTGATTTCGACTTTTCTCTATTGTAATTCATAACCAGAGCAATGGTTTTGAAATATTCTTTCGAATAACAACATTGGACGGTTATCCAGTTTACTCAGCAAAATAACTCATTTTGTCATTTCGAATCAGGCGAATGCCTGATGAGAAATCTGGTCAAGACTAATAACTCGCAATTTTGTGGGAAACCAGATTCCTCCCTTCGGTCGGAATGACATCAAAACGTGATGCTGAGCTAAATGGATAACCATAAGAACATTGGACTAAATTACTGAACATCTTAGGCCTACTTTAGATGTCCCTTCCACTTTAGTATTCTAAACTCATTTTATCCGCGTCAATCCGTGAGAATCAGTGGCGTGAGTGTTTTGGCACTTCTTGAAAAACTTTGCATTTTTGTGCAAGTTCCGAGTGGTAGTACAAAGTAAATTTAGTAAAAATTCTTACATGTGCAAGAGGAATAAGGGTCGAGGTTACCCAAATTCATAACCGCAGAGGCGCCAGGAAGCACGAACCATTGTAAGAGTACAACAGCGCCTCTGCGGTGAATATTCGTAGATCGTCTCTGGTGAAAAATCTTTCTTCGATTAACGCCAGAGTCCGGTCTTGGCTACACCACCTGCCGCATCTTTCACCGTCATGGAGCCGTCCGGGTTGATGGTGACATCATAGGTTTGGTCGCCTTCGGTGACCGTGCCGTGGCCGGAGCCGTCCGGGAAGTAATCGAATTCGCCGCTGGCAATGGGGTCTGCACCATTCTGGAAAGCGACCAGCGATTCGTACAGTTTGAACTCAAAATGGGCGCTGCCGTCCGGGTAATACTCTGCTGAGAAAACCAGATAGGTCTGGTCGGGATTGGTCCACTGCCCGGAGATTTGATCCACATCCGGCGTTTCGATGACCGTAATGGATCCGCTGCCGCCGTCGGTGCTTTCCACTTCGATGGTCGTGGTTTTCACATCGCCGACCACGGTTTGAGTGACCGTCACGCTTTCTTTGCGGTTGCTGCCGTCTTTGAACTTGACCTCTTTGTCAAAAGTGCCGTTCAAGGTGGAATCTGCCGCATTGATGGTGAAATTGCCGCTTTCAGAAATCGAGACCGGGTCGTGCCCGTCAGGAAACGTGGTGGTTTTGGAGAAGCTGCCCTGGCCGTCGTTGTCGGCGCTGTCGAACGTGCCTTCGATGCTGGTGCCATCGCGACGATTCTCGCTAAAGGTGCCGTTGCCGTTTTCGTCAAACGTCACCGATTCGCTGTGACTGGTTCCGTCGGAGAATTTGACCTCCTTGGAATAGCTGCCGCCAACGCCTTCGTGGTACTCCAATTGGGCATGGGTGCTCTCGATGAAGCTGGTGCTGGAGTAGGTGATGTCGCTGGTTAGCACGCCGCCAGTGGGTTCGGTTCCGGGCGGGTAGGGATCCGGGACAAAGCTGCCCATCTCTTCAGCAATCAAACGATCCGGCTTGTACCTCTTCAAGTTGACCAACGACAGCAGGACATCGTCGGTATCGTCAAAAATGGTAAAATTGAGATCCACAGCGATTTCGGTGGAATCATAGTCCAGGGGGTGACTGTCGCGAAAGTTGAATTCCACGAAAAAGAGGCGGGCCTTGCCGGTTTCCGGATCGTAAATCAAGCTGCTCCGGATGGTGACACCTTTCTTGTCGTCCCGTTCGGTGATGTCCCAGATGACCGAATCGGACAGCACGCCCTGGGTTTTGGTGAGCAGTTCCCCGTGGCTTTTGAGGGTGTCGAACGACCTTGTCATAATCGATTTCGCGAAGTTCATAGCAGCGCCTGGATTTTGGACTTCCGGTATTTCCAAATCCGCAAAAGACTCCGGGCCTTGCATCAGATCGCTCACCTGCTTAAACGACGACACCGTGCTGTAGATGTCAGCCCCATTGGCGCTGACTTTTTGGACCGTCGCGTTCACCTCGGTGCCGCCATTCTCCGGCGCAACCGGACTGTCGGAGGAGCAGCCCAGGGCGTACAAGAGCCAAAGCGTGAGAATGAAGAAGGAAGACCAGCGTAGATTGAATCGTTGTCTCATAATCAAGACTCCTTTCTTTTTGGTTAAAGGGGGACCCAAGCAGGTCGCTAATAATTTACGGCAACATTCCTATTCAATATTCGGGCCAAAGTTTTGATTCTTGATTAACGTGGCAACAATTATCTAAATAACAGCCGGTTAACAATTGATTGGTCCGGACGTTCGTGGATTCCAGGACGTGCTATTAAACCACAACTGTTGTTTTTTTGCCACAGGTGGAAAGAAATTGGTCGGGGGCGGGCGGACAGGTCACCTCAGGCGAAGCGCTCCGGGTGCGGGTCGCTCATTTTGACTTTCGCTCGACTGTGAGAATGGTAACGTCGTCCCAGCGATGTCCGGATTTGCTGAATTTTCTGGCAGCATCGAGGAGGTGTTCCAGGAATTCCTGTCCAGACTTGTTGCAGTAGTCTAACAGGGCCTTGTGCATGGCTCGGTATTCAAAGTGCTCGGTGGCCTCATTTTCTGCCTCGGTAATGCCGTCGGTAAAAGTGACCAGACAATCACCCTCCCGCAGTTCCACGCGCCTTTCCTGGCCCGGCTGGTACAACGCCGCGTCGCTGACGCCAAGCAAGAGGCCATTCACCGGGATGAGCTCTACCTCACAGGTTTTTCGGCGCACGAGATAGGGATAGGGGATGCCGCCATTGACCAGGCGACAAGAATTTGTTGCAGGGTCCAAAACAATGGCCAGAGCAGCGACAAAGGTGCCCGGCGGCAGGCTGTTGTACAGCACAGCGTTCATGTGAGAAAGAATTTCTCCGGGGGTAGCGTCGCAATCGTTGAAAGCTGTGATTGCGGATTTTATCAGCATGGTGCTTAGCGCCGCTTGAATTCCGTGGCCAGTGACGTCGGCCAGCAACACCGCCACGCGGTCATGGGCCAGGGGAACGATATCGTAAAAATCGCCGCCAATCTCCAGCGCTGGCTGATACTTGGCCATCAAAGTGATCCCGTTGAAGTCGGGCAGTTCGTGCGGCAGCAAGCTTTCCTGCACTTTTTGAGCCAGTGTCAGCTCTTGTTTGATGGTTTCGTTGTGCAGGGCCAGACCGTCCCGCTCCAGGAGCACCTGGTCTAAATCCCGAATTTTTTGCTCTAAAATCTCCTTTAGGCTCTTGTTGGTGATGCCGTTGCGTATGATCAGCTTCAAGCTGTCGTTGTCCCACGGTTTTTCGATATACTGGAACAGGCCGACTTCATTGATGGCCTTGATGGCATTTTCCTTATCAGCGTAACCGGTCAACAAGATGCGAGACACCTCCGGATACATGGCCTTCACCTGGGCCAGGAATTCCAGGCCATTCATCTCCGGCATCAAGAAATCGGAAATCACCAGGTCCACTTTGGTGCGCTTGAGCGCTTTAAGCGCTTCAGAGGGCGACTTGAAGGTCAGGACCTGGTAGTCGGTCTCTAATTTGAGATAGGAGGACAAACTCTGCAGCACCATCTCCTCATCGTCTACCAGCATGATGACCGGTTCGGTGCCATTCAGCAATTCCTGGTCGATACTTTCATTCATTTTGTGGTTCCACAAAAACGACGGATTTCGGGTTTTCTCGGAATGGACGATTCTCAAGTTACTGGGCTTTTGTACACATGGGCGCGCGTCTTTTGCTTTTCGGTTCCGGCCCGCTCAGCTCAACTTAAAATAACAAAAATT
>JBHHYI010000124.1:0-12227 GCA_046757525.1 bacterium | reverse complement strand
TCCATGCCATAGGCGCAGAAGGGGCAGGAAAGTCCATCCACTCTTAGAGTCACTTTCTGCTGCTGACCGGCGAATACCGACGTTGCGACCAAAATCAACCCCAAAAGAAGAGATAAAGTCCCCGTAATGATTGCTCTGATGTTTGTCATCTTAAACCTCCATTGAAATTATTAACGTTAAGGATTCTTTATTTGAATGGTGGCATATGAAATTCGACCGAGAATAGAAATTCTGTGTCAAGTCTCTCCTGCACGCCGTTAAGCTTATCAAGCACGGCGAACTTCACGCCACCCTTGAACATCATGTTGCGATAGCTGAACAAGAATCCCGGTGCAATGCTAAGTGTGTAACCACCTGAATTAGCGTCATCAATTCCGCGGATAGAATTTTTGCTGGTAGCTTCGCCAAGCATTTCAACCAAAAGCACCAGGTCGGGCTGCAAATATTCCAATTGCCAGGGTCTTATGCCATAAGCCGCGTCGATGTTGATGGCGTTCCCTTGCTTCACATTTTCCACAGAGCCATTGACCTGATAGCGCACATCAGCGAATGCATAGTTCTTGCGGCCCTCGTGACCAAAAGACAATCCCAGGAAATAATCGGTGGTGCCGCTACCGCGGTGCTCAGAGCGGCTGCCGGTGGGAAACTTGAGGCCCCAGTGCAACGCAAATGCGGTACTGGCATTCAGAACGTCCAGGCGCAAGAAACGATATTTACCACGAACGACCAGGTCACCGAAGCCAGCCTTTCTCTCGTTGTCAGCGAACACATACGGTAGAGCTGTGGTCAGGACAATATCGGGAGTGATTCCATAAGCCAATTCGTAGTGATTCGCCCAGCCTTCGTGGCCACGCTCTAGTTCGGACTCTAATGCCCAGGCATATTGACCTACCGTGTGTGGTCCAAGCCCGAACAGAGGTTCGTGCGCTGAAGCAGGGCCAGTCAAACCAAGAGAAGATGCGATGAGCAAAGCATAAACTACCAGGAAAATCTTCTTCATTGTTACCTCCGTTTGCTTTTGTTTCTGCTTTGCTAACGAATGCACTCTCAAAAAGTAACGGCTACGAAATCTATTCAAATCAATTTTCGAAGACTAACCACGAGCAAACCGATAGCGCACCCAATACCCTATGACACCTCCCAGCACCGAACCCAACAGGGCACCACCGAACCAGACCAATAAAACCCCAAGCGCGAAGGGCGCACACTGAAGATAAATACTCGGGGCCAAAAGCGCCACAAACATGACGCCGGCCAAAGAGCCTTTAGCTAAGGGATGATTGCCGGACCTGCTTCCGGAAAAATAAGCAGCAATGCTCATCGGTAATAATGCGTACAGCACGCCAAACAAAAAGAAGCTGCCGCCAATGGAAAGCCTCTCGATTACCGGCTGCGTGACAGCATAATAGCGACAGAAATGGATCGAACTGGGGACCGGGCTGATGAGAGTAAAAACCAGAAAAATGCCCACCGCAGTAATGCTGGCCTGAGCAAAACCACGCCATGACTTGGATTCGCTTTTGCCCGCGAAGAAAAGAATGTAAAATATGATTGCGTAGATGCCAGTCCACAATGCCCCCGCGGCGGTTAATCCCAGCGGATGAATCGTAGACAGGTTCATTTTTGAAGAAAGGATTCCAGCCGACAGGACAGCCGCCACCAGTCCCATCGCAATCGGAGCCATTGGTTTTAGAAGCCTTTTAAAGGAAGCCCAACTATTGGCCCAGACCTTCTCCTGAACCGCAACAACCGCTTCTCGCGCCCTGCCTAAGATCTTTTCCACGAGGTCATTGGGTACCGATTGGTCTTCCCAGGCGTCCAATGAACTCCAGACAACACGAAGCTCCTGCAGCTCACTTGAACAAGAGGAACAATCAGCTATGTGTGCCTCAAAGGCCCGCTTCTCTTGTTGCGAAGCTTCACCCGCCAGGTAGCTCATAAAGAGCTTTTGTACGTTTTGACATTTCATGACATTAATCCTCGTTCAAATAAGCCAATTTCTTTGTCAAATGTTGCATCGCCCGATAAGCTTTTTGCTTGGCAGCGGCGGGAGATATATTTAAAATCTCAGCGATTTCTAAAAAAGAAAAGCCCTGATATTTACTCAAAATGATTACCTCCTGCTGATCTTTTGCTAACGTACCCATCGCTGCAACGACCGCCTCTTTAAGTTGCAGTTTTTCAAGATTTCTGTCAGGCTGTTGATTGTCCAACTCAGGCTCTACTCCGTGTAGCTCCAAGCTCTCAGAAATGGGGCCCATTTTTCGTCGTGTTTGCTCGCGATATTTGTCCCGAATAAGGTTCATGGCAATCGTGAAGATCCAGTTGGAAAAATCTTTGGTCGGTCGGTAGCGGTCTTTGGATTCAATGACACGCAGAAAGCACTCTTGTAAAAGGTCTTGCGCCAGTTGCGTCTTGTTTAGAGAACGTAAAAACAGATTGTAGAGCTTTTTTCCGTAACGGCGAAACAGCTCCTCGAACGCTTTGGGATTCCCTGAAGCATATTCAAGCATCAATTGTTTATCGGTTTTTGCTTTCATGGGCATTTAACAATGCAAACGTCTGGACTCGTGAAAAGTAACGGAAAATAAGCTGAAACTTTTGCAGATAGGCGTAGTGACTGAGCGGCGTAGAAGGAATCTCTTAAAAGGAGTGATTTTGGTATTTCACGTAAATGAGCAGCAGGTACTTTCGCTCAAGCGACACGTTTGAGCGGAGGTGGATTTATTAGCACCTGACTTTCTAAGTAAAAATATGCTTCGAGAATTTGCAACAGCAACCCAGCGCACGAACCCACCAACCACATGCAGCGAATCTTAGAATCCCAACTTCGGGACCAGTCTTGACGGCTAACTCGGCCCTATTCAACAGTTTGTCGGTAACTTCTTCAGAAATGTTCGTAGTAATGAGTGCAACAATAATATCATTCTCAGATGGATCGACAGGTGAAACAACCAGTGCTGGCCGTACTTTTTGCGAAGTCAGATCTGAGAATGGCACCGAGATTAGAACAATGTCACCACGATTCACACCGGCTCCCCGTCTTCCATAGTATAAACATCCTGCGAATCATCGTAATAGAACTCCAAGGAGCCACTGTTTTCGATCGCGCTTAGAATCTCGTTATCAGTGGCTTCCTTCGTTTTTGTGTGCTTTGATTTGGTTTTCAGTGTGAGGAACTCAATGAAATCGAGGACTTGGAGAAGCCTATTTCTCGGCAGCCCTTCGAGCTTGAACATGATTTGGTCTCTTATTGTCGTTTCCATAGCTAACCGCCCCTTATTTTGACTTGGATTATGTAAGCAAAATCTTTCGTTGCCTTGCATCAGGTTTACGATCGTTGTGGACTCGCTCACGATCCAGGGTCAGAACGAGGACACACACCCGTAATAGTACGAAATCTTTCGGAGGATTTCAAATCGTTTCTCAGGAATCCCTAATCTATTGGGAACTGCCGCAGTTACAAATGCAGCGAACGAACCTTGCGAAGGTTCAAAACCTTCGCAAGGTTGGGGGGTTACTCGTCGATCTCCCGCACCGCGGCAATTCCTAACGTTTGCGCCACGAAAGTGAGGGTGCCGTTGTCCGGCGTAACAAAATAGTGTCCCGACTTTGTTTTGAGCACCACGGATTACACAGCTAACGAAATTTTTCAGCCGTCGCGGGTCTTTGGAGCACTTAATCTTATATTTTAGAAAAACTTCGAAAGATGTCTCAACTCTGATTTCACGCGAGTGCCCCACAATCGGCTATAAGAAAAACGTTCGGCTCATTTCCTTACAAAATAAGCGAATCCTGTAAGATATTACCCGCCATTTATCCATTTAACAAGCGGGTGGACCCATTCCTTGTAAGGCTTATAAAGAAAGCCATGTCCATTGTTCATATTTAGCTTTATTTCTTTGAAACCCGATATGCAATGCCGATCCTTAAAGTAGCTTTCACACGATCCGTATGAATCAGACGTCTCATAAATTGAAAGGAAGTCTCCACATAGTTCAATTTCATTATCAGAATAATGCTCTAAATAGGACTTCCAGCTTGCCTCTCTACATATTCCCAAAACAGCGTATTTAATCTTACTGTTTTTCACCCTGATTGAAATGTCGATCGTTATACCTGCTCCCATGGACGCACCGACAACAATTATATTCTCAGGAGTCACCCCAGATTTTAGCAACGTGCCGATTTCCTTTGACACCTTAGCTGCATATTGTAACAAGTCCGTGTCTTTGGGTCTTGCATCACTGATAACATGATAACCGTAACTTCTCAAAGTATCCAATATGCTGGTGTATTCATACCGACCCCAGTAGGGACTGACCGCATTTATGCCCTGAGACTGGATGATGCCCCCGTGAAGATAAAATAAGTATCTCTCATCTTCCTTGACTTTTTTGGGAATGGAAGGGCTTATTGCCTGTCCAATGGTATTTGAAACACCCATTAAGAACAAACATGCAACAGCAACCAGCGATTTCATTTTCTGTTCCTCAAGTAAGTTTTGGTAGTGTCAAAAGTTTCTGCTCCAATTTTGACCAACAAAACGCCACCCTGGAGTGCTGAAGCCTGGCTTCAGTCTTTGAACGGTTCGAAGGGGGCTGTCCAAAGAGTCAAGAAGGCCCCCAGGGTTGTCATTCCTGCGAAAGCAGGAATCCATAAAAATCAACAGGTTATAGATTCCCGCTTCCGCGGGAATGACACAAAAATGGCCCTTTTTGGACAGCCTCACGCCACAGCCAATTCTCCCCTGGAACAAGGAAAGTGTCAACCACTTGGGTTGCCCAGCTCCGGTCAACGGTCCGGCCCCTGACGGATCCGTCAGGGGCCGGACTGACGCCTAAGAAAACGTATTCCCCATACCCAAACAGTTCGCTGAAGCTAACGACCTGCCCCTCACTCGATTCCCATCACCCTTGAACTGGTTAAGAATGGGTTGTCGAACTCAACAAGATCCCCCACCTTTTTGCCCGGAATTGGAAACAACCGGGCCGAGAGCGGTTTGTGATGTTTGACAGACAGCGCAGCAGTGTCCAGAATGAGCACCTTTAACTTGCGCAAAGAGACGTCGCCTGGCAGGGGGATCACGTCCAGGCCAGCACCACAAACGCTGGAATAGAGCAGGAGATCGGACACCTTGTACCTGCCTTCAGCCGCCCGCGTCGCCAGAATTGGATCCTCCAATACAGGCAGCATGAGACCCGAGTAGCCGCATTCTTTGACGTCCAGACCTTTCAGGACGTCGGTAATTGCGGCACAGGCGGCCAGCGTGGAAACGCTGCCGAACGGCACCTGGGTCAACGTTTCGATGGCTTCTCCAATGCTGGCGTCCAGGCCGGGGGCCGGAGAAACGTCGATGCCCGTGTATTCGCGTTGCTCAGCGTCGGCAATCTCCAGGGCCAGCTTTTCCACAGCCGCCAGCTTGGATTGCATGAGTGCCTTGAGTTTGACTTTGGCATCCTCCATGCCGGCAGCGTTTTTGAAAGCCGCCTGCAACAGGGGCGGAGATTCCAGGCCAATGGCGAAATTCTCCGGGCCCTGGTGATAGGCCGCCGGAAAGAAGGGGATGTTGGCCGGACAATTGGCCGCCGCCGTGAAACGAAAGTTGCCTACCCCGCCCGGAGTCTGTCTGGACAACTCCCGGATCACTTCCGCTGCGGTGTGACTCGATTGATAATGAATGCCCCGTTGGGGTGAAGCAACCGTGATGCTGAAGTTGACCTTGGCCGTCTCTTTGACCAGCCGCCCGGCCCAGGCGGCTGCCTGCCGATCGTACCGATCGTCCGTAATGATCGGTCCAATGGCAAGCAAGACATTCTTTTCGGAAACCAGGCGATCCAGCTTCTTGAGACCGACCAAAGCCTCCTCGCGCGTTTGGCCGCCCAGGTACTCAGGTAGCGGCTGAGTTGCAATGCGCAGAGTTTGCACTTCATAACCGGCTGCTTCAAACTTCGTTTTCGCCCGTTGCAAGAAGGCCACAGCAGATTTGATCGTCCCCAAATCTGATGCACTGCTTAGATTCACCCCGGCCGTAATGGTGCGGATTCTAAACAGTGGTTTGATAGGCGTGGTTGCATTTTGTGAGCAGGCTTGAAGATTCAAAAATAGAACGAATGAAATGATAAGGCCCATCAGCTTTTTCATGATTTTTCCCTCCTGTACAACAGTGCAAAATCCTTTTCCTTGCCTTTCTCCCACCACTTCTGCGGAATGATGCGCCAGTTACCAAAGGCCTTTGGGGTGACGACTTTTTCTCGTTCGATCCATTTCATCAGGAAAAAACGCAAATCTTTCTCAGTAGAAGCGACGATTCTGCGCGACAATTCCTGCTTTGGAATTTTCGCCCCAATAGTAAGATGTCCGCCACCGCCATTGCCGCGATAGGAATTGATGGCCACTTTGTACTTCTTATTCCATACAAAGGGGGTTCCGTCCGCCATCGATTCAATGGCAACCCTCTGCCCTGCCGGTTTGGAAACGTCGACCGTGTAGACGATGCCGGCAGCCGAGTCAAAATTGTAGCTGGCTGCTTGCAACCGGTAGGGATGATTGCCTGAATCCTGGTCGTGGCGAAAATTCAGGAGGTGGTCGGCGGCGCCCTTCATCTGGTTGAACCAGAGTCCGTAGGAATACTCGAGGTAATCCTTGATTTCCTGGCCGGTCAATTCCATGGTGTATAAAAGATTTTCGTATTTGTACAGCTTGAACATGTCGCGCACGTACACCTCGCCCTTTCTAATCGTAGCGTCAAAAGAAAGCGGCGCCACGAATGAAATGTCCGCACCGGTCAAGTCGAGTTGGATTTTGTGAATCAGGTCGACAAAAGCAGAGTTGCCGAACATGGACTCCCGCGTGGAAATGGTTCTCGTGAAGGTTCCGATGGGCCTGGCGACGTAAGCTTTCACTTCTTCAAACTCAGGTCTGAATTTCTCCAAGAAAGCCCGGTCTGCTGCAAAGTCCCGCATATCGACCAGTTCGCCTGCAATTTGTTTCTGCCACCGCTTTTCTTGCCCGTCGTAAGTCAAGCGAACCGTGGCTACCGCCACGTTGATCGCAGCGTTGCGCGGTCCGACGATGAGCACCCGCTTTTGCTCGCTGTTGGTGACAAACAGGTTCCACCCGTGGTGGTCGTGACCGACGAACACGACGTCAAATCCTGGCACCTGCTCGGCCACCAGGCGCGAGGCGTTTTCGTTTTTAGGGGTTTCCGCCGTCTCATGTCCCGAGGTGTAGTCCACACCGGAGTGGAACAGCCCTAAGAGCAAATCCGGTTTTTCTTTTTGGCGAATAATGGGCACCCATTTCCTGGCCGTTTCGACCATGTCCTCGAATTCCATGCCCTGCCAGATTTGTTCTGGTAACCAGTTGGGAATGGCGGGCGTGACCATCCCAAGAACCGCAATCTTCACCCCGTTTCTTTGGATGATTGCGTAAGGCTTGAAGTACGGTTTGCCGGTTGTGGTGCTCACCGCATTGGCCGCAAGCCAGGGAAACTGCAACGTCCTGACAAACCTATCGTAGACGGAATGTCCGGCTTCGATGTCGTGGTTGCCCACCGCGGCAGCGTCGTAGCCCATGTGGTTCATGACCTCAGCCACCAGGTGGGGCACGCCGGTCTTCTCGAAATTGTAGTAGTAGACCACTGGCTGGCCTTGCAAAATATCGCCAGCGTCCAACAACACGACCTCCTGGTCTTTCGCCGCTCTCTGCTGCTTCACATAGGTTTGCACCTGCGCCAGAGAAGTAGCCGCCAGCCGGTCGTTTTTGAAATCATACGGGAATATGGCACCGTGCACGTCGCTGGTTTCGATGATCTTAAGGGTGACGGCTTGGGCATACAGAAATTGCCAGCGGAAAATCGTGACGATGATGATGACGGCGACAGCAATCTTTCGACAGTACATTGAGATGCATTTTCTCATCAGAAAAACCCGTTTTTGTTTGAATTAAGAGCTGGAAATCCAGTCGAACAGTGTGCAAAACGAGTCCGCTGCGGGATAGAAGCCCGAACTCATTTTTTGCTCACGGGATTACCAGCGGGGGCAAGGCACCAAGCAACCAATCCCTTGTCGACAAGAAAACACTTGTGCTCTCTCTTACTTCCCCTTCATCAACTCGATGTATCCTGGCTCCTCGCGAATGCTCTCAAAATCGGGATCGCGTTTTATCCATTCGTAATTCTCATACCCATTGACTACGGCGTTTTTGAGCATCTCCACCGCCTGATGTCCCTTTCCTAAACGAGCATACAAACATGCTCCGTAATACATCATGATGGGATCGCGGGGGCTCAGCTCAAGCGCCTTCTCTCCCTCTCCCTTAGCCTCTTCATTTCTTCCTGCATGGGTTAAGCTGACCGCAAATGCCATGCGTCTGTAGGCGTCATCGGGATGTTGCGACAAATATCGAGGATAGACTTTAAGTGCGGCCCCTAATACTTTACCATATTTTTCCTTCTCACCCAATCGTTCGTAAAACATCATCAGGTCGTCATAGGCGGGAAGGAATTCGGGATTGAGCGCCGCAACCTTTTCCAGCGCATCAACCGCATCTCTGTCTCGGTCGGTAGTATGATAGATTCGCGCAAGTATCCAAAAAGCATTAAAATTGTTGGGGTCCAAGGCAATAGCTTTCTGACTCGCCTCAAGGGCCTCATCAAGGGCGTTCTTGCCGAAGTAAGCCAGGCCCAGAGAAGCATAAGCCTCAGACAGGGTGGCGTCGTACATGATGGCTTTTAAACTGACCTCGAGCGCTCTGTCAAGCCAACTTTCTTCCCGTTCCAAATCTCGGTAGATGGTGCCGTAGGCTTCCCCCAGGCCGGCATAGGCGGCGGCATAGCGAGGATCAAGCTCGATGGCCTTCTCGAAAAGCTGGATGGCAAATTGCACACTGTTTTTTGTCCGGCGAGAAAGAAAATCTCTTGCCCGCAGATAACAATCAAATGCTTGAGGATTCAATGTTGCACGTTTCTCCAGCACCACTTTCTCCGTCGGTGTCAGCTTCAGCATGAGGGCATCTACGATCTGTTTCGACACCTGTTCCTGGATATCAAAAACATCGGCGAGTTTTCCCTTGTAGGTCTCAGCCCAGAGCTGAGTATGGCTGGCGACGTCAATAAGTTGTACGGAAATGCGCACGTTCTCCAAATGCTTTCTCACGCTGCCTGTTATGATGTAGCGTGCACCGAGTTCGCGCCCGATCCTCTTCACTTCTTTTTGTGAGCCTTTATAGTGCATCGAAGTTGTGCGAGGGACAACCCTGATATCCTTCAGTCCCGACAAGTTTACAATCAGCTCTTCTGCAAGGCCGTCTGCAAAATAATCCGTCTCCTTGTCCGGACTGATGTTTTCGAACGGCAGGACGGCAATCGCTTTCTCTTTCTCCACAGGTTCCGCACGCGCCATTGCGGAGCGAACGTTCTTCAAGCTCCTCAAGAACTCATCCACCTTTTGATATCTTTGCCCAGGATCCTTTGCGAGTAACTTCAGCACCACCTGCTCCAACTCCACCGGCACATCTGCGAGTGGCTCTGGTTCTTCATTCATGATGCGGTAGATGACCGCCTGTTCGTAATCACCTCTGAAGGGCAATTGACCTGTGAGCATTTCATACAGGACCACGCCCAGCGACCAAATATCAGCCCGGTGGTTTACTTTTTCCCCGCGGGCCTGTTCAGGGGACATGTAGGCGGCTGTCCCAAGGGTCGTACCCACCCTTGTCACCTGCGCACTTCCTCTAAGTTTAGCAAGACCGAAATCCATGACCTTGACTTGCCCGTTTTCTGTCAGCATGATATTCGTGCTTTTAATGTCGCGGTGGATAATGCCTTTTTTGTGGGCTGCCTGCAATCCATTTGCGATTTGCTCAGCAATATTCAATACCTCTTCAACAGACAGCGGGCCAGCATCGATTTTCTCTTTCAATTCCTGGCCATCGATGTATTCCATGACTATGAACACCTGATCATCGACTGCCTCAATCGCATGAATCGTGGAGATGTTTGGGTGATTGAGCGCTGCGGCTGCTTGCGCTTCGATTTTGAAGCGCTCGCGCTCCTCAGCCTGAACCGCCACTTCCTTTGGCAGAAACTTGATGGCAACCTCACGTTTGAGTTTGGTGTCCTCAGCCAGGTAGACGACACCCATGCCGCCTTCACCGAGTTTTCTGAGGATTTTGTAATGGGCGAACGTTTGGTCAATCATGAGGTTGTCTCCTTTCGTGAAGACTCATCATCTTCGATTCAAGATTGAATTTGATTAAGATGCAATCTTGCAGTCTGATGTGGCTAACTAAAACTTAAAGGAGTAAGCGAAAAACGACACTAATTTGTTATCTTGGTGCCGCGTCTAATTTTAGCATAGCCTGTCGATTCTAATATAAACTGTTTCAGCTTTTTGTCAACTAAAACTATTGTAGAAAAAGAAAGGCCATGAAAATGACAGCACCGTTGCGAATTCCTGGACAGTCCCCAGTTTCTGAGGCGCGTCCAGCGAAAAAAACCAGGGAATGTTGGGAGGCGTCACGAAAAACCAGGTCACAGTTCGTCCGGCCAGACATCCCTCTGATTTTCGCTCTGCACCAGCGAAAATCTGTTTCCCTTCATAAGGGAGAATTCACCGAGTCTTCAGTTTTTGAAGTCATAAGCAGAATCTGACCACAATAGATAGGTTGGTTATGTGTGCGGTATCCAGCAAAAGATGTGGGAAACGATAAGAAGCCAGAGGAGCGTCTCTTAAAAGCAACCGATGACCACTGGGGTCGTTTTATCTGAAGGAAATCAGGCATCAGTCTGACGCAAACGAGACGTTTGCGTTACGTGGGAGGAGCATTTGACGAAAGTTTGGGACACCCTGCCTGTGCTTGCTTTGCTTACTGAAAAGTGTCGTAATTGGCGGAGAGTTCAGGCTCTTCACCTGTTGTCCGGTACTGGCCGAGCCATGTCCGGGTGTCTTTGAGTGCCGGCACAAACCCTCTTGGGCCTCGTCCGGCGGCCACTGCCAGCCGTCCATCTTTGCGCACCACGAAGATTCGGTCGGGCAGTGCCTGGTAGGCCGAAGCCACCTGGTTGTCCATGTTGTCGATGATGAACGGAATGGACACCTCGGTCTCTTTCATCATCACCTCAGCGGTTGTGCACCGTTGGCCAAAATCCTTAGCTTCAAAGATACCCTTGTGCTGGGCAAATTCGGTTGGCCGTATGCTGTCGATGGCATGCGCCTCACGGATGTAAACGATACGGAACTCAGCGATGTCTTTGTATTCCTGGTACATTTCTTCCATTTCGCCCAACTGGGCGCGAAAGGGAGGTCAGGTGTAGCTACCGAAGAAAAGCACCACGGGTCGCTCGCCTCTGAAACTCTCCAGGTCGGTCTCGCTTTTCCCATCGAGGGAGAGGAGCTTGAAGGTGGGAGCCAGCTCACCCACGGCCGGGGCGCCATCGATTCGAGCCCCGCCGCGGTGCCGCCTCCTTAACCGGTCTGGCGGACGCCCGGTGTCTCTTTTTTCATTCACAATCTTAGCCGCAACGGGCTCATTTTCTGAGCTGAGTTTTACGGAGACCCACAGATTGAACGGCTCGGTCACCCGTCGTCGCCCGGACCCTCGTCCCGGCCGGCCGCCGAAGCCTCCGCGGGCACTGCCTCTTCCCACGCCAAAGCCTCCTCCGCCCCGTCTTTGCCGCAATTCCTCCACGTCGAGTTTTGCCGTCTCAAAGCCCACACCGATCGCCTTGCCCGCTTCAACATTGATTGCGTAGGGGAAATCTTCACTCTGGTGCAGGGGCACTTTGATTTCGTACACGAAGTTTTCTCGTGAATCACCAATTTTCACAGCAATGCCCTTGACCTCATTGACCCGCAACCGTCGGGGCTGCTCTTCCCCGGGCAGGATGATTGCCAAATCTGCCAGAGCTTTTTCAAAACTCTCGCGCATGGACCTGGGGTCACGACCTTCACCGCGGCCTCTGCGCATCATGCCCGTCTCCATCATCCCCACAGGAAACTTGATCCCGAACGCTTTACCCTCGCCACCTTTGGGGTCGAACCAGAGTGTGAAACCCATCATCATGAACTGCCTTTGAATACTGCGATTCGAGCTGGTCAAACTCACATATAAATAATCCGCATCGTTGAAGAAACCAACCGACACATCTTGCTTTTCAACGAAGGTCATACCGCCCAGCCATTCTTCGGGTTGGCCATCGATGTCGATGACCCGATCCCGCCAAT
>JBHHYI010000123.1:0-12436 GCA_046757525.1 bacterium | reverse complement strand
TAAAGGAAAAGAAATCAAGCGATTTGGAATTCAAAAATCTGTTGCTTCCGAAATCTTTTTATGATATATTCTGTCTAACAAATTTTGCCTGGCGCTTATTTTGTATTTGCTTGAGCTTTAGACTCTTGAGTTGAGGAGGTTCGTTGGGAAGAATCAAGGTGGGTCAGATTGGAGTTGGGCACCTGGGCACTATGCATTGTTCGGCGCTCATGGACCTGGCAGAGGTCGATCTTCAAGGCGTTTTCGATCTCGATTTCGAAAAAAGTCGGAGCGTCGCCAGCAAGTTCAAGGTAAAGTCCTATGCCACGCTGGACGCCCTGTTGTCGCAGGTGCAGGCGGTTATCGTGGCGGTGCCCACCCGCAGCCATCATGAGGTGGTCAAAAAAGCTCTGGCGAATAATGTGCACGTGTTTGTAGAAAAACCGATCACAGCCGAAGTGGAAGAGGCGGAAGAGCTCATTCGAATCGCCGATGACAGGAAGTCGATCTTGCAGGTGGGGCATATTGAACGGTTCAACCCGGCATTGGCGGCCTTGAATCGCGAAGCGTTGCACCCCAGGTTCATCGAAGCCCGTCGATTGGCTACGTTCAACAAACGGGGCACCGATGTGGCCGTGGTCCTGGATCTGATGATTCACGACCTCGACATCATTTTGAATCTGGTGGACAGTTCAGTCGCAAGCTTTGAAGCCAGCGGCGTGGCTGTGGTCTCCTCCGAGATCGATATTGCCAATGCCAGAATTCAGTTTAAAAATGGCTGCGTTGCCAATGTCACTGCCAGTCGGATCTCGCAAAAACGGATCCGCGGGATGCGTCTTTTCCAAAAGGATGCTTACATTAGCCTGGACTTCATGAACCGAAGCGCGGGAATTTACCGGTTGTGCAAGAAACCCGTTGCATCTCCCAACCATCGAACCGTTTTGCTGGGATCGTTCAAAAGGAACGGGGTAGAAAACTACATAGCCTACGAGGATCTGGAGGTGCCCAGCGTGGACCCCTTGAAATCAGAACTATCTGCCTTTCTCCAGTGTGTCCGTTCTGGTGCCAGTCCGCCAGTGGACGGTGTGGCGGGCAAACGGGTCTTGCAGCTTGCTATTGACATAACCCGAACCATTGAAAAACAAAACACTTGAATGGACCAGGCCGCCTCGCAATGGCAGGTTAAAGGGAATATTCGTCCGTGACGATATTCAAAATACCCACAATTTTGCTCAAGAAAATAAAAAAATCTTGTAAATTAAAGCATTATTTTGTATTTTAGCAGCAATCCCAATACTATATGTTATTAAAATTTTTTAATTTTAGAGCATTTAAGATTTATTTGGAGAGATGAAGTGAGTAGGCGGGTACCTAAATACAAGATATTGGTCGTTGATGATGATAAGAATATTTGCAAGATGATCGAAATCAATCTGCGCAAAGAACGCTCCTATGAGATTCACACTGCTACCAACGGAGAAGCCTGTCTAAAAACTATTAGAGAATCGCAGCCGGATTTGATCCTCTTGGACATTCAGATGCCTGGCATCGACGGAATAGAAACTCTGAAACAGATTCGTGAAACGCAGCCGAGAATTCCTGTGGTCATGATGTCTGCACACGGAACGATTGAAAAAGCCGTGCAGTCCATGAAATTGGGAGCTTATGATTTTATCAGCAAGCCGTTCGCCAGCGATCGTTTGCTGGTCACCGTGAACAACGCACTAATGACCTCCTCTCTGAAACGGGAGGTGGATCAACTCAAGATGGAATTGCGGGACCGCTATGAGTTCAAAAACATAATCGGCCAAAGCGGGGTCATGCAAGAAGTTTTCCGGGCTATGGAAAAAGTCGTCGACAGCAATGTGACAGTACTCATTCAGGGAGAAAGCGGCACCGGCAAAGAGCTGATTGCGCGGGCGATTCATTACCACCACAAGCAAAGGCACAATCATCCCTTTGTGGCGGTCAATTGTAGTGCCTTACCCGAGTCCTTGTTGGAGAGCGAGCTGTTTGGTCATGAGAAGGGCTCGTTTACTGGGGCCACCAGTCGCAGAATTGGCAAATTTGAACAGGCCAACAACGGTACCATCTTTCTGGATGAAATTGGCCTGATGACGCAGGCGACCCAGGCCAAAGTGCTGCGCGTATTGCAGGAGCGCGAGTTTGAACGCGTTGGCGGCAACGAGCTGGTGAAAGTAGATACCCGGATCATATCTGCAACCAATAAGGACCTGGAAGAAGCCGTTAAGACCAATGACTTCAGAGAAGACCTGTATTACAGAATTTCCGTATTCCCGATCAAGCTGCCGGCGTTGCGTGAACGCAAGGAAGATATTCCGTTGCTGGCAGCCCATTTCCTGACCAAATATGCCGAACAAGAGGGCAAGGAAATCGAAGGCATCTCTCCAGACGCCTTAGAGTTGCTCATGGCCTACCACTGGCCTGGCAACGTGCGTGAACTGGAAAATGCCATCGAACGGGCTGTGGTTCTGGCGAACCCACCTGAAATCATCTCAAAGGACCTGCCAGCTTCCGTGCGTTCTCTGGGCGAAAAGAAAATCTACGAATCCGACAACACCCTTTCGAGCTGGATCGAAAAATTGGAGGAAGAAGCTTTGCGACAGGCGTTGCTTGAATGTGAAGGCAACATCTCGCAAACCGCCAAGAAGTTAGGCATCGGGAGGGCAACCATCTACCGGAAGGCCAAGAAATACGGTTTGCCGATGCTGAAATAGAACCGACCCACCTACTCCGAATCCGAAATAGAAAAAATCTACGAGCCACGAAAATGTTTCGCGGCTTTTTTATTATCGTGTACAATTTAATCTAATTTTAGTCTCAGCGTGAGACAATGTTTCAGGTGAGCACAAAAATAGTAACAGAAATGCTGCCGCCCGCGGCGTAATAACGAATTAACGTAGCTATTTGCTACAAATTTTAGTTCTTTCAGATCGAGGTGGTGGTATAGATTTTGCTGAAACAGAAGAATCAATTCTTAACAATGAAGGGGAAAAGGGAGCCTATGAACAGCATCATTAAGAGCAGCAAGCTATCCGGTCTTGTAGGATCCATTTGTAATGGCAAGTACAAAGAATCCGAGTTAATTGAATTCGTTAATCTTGTCCAAAAAATTTCACTTAGTTATCTAAAATACCAGGAGGTGATCGGCAAACATATTCGTTGGGAGCGCAGAAATCAAACGGGGGAACTGGAAGACCTGGCACTTGATTGTGTCGCCGGCTTGTTTATGCGGAATGACAGGGGAGAGTTCATTCAGCTCAACAAGTATTTTCATCACAATTCGAGCTGTCTGGAAGAAATGGATGATGTGGAAATTCTGGTTCTGCTGCGTAGGTTAGTCATCAAGAAAACCAAACAAGAGTTGTCCAGAATTTTTAAAGAGCGAGATCCCGAGGGGGCGAAGATCGTCAGAAACATCAAAGTCGCCATCAAAAGCGCTTCGGATTTTGGTACGTTCAAAGAAATGGGACGAGAATATATCTATTTAAACAATTGCAATGGCAACGGCGTTCATAACGGATCCGACAACAGTGGGACGAACGGTCGGCATAGCCGCAATCGGCCTTCGCAGGCCAACGACAAGAATAACGGCAAAACCCATTCAAATCCTTCCCACCTGCGCAGAGAGCAACCTTCTATTCCGGAGAAATCCTTACGCGGGGAGTACCTGAACCTATTTTGTCCGAAGGATCCGGTTTCGACCGGGATCCGTAAGATGTTGAAAGTGGTAGGTGAGGACGAAAGGTACCAAAACTATCTCCCCGTGGACATGATTGCCCGCATCATGCGCAACACCAGCATAGAGTTAGCCCGTGACCGCCTGACAACCCAGGTGCAAGACCCATCACCTTTCGACGAACTCAAGCTCAAGGAAATCGACAAAAGGAAGATCGCGGTCTTGCAAAAGATTAAAGAAAAAATCCAGAATCAATATGTAAAGACGGAGAAGATTTCTGCTTCAAAAGGTACCATTTATTACTGCGCGCTTTGCGACATCCTGGAAGACATCAGCCAGGGTAAGAAATACGATTCCTATTTTCGTCACCTCAAGCGCTACATGCCTGAGCTAACTCAAAAGGTGTATCGCACTCAGGAACGGACCATTTTTGAGTACCTGGGTAAACTGATAAAAAAGTGGTTCAGAGAATCTCTAATGGAGCTATTATAATTTTCCGTAAACGAAAGGAGTGTGTGTATATATAGTTAAATTGTGACTTGATAATTGAGGCGCCTTAAGGCTCAACGCAATACGGACTATTCTACTGACAACGACAGGGGTGAGAATATCTTGAATCATCAGCAGGTACAGGTTTGCCTTAAGGAAATTGAGATGGAGAGGTTTGTTTTGCAGGAGCAGGTGGAGTATCCCGTGCAGCAATCGCATGTGGTCAGCCATTTTAGAGCTTGCTTCAGGTGTTATAAATATTATTTCAGGTTGAAATTTTTTTACCAGATATTGAGGGCCGAATTGAAAAAGCCCATATCCTCTAAAATCATAAGATTTGTTGAAGTGTTATAAATAAGACCGATAAAATTGACTCGATAGCTTAGAAACGACTTCGGAATTTCGTCCCATCCCCTTTCCCTAAAGGCCAGTGTAAGTTTATTTAACACACTGGCCTTTTGTTTTTGAGGTTCAGAATTGTCTTGACAAGGAAACAGAATTTATTTATATTTAAAAGATTTAGTGTGTTATAGCAAATAATTGTTAATGTTGATAAACAATTGCGAATTTGGACCAACAGGACTTTCACTATTTAGGGACGAGCTTAAATGGACAACCCAAGCATTCTTGTTATTGATGGAGATCCGAAGAATCTGCAAATTCTAACTGAAAGTTTGGAGTCGGCAGGATTCAAGGTGCTGGCTGTCACCGATGGCGATGAGGCCTGGGAAGTTATCCACTCGCAAAAGCCGGATATTATTCTATCAGAAATCGACATAACCGGATTAAATGGATTTCAACTTTTAAAGAAGCTGCAAGAGGACCCTTTAGGGAGCACGATCCCGTTAATCTTTTTGACCAATCGTCGCGATCTTGAAGATCGCATCAAGAGTCTGCGGGTTGGCGTGAAGGATTACATGATTAAGCCCCTGCATGTCAAAGAAGTCATCGCACGGGTACAAATGATCTTAAAACGAATCAATCGAATGAAAAGTGAAGATGAAGAATCCAGCAACAAGTTAGTTGGCCGCCTGGAGGAATACAGTGTTGAAGATCTCATCGAAAAGTTTGGGGTGGAGAGAAGAACCGGAGTGCTGAATCTGTATGACCAAAACAACAGAAATGGCGATCTGTATTTTAGAGACGGAGCGGTGGTAAAAGCCACTTTAGGCAATTTTAAGGCCGAAAAAGCCGTTTATCAAATGCTGCCCTGGAGAAAAGGCCACTTCTTGATGACGTTCAAGGCGATCAGCGTTGGCGATGAGATCTCTGTGAGCAATCTCGGTTTGCTCCTCCAGGGTTTCAAATATTTGCAGGAGCGCGACAAGTTGATCGCGGAGATTCCTGCACTCGATACGGTTTTGGTTAAGACAGCGGTGTTTGAGAGAATATTGCAGAAACGCGCCATTTCTACCGACGCCCTAAAATTTATTTCGCTCTTTGACGGAAAGCGAACGATCTCACAGATCATGGTGGACAGCAACTATGACGATTTGAAGACCTTAGAAAGAATTGCAAAACTGTACCAACAGGGGTTTGTTCGCTCCAAAGCGTCGCTGGCAAAAACGCCAGACGCGGTAGCCGACACATTGGCCACATCACAGTTAGTGGAGCCTCCTGGCGTTTTCTCCGGACAGGATGCGACGAGCGAAGTTAGCCAGAACGGCACGGTGGAAGAAGAAGACCATTTAGAGACGCCGGAACCTGCTCCATCCCCGAACTCTGTTGAAGACGATTTGAAAATGCCAACCATCGAGCCTGCTGAAGCCCCCGATTCATCTGTTCTGGGGATTCCGCCGCAGCAACTTGCAGAAACGGAAGCTCCGGTGGAAGTGACGCCAACCAACAACAACGTGAACGGCATCTCAAAGATTCAGACGGAACCCGTGGAACGCGAAGAAGTGCCCACGGCACCGTTTGCCCAGCGACCGCCTGAATTTACCGTGCAACCCGAGTCTGCGGCTGACAGCAGCGGCGTGGTATCTTATTTGAAGGTACTGCTGCAAAACAAAAAAGCAAACAGCGGTCAGGTGGTGATCATCTGCGACGTGGCAAGGTCTCGCCAGCAATTGATCTCTTTGCTAACCGATGACCACTACGCCAGCAAGTCGCTGGACTCTGCCGGGGACCTCTCTGTTGACATTGGACAAGTCCAAATCGGTCACGACTCTAAGGTGGACATCATTGGGGTCTCCACGGAGCAAAGGTTCTTGCATTTGCTGGAACAATTTTCGAATTCGTTGGTCGCCTACGTCGTGCTCATAAGTGGCGACGGTTACTCAAAATTGGGGTACATCGGCTACTTGATCAATTACTTGAAAAACAATTTGAGTGCACCGCATATCATAGCTATCCACCGTTCACAGGAAAACAAGGGGCTTTCTCTCGAATTTGTCCGCAATACGCTTCGATTAGAAGAACGGGAACAGTTATTCGAATTCGAGGCCACTGAGAAAAAATCCGCTGCACACTTGATCAGTCAACTGATCCCCCCTGAGAGTGTGACGAAATCTTCTTTTGAGACCAACCTGGGTGTCAAAGAAACGGCAGCTTCTGGGAAATGAGCATCTCGACTATGCATAGGTTGTAGTGATGGAAAGAAAAAGGATATTAATTGCAGACAATGATCTCAGAGAAATTCAAGAGCTCAGAAAACTATTGGTGGTCTCGGGTTATGAAGTCAGAATCGTCGACAATGGCGCCGCTGCGCTGAATCATTGTCGCGAATTCCGTCCTCACCTGGTGTTGTCCGAAGTAAAACTCCCCAAAATCGATGGTCATCACTTGCTGAGAGAATTAAAGTCGCAATCTGCCACCAAATCCATTCCTTTTGTTTTGATGAGCCGGCACCGCACCGTCGATGAACGGGTACACAGCATCAGATTAGGGGTTGACGACTACATAACCAAACCGTTTCAAAGCATGGAAGTGCTGGTCCGTCTCGAAATTATTCTGAAAGAGATCGAAATCTTGCAGTCGACTTCGCGCAACAAAACTAAAGGATTCTCCGGAAAGTTGAGCGAAATGAATTTGGTGGATTTGCTCAGAACGCTGGAAATCGGCGGAAAGACCGGCCTTATTAAGCTGCAACAAGATTCCAGGGAAGGCACTGTCTTCATGAAGTCCGGGGAAGTCTATGATTCTACTCTGGAGAATCTGGACCCCAACGAGGCCATCATGCGAATGATTACCTGGACAGATGGCTCATTTCGGGTTGACATCCAAGACATCGACAGACCCCGGGTGATTAGGGATTCCATGAGTAAGCTGCTTTATCAGGCTTCCATTCGCCGTGACCGATGGGTGCAACTCAGCAAGCGCTTGCCGCCTCTTGGTGTTGTGGTCCAAAAAAGCCCCAGGCTGGCCCAGGACAGATTATCCGAAAACGAAAAAGAACTAATCCAACTGATCAACGGCAAAAGCAGAGTCATCGATCTGATTGAGTCGAGCGAATTAGACGATTTGAAAGCCCTCAAGATCATTGGAAAGCTCTTTTCCAGGGGTTCATTGAAGGAGGTAACCTCCGAACCAACCTGCAAGAATGGTAACCCGCTGCGCAATAACTACAAAAACGGCAGCCTCAACCACCAGGTCAGATTGGAAAAACTGATCTCAAAATTTTTGACCAGTACAGGAGAGGCCAGCGGGTCTGAGAATAAAGCGCAACCGGCAGGCGGAAGCAGCCAACCTGAATCGCACAACAAGTTGACAAATAATTCAGAGGTCAGGCCTCCAATACAAAACCAGATCTATTTGCACAAAAGCGAGCTTCTAATGATACGCGAGAAACTTTCGAAGGAAATTGAGCAAGCAAAATCATCATTATGAGAATCGGTGAAATTGCAATTTTGGGTTCGGAAAACGAGATCAAGAAACGATTTATTAAGACGGTCTGCGATGAAATAAAAATTCAAAATGATTCTTTGATTTTTGGTAAGTTAGCTGTAAATCGGCAGCTCTTGCTTCACCTGTATGGTCTGAATATCTCAGGCCACAATCTACAATTAGCCTGGGATTTAGTTTCGAGGAAACTGCTGGGCTACATCGTTTTGTTTGATTGGAACAACCTCGAGTCCTACACCGCAGCAAAATCCACCATCGATTTTGTGACTTCCCATTATGATTTACCTCTGGTGGTGGCAGCCAACTTGAATCAACCCTCAAAAAACGTGTCGGGTCCATTGCTAAACGCTAACATCAGTGTTGAGAAACAGACTTACTTCACATTTTGCCGAATAGCGGAACCCAGGAGCGCCAAGAATGTTTTATTAATCCTGGTTGATTCTGTGATTGAAAGGCTGAACCAACACTGAATCATGAATGGCATTAGGAGAAATTAACATGAAAGCCGCCTATTTAAACAGCGTCTTGGAGACGGTTGGTAACACACCTTTGATCAAGCTCAACAGGGTAACGGCAGGGATTAGCGCAACGGTGCTGGCCAAGGTTGAGTATTTTAATCCTGCGGGTAGCATTAAGGATCGAATCGCCTTCTCGATTATCGAGGCCGCTGAAAAGGAAGGGCGCCTGAAGCCCGGCGGCACGATCGTCGAGTCTACCTCCGGTAACACCGGGGCTGGCCTGGCGCTTGTGGCTGCTTTGAAGGGCTACAAAGCCATTTTTACCATGCCAGATAAAATGAGTGCTGAGAAGGTGCGGCTGCTAAAGGCCTATGGCGCCGACGTCATCGTCACGCCAACCGCGGTCCCGCCCGAGTCTCCTGAAAGTTACTACGAAGTCGCCAAGAAAATCGTACGGGAAACACCCAACGCCATTTTGGCCAATCAGTACTACAACGAAGAAAATCCAGCGACCCACTATCGCACCACGGGACCGGAGATCTGGCAGCAAACCGGCGGGAAGATCGATTATTTTGTGGCTGGCATTGGCACCGGCGGAACCATCAGCGGAACCGGCAAATTCTTGAAGGAAAAAAATCCCAAGATAAAAGTCATTGGCGCTGATCCGTTGGGTTCCATCGTCAAGGACTTCTTTTACACGAAAAAAATGACCGCAGCTACGCCTTACAAAGTCGAAGGCATTGGCGAAGACATCATCCCGGGCACCCTGCACTTCGAATACATCGACGAAATTCACACGGTTACCGACAAGGAATCCTTCAACATGGCGCGGAAAATTTCCAGAGAAGAGGGCATTTTTGTCGGCGGTTCCAGCGGTACGGCTGTCAGCGTCGCTTTGAAAGTAGCCAGGGATTTGCCCGCAGACAAAGTGATGGTGGTCATCTTGCCCGATACAGGCGAACGCTACCTGTCCAGATTCTACTCCGATGAGTGGATGCAGGAGAATCGCTTTCTCGATTTGGAAACAATTTCCCTGAAGCGGGTTTTGCAGGAAAAAGATGCAAGTTTTCCGGAGTTGATCTTCGTCGATCCCGGCGATGCGGTGCGCGTGGCATTGGGGAAAATCAGAGAATACAACATCTCGCAACTGCCCGTGATCGAGGACGGCAAAGCCGTTGGCAGTTTAGAGGAAAGCGATCTCATGGAACGGGTCATTGAGAACAGCATGCTCATCGATCAGCCGGTCAAAGAAATCATGAAGCCCAGCTTTCCCACGGTGAGCCTCAACAGCAATATTGAAGAAGTCAAGAAATGGCTCACCCGCCACAATCCTGCGGTGTTGATCCAGCAACGCGACACCATTGTTGGCATCATCACAAAATCAGACCTGTTGGAGTTCATCGCGTCTTAAGATTTGGAGGAAGCATGGGATTCGCCACCGATGCCGTACATGCGGGTCAACAGCCGGATTCAGATAGCGGCGCTATCATTACGCCGATCTACCAAACCGCTACCTATGTGCAGGAATCTCCCGGCGTGCACAAAGGTTATGAATATGGCCGAACCGCCAATCCCACGCGCCTGGCCCTGGAAAAAAACATTGCGGCCCTGGAGAAAGGGGCGTTCGGCTGTGCGTTCAGTTCCGGCATGGCAGCCATTGCGGCGGTCATGGGATTGGTGAAGCAGGGCGATCACGTCGTCGTGACCGACAATGTTTACGGTGGCACCTATCGCTATTTTCAGCAAATCATGACCGACTACGGTCTCTCTTTCAGTTTTGTAGATACGTCAAAGATGGAGAACATCGAGAAGGCCGTTCAGCCAGACACGCGCATGCTTTTTGTGGAGACGCCAACCAATCCCATGCTGCGACTTTCCGACCTCAGCGAGATCGCCAGATTTTGCCAGACCCGCGATTTGTTGTTCGCCGTCGACAATACCTTCTTGAGTCCTTATTATCAAAGGCCTCTGGAATTGGGGGCCGACCTCGTCGTGCACAGCAGCACCAAATACCTCAACGGACACAGCGACGTTGTCGGCGGCGTCGTGGTGGTCAACAGCGAAAAGATTGCCGAGAGGCTGGCCTTCCTGCAAAATGCCGTGGGCGCCGTGCCCAGCCCGTTTGATTGCTGGCTCATCTTGCGTTCCACCAAAACCTTGCATTTGCGCATGCCCAGGCACAACAGCAACGCTCTAACCATCGCACGTTACCTGGAAAGGCATTCCGCTGTGGAGAAGGTCATCTTTCCCGGGTTGCCCTCCCATCCCCAGCATGAACTGGCCAGGAAACAACAACTGGACCCGCAAGGCAAGCCAGGTTTCGGAGGCATGGTTTCATTCGAAACGGGAAGTTGGCAACGAGGTAAAGCTTTGTTAGAAAACGTCTCTTTGTTTTCTCTGGCCGAAAGTTTAGGCGGCGTCGAAAGTCTGATCAGTCACCCCGCTTCCATGACCCACGCTTCGGTGCCAAAGGAACAACGAGATCGTTTCGGCCTCACCGATGGTCTGGTGCGGATTTCGGTCGGGGTCGAAGATGTGCAAGACCTAATATCTGATTTAGAACAGGCGCTTAAGAAGATTTGAATTTAACGCAACTAAAATATATTGCTCTGCTTTTGTTTCCCAGTTTAGTTACCCTTCCGACCAAGTGGTTTACCCTCGAATCTCCATTATTCAAAATTTATTACGCTGAAAGCGATGAAAAAATCGCCGAGCAGCTCTCTACCATGCTCGAGACCGGATACGGAGAGCTGGGAACGAAGCTCGGAGTCGATTTGGTCAAACCGGTGAAGGTCTTTCTGTGCCCGTCCGAACACATCTTTAATGAGTTGACCGGTAAACACATTCCCGACTGGGGCGAAGGGGTGGCAGATCCCGTCAGGAACTTAATCATCATAAAGTCGCCGAGCCTGGCCAACACCTTCGATACTTTTCACAATTTAGTCTTACATGAGTTGACACACATTCTGGTAGGTCAAGCCGTGGAGCACCCGGAGGCCATTCCCCGATGGTTCAACGAAGGGATTGCAGTCTATTTTTCGAAAGAACAGGAGTTTTCGGGAGGCAAAGCCATTTCCAAGGCTTTGATCAGCAATTCCCTGGTTCCGCTGGACGAGATCGACGATGTGTTGGACTTTCAGAAGGAAAAGGCTCGACTCGCTTACGAAGAGAGCTACTCAGCCATTCTGTTCTTAGAAGAAAAGTTTGGGTACGAGGCCCTGACGCAATTGATCAGGGGGCTCAAGAATCAAGGAACTTTTAACACGCTATTCTTAGACTCGTTTGGGCTGGACCTCATCGATTTTGAGTGGGAATGGAATCAATACGTGGAGAAAAAGTACCGCTGGCATTTTCTGCTCGATTTTGAAACCTATCTCTGGATTCTGATTCTACTGCTTTTCTTGAGTGTCATTCTCGCCATAAAATTCCGCAATCGCAAAACGCTCAAAAAGTGGGACGAAGAGGAGCGTTTAGCCAGATCGTGAAGATCCGCCGCGCCTTGACCAATCCCCGTTTCCGAAAAATCTGCTGGAACTAAATTAGCTGGCCGGTTTTTAACAAAGAGACTAATTCATCGTGATTCAAATAAGCACCCGACGACCAGAGTCGTTTTATTCGTAAGAGGCGTAGGTGGAGTGTAATAATCAGTCCGCATGACATATTTTACAGAACCGTTCGGTTGCAAAAATATCCGGCGGCTGCCGGATTTCGCTTCGCTGATTTTTGCAACCAACTCAAGGAACGTTTCCTAACAGCACTGTGCGAGTCATCCCGAGTAGGTCACTGTTGTTCAAGTGACCGTATCGAGGGGTGACGGCCGTCGCCCTTCGATATGTCCCGACCCAAAAGCGGTCGGGACTACTCAGGACGACTACCTTTGTGCTCAAAGAGAAACAACTGTCATTCCGCTCCAGAGGAGCGTTTCCTATAAGAGCATGTTAAGAGTCAGAATAGAATCCGGGCATCT
>JBHHYI010000122.1:0-12483 GCA_046757525.1 bacterium | reverse complement strand
AACCTGACGCGAAAGCTGGTGCGCAATTTATAGTTTTGTGCAGTGCTTAAGTTCGGCGTTTTCAGGACGTTCAGTGTGCTCTCATTTCGCTCAGGTGATGCCCTCTTTACGATCAGGAAGAAATGACTGAGAATTCCAGAAACAGCGTTGCTTTAACACCTCAGGCTTTTAAATGGTACGGTTGGGTAGGCCTGTTGGCGATGGGAGCTGCGGAATATTTGTTGGTCCGGGACAGTGAATTCGTCAAAAGCTGGTTTACACCCATTATGTGGTCGGGCTACATTCTGTTTGCAGATGCTTTGATCTTCAAGGCGCGGGGCCATTCGCTGATCTCCAATCGCCTACGTCAATTCTTGTTCATGCTCCCCTATTCGGTGGCCTGTTGGCTTATATTTGAGGCCTACAACCTGCATTTACACAATTGGGCCTACGTGGGACTGCCGCAAAATGTGGTTTTGCGCTATTGGGGTTATTTCTGGGCGTTTGCCACCATTTTCCCTGGCGTGCTGCTTACCAGTGAGCTGATCGACCTGACCGGTTTGTTTGACGCAATTAAGGTCAAGCCGTTTTCTTTTAAACAGACGACCCTGGTTCTGATTATGTCGGTGGGCTGCCTTTTCCTGGTCTTACCTATTGTCTTGCCTGCGAATATTGCGGCCTTTCTTTTCGGTCCGGTTTGGATGGGATTTGTCTTTTTCCTCGATCCCGTGAATTATTTCATCGGGGCAAAATCGCTGTTCCGGGAGTTGGAAAGCGGCCGCTTGAACAAATTGCTTTCATTGTTCTTAGCCGGGTTGATTTGCGGACTTTTGTGGGAGTTTTGGAACTACTGGGCCACGGCAAAGTGGGTTTACACTTTTCCCTATTTGTCGCATCCAAAGCTATTTGAAATGCCCCTCATCGGGTTTGTCGGCTTTTTGCCCTTTGCAGTAGAAGTTTATGTTATGTGGGAGTTCGCGGCTAAGTTGTTGAAGTTCAGTGCCAGACAGTCGTAGAAAACGCTCACGCTTTGTAACGCCAATGTCGCGGCGGCCGAAGCGTCCTTTGCTGACCAGGCAACATTAGCGTGTGAGTGCACTTCGCCTCATTCCGTCACCATCGGTGCTGCGAGCTTTTGTTAGAAGTTCCATTTTTAGAGAAAGGAGTAGCTGATGAGATCTCAAAGATATCTACTCGCTTTAGCCTGTGTCTTTTTAGTGCAGTTAGCGTGTGGCCCCAATCCGGAGCAAAAGGAGGCCGAGGCCTTCCTCGCCAACTACACTAAGAAATACCAGGGTCTGGATTACGAATCCAGCAAGGCTTCCTGGCTGGCCAACACCGACATCAGCGACCTTCATGACAGCCTGAGCGTAGTTGCGGACAAGGCTCTGTCAGAGTTTGTCGGCAGCAAGGAGGTCATCGAAAACACAAAATCGCTGCTCGAGAAAAAGGACCGACTCAAGCGGCAGCAAGTTTTGCAGTTAAACAAAATACTCCTGATGGCGGCCCACCGGCCTGGCACCATTCCAGAAGTGGTCGACAAGCTAATCCAGGCCGAAACCAGGCAAAACAGCTTGCTCTACGGATTTGATTTCGTGCTGCGCGACAAACGAGGCAAGGCTAAGATCGTGACGACCAATGAAATCGATCGAATCCTGGTGGAGTCCCGAGACCTGGACGAACGTCTGGCCGCCTGGGAAGCCAGCAAGGAAGTGGGCAAGGTATTAAAAGACGGACTTGCCGATTTGCAGACACTGCGCAACAAAGTGGCGCGCGAAATGGGGTATAGTTCCTTTTTCGCTCTGGAAGTTGCTGACTATGGCATGACTGTACCGGAAATGATGGACCTCATGGATCAGTTGGTTGAACAACTGCGCCCCCTCTATTCAGAGCTCCACACGTATGTGCGCTACGAGTTGGCCAGGCGCTACCACCAGCCGGTGCCGGGCAAGCTGCCAGCCCACTGGCTGCCCAACCGCTGGGGACAGAATTGGCCCGGCATTGTGGAAGCAGTGAATCTGGACGATCTATTTCGTGACAAAACCAAGGAATGGGTGGTGCGCCAGGCCGAGAATTTTTACGTCAGCATTGGCTTTGACACTTTAAGCGAGAATTTCTGGCAGCGCTCCGACCTGTATCCCGTGCCAGCAGGTTCCAAACGCAAGAAGAATAACCACGCCTCTGCCTGGCATTTAAACCTGGCCGATGACTACCGCTCTTTGATGAGTGTGGAACCGAACAACCGCTGGTTCCGGACCGCGCACCACGAGTTGGGACATATTTACTACTACATCGAGTATTCCAACCCCGACGTGCCACTGCTTCTGCGCGCCGGTGCCAATCGCAGTTACCACGAGGGCATGGGCGACTTAATGGCAATTGCCTCCTCTCAGCGGCCTTACCTGGAACAATCGGGTCTGCTTGCCAAAGATGTTGAGATCGATCAGACCCAGTGGCTCTTGAACGACGCCCTCTCCAGCAGCTCCGTGGTCTTCATTCCTTTTGCGGCCGGCACCATGACTCATTTCGAGCACGATTTGTACGAAGAGGATTTGCCGAAAGATCAGTTCAATCAGCGCTGGTGGCAATATGTGGAGAAGTTCCAGGGAATCGTGCCGCCATCGCCGCGGGGCGAAGAGTACTGCGATGCAGCCAGCAAAACCCACATCAACAACGATCCGGCGCAATATTATGACTACGCCCTTTCTTGCGTGCTGAAATTTCATCTGCACGATTATATCGCCAAACACATTTTGCATCAAGATCCGCACAATTGCAATTACTATGGCCACAAAGAAGTCGGCGACTTCTTGAAGAAAATCATGCGGCCCGGCGCCAGCAAGGATTGGCGCAAAGTATTGAAGGAGCTCACCGGTGAAGACTTGAGCGCCCGCGCCATGCTGGAGTATTACCAGCCCTTGTTGGATTATTTGAAGAAAGCAAACGCGGGGAGAAAGAGCGCGGTGGCAAGTCTCTGAGGACTATCGTTTGCGATTGAACAGAATTAGATACTTAGTGTTTGAAGGAAAACTCATCTCACGACTGTCATTTCGAATCAGGCGAATGCCTGATGAGAAATCTGGCTAAGCACCAAGATACCAAGTACTTGTGCAACCAGATTTCTCCTCCGTCCGGCAGTAGCCGGACTGCGTCGAAATGACATTTTGGGAGTTTCGGTCAATTACTACTTAGGAAAATGCGTTCAATGAATTCAAACCAAAAAGTCTTTACCTGGATCGGTTTAACAGCCCTGCTTTTGTTCGTCGCTATCTATGCTGTTGAGCTGTTTAATCACAGTGGGCCGCCCGTTACGGTGCAATGGATTCGAGCTCATTTTGGCAGAAGTGGTCTGATCGCTCTCAACATCGTCATTGTGGTGGCTTTTCTTGCGCTGCTGCCTTACCGCCGTTCCACCATGAGCACCTGGAAATCGAAAGGCGTTTTCATCGCGTTTGTCATTGCTTTGATGACCGAAATGTTTGGCTGGCCCTTGTTGATTTTCTTGATTTCCCCGCTGGTGCAAGTGCCGTCCCTGCACGAGTGGGCCCATCGAACCCTGGGCCATGCCGGGCCAATTCTGGGGACCTGGATCACCATGAGCGGTCTGCTGCTTATCGCTTTGGGCTGGCGAAAAATTCACAAGGCACAGGGATTGGTCACCACCGGAATTTACCGCTACCTGCGTCACCCACAATATACCGGCATATTTTTGTTTACTTTTGGCTGGATTTTACACTGGCCGTCTGTGATCACTTTGATTTTCTGGCCGATCTTAGTCGGGGCTTACGTCTGGCTGGCGCGCCGTGAAGAGCAAATGGTGGCGGAGGAGTTTGGGGAGGCTTACCGTGCCTATGCCGCGAGCACGCCGAGATTTTTCCCCGGGGTTAAACTAAGGGGTAAACAGGTGTGGAAATCATGATTCTTGCTTTAATTGCTCGATCTTTTCATGCCAATAGGCTGCCCCCTCGATTGCAAATTTCCAACTAAGATAGTCGTCCTCTTGTTCGAAAACTTCTTCATCGCGTGATTGCAACTTTTGTTCAAACTGCTGAAACGACATGTTGTATTTTGCTTCAAAAACCTCACACTCTTGGGTGAATTCAGCGGCTCTTTGTGAAGCATTGAGCAAGGCAAATTCACGAATCGCATCCCTTTCGGTCACCCCCAGATCTCTAAGTACTGTTGACGTCGCATTCACCGCTTTACTCCATTTTGTTTATGGTCCATAAACTAAATGATTTTGAGCCAAAATACAAACTAAACGTGTCAAAGTCTCTCTTAGGCACGAACATTTCTGCGTGTGCTTCATGATGGCAAACAATGCGTCTTAATCTTCCACTTCCAAGTCTGTGAATTCGTCCCGCACCAATACCAGAATGGACGACTGCGAAACAACCACGTACTCTTTACCTTCAAACTCAATTTCCACGGCTGAGCCGCTGAGAAAAATGGCATAATCGCCAATTTGGGCCTGGAGGGGAATGTATTTGTGGCGGCTTTTGGGAGCCGGGGACCACGGTTCGTCATTGACTGCGTTAAGGTCGGGCATGGGATAGCCAGGGCCTACTTTGACAACGTAGCCACCGCGAACTTTTTCCTTTTCTTTAACGCCCGGTGGCAAGTACAAACCAAACTCAGTGCGGTTTTGGTTCTTATCGAGGGAGATGAGGACGCGGTCTCCAACCACGATGATTTCTTTTTTGGTAGGCATGATTACACTGAACTGTCGTGTAGGATTGGCATCTATTTGTTGAGCATTTTCTTTACAGATTTTACCAGAGACTGAATCGGTTTAGCGTTGCCAGTGCAGTGACAGAGGTTCCCGGCCAGAGCTTCTCGAAGCTCGCCCTCTGTGGGTTCAGAGTTTTTATCCAGAAGTGCTTTGACCGATATGATCATGCCAGGCACACAATGGCCGCACTCCACAGTGCCAAAGTCCTCGAAGGCTTCCCGCAAAGACTGGATGTCCTCGGCGGTGCCCAGGCGCTCCAGGGTCTCAATGGACTTGCCGTCGACTTGTGCAGCCAGCATCATACACGAATTCACCACCATGCCGTTCACGATGACTGCGCAACTGCCGCACTCGCCGGTTTCGCAGCCGTGCTTAACGCTCCAGAAATTCTGGGCCCGCAACAGATCGATTAACGTGCGATTGGCAGGAATGTCTAAGAGTTTTTTCTTGCCATTGATTGTTAGTGTGATTCGCATGCTTTATTCGCTCTCCTCAGCACGAGCCAAGCATTCTGACAGCGCTCTTTCAACCACGACCTGACAAACTTCTTGCCGGTATTCTGCACTGGCCAGGCTGTCTGAAATCGGTTGCACGGTCTCGTAGGCGACTCCCGCCGCTTCAGCAATGATGGCCGGGGAAAACAACTTGCCCTCGAGGACTTGTTCAGCGGCATGCAAGCGGTGGGGCACCGGTGCAGTGCCAGTGACGGCAATCTTGACCGCCTTGCAAAAACCACTGCTCAAGGTTACACGGGCACAGGCGCAGATAACCGGCGCGACCGCAGATTGGATGTTCACCGGCACCAGGGCTGCGTAGCTGTGGTCGGCCATCTCTGGGATCAAGACTTCGATGAGCAAGCCTCCTCCCAACCCTTTTTTGTTGAGAAAGATGTTCATGGCCAGTGCGAATTCCTCTCCGCCAGCGATTCTTACCTGCGCTTGCAGCACGAGCAGTGCGCAGTATAAAACCGAGAGCGGTGTGGTCGTAACCAGCTCCCCGCCCAACGTAGACACATTCCGGATCATCCTGGAATAGTGAGTGCGCAGCGCTGCCTTGGCAAGAAGGCCGTTGGTCATCTTTTTCAAAGTGGGGCTTTCTGCCATTTTCTGCAGCGTAGTGGTTGCACCGATGCGAACCACGCCGTTGTCCTCTTTGATGTAATCGAGATTCAGGGCGCTTATGTCCACAAGCTCTTGCACCGTCTGGTCATTAGAGAGCACCAATTTGGTTCCACCGGCGATAACTAAAATGGAACCCGAGTTTTTTTCAAGGAGGGCCAGAGCCTCCGCAATCGACTTGGGTCGATGGTAGCCTTTGAGGTTGGGGAGTGTGCTCATATTATTTCCTGGTTTTGTGTAGAATGACAAGTCCTTAAATCGTTAAACCCTAATTGTTCTTTTAGCCCTTACCACGAAAGGTTTTCGCAGCTTACCGAATTCCATATCGCTCTTTCGGTTGGCTGTTGCCAGAAGTCGCGCTGCCATCTCTTTTCCCGCACGAATTAAGTGCTGCACTGCCGCAGGCACCAAGGTGCCATCTTGTACCACAACTTTCCCGTTTACAATCGTGGTATGGACCGTGAAATTTGAATTGGAGAACAGAACGGCCGCAAGTGGGTCGTTCATGGCGCCTGCGTAACTCAGTTTGTCGGTGTCGATAAGAATCAAATCTGCCGCCTTCCCCACCTCGATGCTGCCGATGTCCGTACGTCCCAACAGCTTCGCACCGCCACGCGTGGCCAGCCAAAAGAGATCCCTTGCCGTGAGCCAGTTTTTGTTCGCTCCCAGTCTATGAACCAGAAGTCCCTGACGCAGCTCCATGAGCAGGTTGGAGGTGTCGTTGGAGGCCGAACCGTCCACGGCCAAACCAACCGGTACGCCCGCCTGCAGCATCTCCGGTACGCGGGCGATACCCGAACCCAGCCGCAGGTTGGAGGTGGGACAGTGGGCCACACCGGTGCCCGTTTCTGCAAATTGTTGGATTTCTCCGTCGTTCAAGTGAATGCAATGTGCCAACCAAACGTCGGCGCCAAGCCACCCAAGCGATTCGAGGTATTCCACCGGGCGGCAGCCGTAAGTTTCCAGGCAATACCGCTCCTCGTCGCGGGTTTCGGCAAGGTGCGTGTGGCAGCGCAGCCCGGCATCCCGGGCCAATTCCACGGTAGCTCGCATGAGCTCAGAAGTTACTGAAAAAGGCGCACAGGGCGCCAGGGCAATACGACACATGGAAAAGTCGTCCGCGTCGTGATATTTCTCGATTAACCGGCGGCAGTCCTGGAGAATCTTTTCTTCTGTTTGGACGATGTCGTCCGGCGGCAGGCCGCCCAGAGTGTGCCCCTTGGACATGGAGCCCCGGGTTGGGTGAAAACGAATCCCTAACTCTTTTGCCGCCTTGATCTCTTCGTCGATCAGATAACTGGACTGGTCTTTAGGAAACAAGTAGAGATGATCGCTTGTGGTGGTGCAGCCTGAAAGCAGAAGCTCGGCCAGGGCAACTTTCGCGCTGGTATAGGCTGCTTCAGCCGACAACTCCCGCCAGATTTCGTACAAGGTGGTCAGCCATTTGAACAGAGGGGCCTCTTGCACCGCCGGCAGGTTGCGGGTCAAAGTTTGAAAGAAGTGGTGATGTGTGTTCACCAATCCGGGCAAAACAACCTTGTCGGTGGCGTCGATGGTCTTGTCTGCCATGCCTTCAAAATGACCGTACCCTACGGCGGCTATTTGGCGGTCGCGGATGTAAACGTGGCCGTTTCGGATTTCTGTCAGGCCGTCGTCCATGGTTGCAATTAGCAACGCGTCTTTTATCAGCAGAGAGTCCACTTTAATTAATATAGGACAATTTGTTAAAGTTGTCAATACATAACTCCTAAATTGAGCGATTTGTGGTCAGATTTTCGCCAATTCCTGAAGATTGTATCTAATCTTCTTAAGATGTCATAAAGGAAATTTGGATTGAAAAATTTTTTGTTAACAATTGCGATATTGCTTGCATCTTTTGCCGATTCGGTCTTACTTTGATTCCACCCTAAATTTTTCATCCGTCTTTCCATAGACGGTTATGTTCGATTTCTTTGCAGGAGGAACCATGGATTTTAGTTGGTCTGCTGAGCAAATGGAGTTCAAGAGGGCTGCCATCGAGTTTGCTAACAAAGAGTTAAGTTACGACCTGATTGAGCGCGACAAGAACGCAACGTTCTCCCGCGAAGATTGGAACAAATGTGCCGCGTTTGGCGTGCAGGGTTTGCCTTTTCCGAAAGAGTATGGCGGCCACGACCAGGACATTTTAACGACCATGCTGGTCATGGAGGGCCTGGGCTACGCTTGCAAAGATAGTGGCTTGATTTTCGGCATCAATGCACAGATGTGGAGCGTGCAGATGCCTGTTTTCAAATTTGGCAGCGAAGAACAAAAACATCGCTATTTGCCCAAACTTTGTGGCGGCGAATGGATTGGCGCGCACGGAATGAGCGAGCCAGGTTCCGGTTCCGATGCCTTTAGCCTGAGCACCACAGCGGAGCTGCAAGGAGACTATTACATTCTCAACGGCACCAAGACTTTCGTAACCAATGGCCCGGTTGCCGATATCTTTGTGGTCTTCGCAACCGTGGACAAAAGTAGAGGCTTCATGGGCGTCACCGGATTTATCGTTGAGAAAGATTTCCCTGGATTTCAGGTCAGCAAGGAGATTAGCAAGATGGGCCTGAAGACCTCCCCCATGTCGGAATTGGTCTTTGAGGACTGCAAAGTGCCAGCCAACAACAGACTTGGCCGGGTGGGAGCTGGCGCCGCGATTTTTAACGAGTCCATGGAGTGGGAAAGGAGCTGCATCCTGGCCAGCTATCTGGGCGGCATGGAGAGACAAATCGAGACCTGCGTAAATTATGCCAAAGAGCGCAAGCAGTTCAACAAACCCATCGGAAAGTTCCAGTCGGTGGCCAACAAAATTGTCGACATGAAAGTGCGCATGGAAACCGCGCGTCTGATTCTGTACAAAGTGGCCTGGCTGAAGAAAACCAAAGGCGCCGCGCCCATGGAGGCGGCCATCGCCAAGTTGTACATGAGTGAATCGTGGATAAAAACCTGCCTGGACGCCATTCAAATTCACGGCGGCTACGGCTTCACCACGGAGTTTGAGTTAGAGCGCGATCTCAGAGATTCCATCGGCGGAACCCTGTATTCGGGGACCTCTGAGATTCAGAGAAACATTATTGCTCGATACCTGGGTCTTTAATCTCCCTGGGGGGTTGACGTTACTCATTAATTATTTGAGGAGGTTTCTGGAATGGTCTATTTGCTCCAACATCTTTTAATCAATTCAGCAAAGAACTTTCCGCAGAAAGACGCCGTGGTTTATGGTGACAAGAGAATCACTTACCAGGAGCTGGACGAAGTAACCGACAAGCTGGCCGCGGTGTTGCAGGAGAATGGTGTAAAGCGGGGCGATCGCGTGGGAATTTACATCAACAAATCCATTCCATCGATCGTGAGCATTCACGGAATCTTAAAAGCAGGTGCGGTTTACGTACCGTTGGATCCCAATGCGCCGCTTTCCCGCCTGGCTTATATCATTGAAAACTGCGGCATCCAGTGCCTCCTGACTTCCACAAAAAAAGCACCAACTCTCCCGCAGATGTTTCCTGAGCGCAATCCGCTGGCGGTCGTGGTGCTCACCGATGACCTGGCCGAGGTGGGGCAAATTCCTGGCGTGGAGCTGATCCCGTGGAGCAAAATCGTGGGGAAAGAACAAGTCTCCTCAGGAGAAAACGCCAGCATCGAAACCGATCTGGCCTACATCCTTTACACCTCAGGCTCTACCGGCGTGCCCAAAGGCGTGATGATTTCCCACTTAAACGCGTTGACTTTCGTGAACTGGGCACAGGATGCTTTCGCGGTTGCCGCGGACGATCGTCTGTCTAACCACGCGCCGCTGCATTTCGACCTCTCCATTTTCGACATTTTTGTGGCTTTCAAAGCCGGCGCTACTCTGGTGCTGGTTCCTGAAGGGCTGTCCACTTTTCCCATCGGAGTCGCCGACTGGATCGAAAACAATCAGATCACGGTCTGGTATTCGGTGCCGTCCATTCTATCCATGATGACCTTGCACGGAAAACTCGAGCGTTACACGTTTTCAAAGCTGCGCACCATTCTTTTCGCCGGTGAAGTCTTCCCGGTAAAGTATCTGCGCAAACTCATGGCGCTCATTCCTGGCGCAGAATACTTCAATCTCTACGGTCCTACGGAGACCAACGTCATCACCTATTACCAGGTGTCGAAATTGTCTTCCGAGCGCACTAAACCCATTCCCATCGGCAAGACCTGTAAGAATATGGAAGTGTTTGGCCTGATGGACGATGGGAGAACAGTGAGCCAGCCCGGCGAAGAAGGGGAGCTCTACGCCCGGGGCTCCTGTGTTGCGCAAGGCTACTGGGGCGATGCTGAAAAGACCAACAAAGTTTTCCTGATCAATCCGGCCCAGCCCAACTTTCAGGAGAAGGTCTACAAAACCGGGGACGTGGTGACCCTGGATGAAGACGGCAATTACATTTACATCGGGCGCCGGGACCACATGATCAAGAGTCGCGGCTACCGGATTGAGTTGGGCGAAATTGAATCGGTGCTGTACAGCCATCCGGAAGTGAAAGAGGCTGCCGTGGTAGCGGTGCCGGATGACCTCGTCGGCAACCGCATCAGAGCGTTTGTAGTCTTGAATAACACCAACGGCGTGAGTGCCAGCGACATCGAAAGTTTCTGCGCCGACCGCATCCCCAAATACATGGTGCCGGAAAGAATAGAGTTCCGGGAAACTCTGCCCAAGACCTCTACCGGTAAGATCGACAAACCCACTTTGACCAAGCAAACTTAAACAAAGACTCGGAACACTGATATTCAGGTTAACAACTTTAAAGGAGAAGAATGGAAAGCCACGAAGCTGTGATTAAGACATTTCTGCTGCAAGAGATGATGTTTGAAAGAGATGAGTCTCTGTTGAGCGAAGATGCTCCGCTGTTGGAGAAAGGCATCATCGATTCCCTTGGCATTCAGCAACTGGTGACCTTTTTGCAGGCGAAATTCAACGTCATCATCCCCGATGAAGAAGTGATCCCCGAAAACTTCGAATCCATCCGATCCATTTCCAACCTGGTCGAGCGAATCAGAAACGTGTGAGCGGCCAAACCTACCAATCAGAAAAATTTAGTGACCTTTGGTGTTTAATTCAAAAGTAGAAAATGGATCACTGAAGCACACTAAAAATCACCGAAAACCCAAACCTGCCTTCGACTGCAAATCAGAAACCTTCAGTGTTCTTCGGTGCGCTTCGGTGTTTAAAGTAAAAGGGAAAAGTTGAACACTGAAGCACACTGAATGAAGACCCTATCTCAGGGTTTCATTCGGATTGTGCTGCAACCACGGGGGGACGGCCGTCGCCGGTGGTGCCGATACTAACTCCACGATTAAGTTGTTGATTA
Organism: bacterium; assembly: GCA_046757525.1. Classification (GTDB taxonomy): domain Bacteria; phylum Zhuqueibacterota; class Zhuqueibacteria; order Oceanimicrobiales; family Oceanimicrobiaceae; genus JBHHYI01. The sequence continues at coordinate 1,306 of JBHHYI010000122.1, read as the reverse complement.
AGAGTCAAAAATTGCTTTAATTGGTGTACTCATTTTTATCCAATACAGAAGAATGAAGGCAAGGAATCCATGAAATTGAAAGTCATGAATGTGGTCGGTGCCCGTCCGAATTTCATGAAGATTGCGCCAATCATGGCTGAGATGAAAAAGCACACGGAGATCGAAGCTACGCTGGTGCACACGGGACAGCATTACGACGCTGTCATGTCCAAGCTGTTCTTTGAGGATTTGGGCATTCCCGAACCTGACCTTTACCTGGGCGTTGGCTCTGCCCATCATGGCGCCCAAACCGGCAGGATCATGATCGCCTTTGAGCAGGTCTTCTTGCAGCGGCGGCCGGACGTGGTGGTGGTCGTTGGCGACGTGAACTCCACCATCGCCTGCGGACTGGTGGCCGTGAAGCAGGGCGTGCAAGTGGCGCACGTCGAGGCGGGCCTGCGCAGTTTTGACCGCAGCATGCCGGAAGAAATCAATCGCATTTTGACCGACCAGATTTCCGATTCCCTTTTTGTCACGGAAAAGAGTGGGGAAGAGAATCTGCTCAAAGAAGGCATCGACCGCAGGAGAATTCACTTCGTCGGCAATGTCATGATCGACACCCTCTTGCAGCATTTGGGTCGAGCTCGGGCGTCGGCTATTCTGGAACAATTGAACTTGCAGCCGCAAAAATATGCGGCGCTCACCCTGCACCGTCCCAGCAACGTGGACTCTCGAGAGCAATTCCTGGATATTCTCCAGGCTTTAAAGGAAGTCCAAACGCACCTTCCCATCGTGTTCCCGATGCACCCACGCAGCCGAGAACGGCTAAACCGGTTCGGCTTTCAGGACAGACTGAGTGAAATGCCGCGGTTAATCGTAACCGACCCGCTGGGCTATTTGGATTTTCTCAAGCTGATGTCTGAGAGCCTGTTTGTGTTGACCGACTCCGGGGGCATTCAGGAAGAGACCACGGTGCTGGGGGTCCCGTGCCTGACTTTGCGCGAAAATACGGAGCGACCGGTCACGGTGGCGCAAGGAACCAATTTGGTGATTGGCCACAAGTCTGAGCGCATCGTCGCCGAGAGCCTGAAGATCTTGGACGGAGAGGTCAAAGCCGGCCGACGCCCGGATTTGTGGGACGGCCAGGCCGCTGAAAGAATTGTTGCGGTGCTGCTGCAATCTGTTTGACTTGAAGAAATCACACAAGTGCAGCAAATGACTTTGCTGCGATAGCAGCGAACTGCTCATTCAAAAATCCCTTGCTTTTCTCCCCAAGAGGTCTATATTTTTAACAGGCTTTAACAATTCCGCAAATCACCACTTCAAA